>JAGTRX010000152.1 GCA_018262285.1 Pseudomonadota bacterium | reverse complement strand
ACATAATGGCTTAATTGAGCAAGCATTTTTAGGTTGTCTTATGTCACTTTTACCCATCTTGCGTTATCCAGACCAACGCTTGGCCAAAAAAGCACAGGCGGTGGCTGTTGTTGACGAAAAAATACGCAGACTTGTCGCCGATATGGCGGAGACGATGTACGAGGCTCCCGGCATTGGTTTGGCTGCCACACAGGTGGATGTTCACTTGCAAGTGGTCGTCATCGACATCTCGGAAGATAAAAACGAACTGCGTGTGTTTATCAACCCTAAAATAGAGGAAGCCGAAGGCTCCTGTGAAGGCGAAGAGGGCTGCCTTTCGGTTCCCGGCGTTTATGAGACAGTCACGCGCGCCGAACGGGTGACCGTCCGCTTTCAGGATCTGGACGGCAAGGAGCAAGTTTTGAAGGCGGAAGGTCTGCTGGCAGTTTGCATACAGCACGAAACCGATCATTTGAATGGCAAGCTTTTTGTGCAGTACCTTTCCCAACTCAAGCAGTCGCGCATCAAAGCCAAGTTGGCCAAGAAAGCCAGGATTACCGCCTGATGAGAGTCATTTTTGCTGGTACGCCCGAATTTGCTGCGGTGGCCCTAGAGCAGGTTTGCACGGCTGGCCACGAGGTTTGCCTCGTCCTGACGCAGCCGGACAAGCCTGGCGGGCGAGGCATGAGCCTGCAGCTGTCGCCGGTTAAAAAACTGGCGCAGGAATACGGGATTGCGGTCTTTCAGCCGCCGAGCCTGAAAGATCCAGCCGCGCAGGAGAAGGTGCGTTCTACCGGCGCCGACCTTATGCTGGTAGCGGCCTACGGGCTGATTCTGCCGCAAGTGGTTCTCGATATGCCGCGTTTGGGCTGTCTCAATATCCATGCTTCGCTATTGCCGCGCTGGCGAGGCGCGGCGCCGATCCAGCGTGCCATTCTGGCCGGCGATCGGGAAACCGGTGTTTGCATCATGCAAATGGAAGCCGGGCTGGATACCGGGCCGGTGCTGGCTAGGTTGTCGACGCCGATTGACTTGGAAGACACGGCCGGCAGCTTGCACGACCGGTTGGCGGAGATGGGAGGGCAACTGGCGGTGGAGGTATTCACCAGGCTGCCTACGTCGGCCGAGACGCAGCCGATGGACGGCGTGACCTACGCCGCCAAAATTGAAAAGAGCGAAGCGCGCATCGACTGGGAAAAATCGGCGATTGAACTCGATCGCCACATCCGTGCCTTTAATCCATTTCCGGGGGCGCAAACGAGTTTGGCTGGTGTTGGTGTCAAGGTTTGGAAGGCGCTAATACTTGTGGAATCAGGCGCTTCGGCTGGTCAGGTGCTGGCGGTGGATAAGGCTGGAATTACTGTGGCTTGTGGCGCAGGGGCGTTGTGTATTACTGAATTGCAGAAAGCTGGCGGCAAGCGTTTGGGTGCCGCGCAATTTTTGGCGGGCCATGCGCTGCGGGTGGGCGATCAGTTCGATTTGAGCGCGCGCTGAATTCAGGTGTTGGGGGATTCCGCAAGGCTGCCGCGGATCACTTCCTTTCGTTCGCAGCGTTGTGGCAGGAAGGCAGCAATCGCTTCGTCGCACAGGCTTCGTGCCGCCTGGCTGTTGTCGGCGCTGAAATTGCAGACATAGACATCCAGTGTGACACCGCCAATTTCTGGCCAGGTGTGGATGGCCAGATGTGATTCGGCCAGGACAACCGCGCCAGTGACACCAGCTGGCCGACCGCAAGCATCGGTGAATTGATGAAAAAACCGCCCCACGACCTTGACGTCGTTACGCTGGCAGGCGCTGATGCAAAAGCTCTCCAGGCCGGCAGCGTCAAGCAGGAACTGCGTTGAGCAACGGCAATCGTGCAAGTCGGCGATAAGGTGCAGTCCGTTCATTGGCCTTGTTATTGAGTGTAAGTTCCCGGTGAATTCTATTCCGAACCGGTTCCACGTGAAACCCCGCCGAAAATGGCTCGCAATAAGCTTCCCAGTCGATAGCCCGCTTCGACAACGCGGCGATTGGCAATGGTCTTGGCTTGGGTGCGAAATTCCGGGGTAATCATGCGTCCAGGCGGATAAGCATGCGCCCGCGCAATTTCGAAGCTTTCCTGTTGCCAGAGCTCGAAATTGCCCTGTGCAGGGGCGTGAGGCGTTTGCGCCAACAGACGTTGGGCGGAATTTTCCAGGGCTTTGCCGTTTAACCAGGGTGCCGCCGGCAGATCATCCCACCAGCGATGCAGTGTTTTGGCTGGCTGCCGTTGGTCGGCAAAGTCTTCCACTTCAAACAGATTGCCGCCCTTGTCGTGATTGCTGCCAATGTGCAGGGGTTGGTGCATTTCTCCAACCAGATGGATGACCCAGGGAAGCGCATAGACCTTTTGCGAACGTGAGGCAGATGAATCAGCCAGTATTGCAACCAGGCGCGGTAATTCAGTATCGAGACTTCCCTTGCCCTCGCGGGGGCTACCATCCAATTGGCGGTCGGTGTAGTGCCAGTTGCGGTGGCGAGCTGTGGTTGCCAAACCGGCAATCGATGGCGTAGGGGGGTCAGCGAATTCCTCGTAAAAACGTGCATCCTGGCGAATATCGTCTGGCCAGGTAGATGCTTCAACAAAGGCGAATTGCTTGCCCTGATGGTGTTCCGTCCAGCGGTCGTAATCAGGATGGGCAAGCAACAGGCTGGATATGGCCGACTTGGCAGAAGGAGAAAGTTGTTGCCAGGCAATGTGCGCGATCAGCCGGTGTGCGCCGCTGTTCCAAGCCCATGCCGGGCTGGCTGTGACCAGTAACAGGAGAAGAATGGCGCGAAGCATGGCGACATTATGCGCCCATGCGATAATCCGGACATGCATCGACTACCCCAGGATTCGCTCGCCTTCAGTTTCTTTCACGCCACGCAGGTGGTTTGCCGGGTAATGGCCGGCCAGAGTCTGGCTGATGGTTTGTTGGATCGTGTGCCCGACAAGATTCGGCCGGCAGTGCAGGAGCTCGTTTACAGTTGTTTGCGCCAATTTGGCCGGGGCGATTTTTTTCTCGCCCGCTTGTTGCATAAACCCCTGGCAGAGGCGGAAATTCACGCCTTGCTGTTGGTCGCCATAAGCCGACTGGAATTGGAGCCGGAGTTTGCGCATACCGTGGTTGACCAGGCGGTAACGGCGTCCGGTGTTTTGCACAACGGCCGCTTTAAGGCATTGACCAATGGCGTGTTGCGTGCTTTTCTGAGACAGCACCCGCAATTGCAGGCCGAAGCCGGGAATGACGTGGTGGCGACGTATTGCCATCCGGATTGGTGGCTGATACGTCTGCGGGCGGCGTTTCCGGAAGCGTGGCGCGAAGTTGCTGCGGCCGGAAATCAGCGACCGCCAATGGCGGTGCGGGTCAATCGCCGTCGTGCTGACCGCGACAGCTGGTTGGCAGAGTTTCAGTCGATTCAGGCGGGAGCGCTAGCCTCGGGCAAGGATGGTGTCCTGCTCGAGCAAGCCTTGCCGGTTGGGCGCTTGCCGGGATTTGTCGAGGGGCTTGTATCTGTTCAGGATCCTGGTGCGCAGCGGGCGGTGGATTTGCTGGCGCCAGCATCAGGCAGTCGCGTCCTTGATGCTTGCGCGGCGCCCGGCGGTAAGGCAGCGCATCTTCTGGAGCGCGCCGATATTGACTTGCTGGCGCTTGATCTCAAGCCGGCACGCTGTCGCATGATTGCTGAAAATCTGCAAAGGCTGGGCTTGCAGGCGGAAATCAAGGTGGCCAATTGTGTCCGTCTTGATGAATGGTGGGATCGCCGATTCTTCGATGCGGTTCTGGCTGATGTGCCTTGCACCGCCAGCGGGGTGGTGCGCCGGCATCCCGATTCCAAGTGGCTGCGACGCGAGGCCGATATTGCTTCCTTTTCCGGCCAGCAGTCGGCTATCCTTGACGCCTTGTGGCAAGTCGTCAAACCGGGGGGTAAACTGCTGTACGCCACCTGCTCGGTTTTTCCTGAAGAGAACCATGTGCAGATGGCACGCTTTGTCGATAGAACACCTGATGCAGTCCTTGAACACGAAGAACAGTTATTGCCTGATCGCGAACACGATGCTTTTTATTACTGCCTGCTTGAAAAGAAACCTTGACGGATTGCGCCTAGCCTTGGTCTGCGCCTGGTTGTCCTTTGCCGGTTTGGCAATGGCGGCCGAAGTCGAGGTTTCCTCGCCGCAGTTAATTGCTGCGGACGAGGGCTACGCCGTTTCTGCCGATTTTCAGTTTGAGCTGAGTTCCCGCCTTGAGGAGGCGGTCATGCGCGGCGTGGTGCTGACTTTTCTGATTGATTTTGAACTGGTCAATAAGCGCTGGTACTGGTTAGACGAAAAGCTGCTCAGTCGCCAGATGAGCCTGCGCCTTTATTATCATGCCTTGACCCGCCAGTACCGCGTGGCCAGCGGCGGCGGATTGCACCAATCATTTCCCACGCTTAATGAAGCCTTGCGCGTGGTGTCGCGCCTGCGTTCATGGCAGGTGATCGAAAAAGCGTCCGACTTTCCGCAAATCAAATCCGGTGAGGGCTATCGTGGCGCTTTACGATTCAAGCTCGATGTAACCCTGTTGCCCAAACCTTTCCAGATTTCCGCCGTGGGCAGCCGGGATTGGCACCTGGCTTCAGACTGGAAAACTTGGAACGTTAACCTGCCGGCGCCGGAAAGCAAATGAGTCTAGCCCAGAGGGTCTCGTTGCTGGGCTGTGCTGAAGAGGCGATGGCATGAGGCGCCTGTTGGTCATCGGCGGTTCATTGGCAGGGGCGTTTGGCGCTATCGTCTGGTTCCTGCTGTTGATATCGACTTCGGCAGATACCGCCATTTTTGAACGCCATTATCCCGTACTGATCGGGATGAATATCTTGATCGCGCTAGCGCTGCTCGGGCTGGTCGGTTGGCAGCTGCGTTTGCTCTGGCTGGAACATCGTGCTCAGATTTTTGGCTCCCGCCTGAAATTGCGGTTGATGGCGATGTTCGGGCTGATGGCGGTTTTTCCCGGAGCGCTGGTTTACGGCGTTTCCGTCCAGTTCGTGACGCGCTCGATTGAAAGCTGGTTTGATGTGCGGGTGGAAAAGGCGCTGGAAGCTGGTCTGGATCTCGGACGAACATCCCTTGATTCACTGCTGGCCGACCTTTCCACCAAGGGGAAAAACATGGCGCTCGAACTTTCGAGCGTGCCAGAAAACGGACGGCGGACGGCGCTCATCCGCCTGCGCGAGCAAAACAGCGTACAGACCGCCTCACTTTTTAGCGCCGGGGGTCAGTTGCTGGCCAGCGCCAATGCCGATTTGAGCGATCTGATGCCGCGCCTGCCGTCGCCCGCTCAGCTCAAACAGGCACGAAGCGCCCGGCAGTTGTCCTGGGTTGACAGTGACGGCAAGAAAATGATTTTGCGGGTTCTGGTACCGGTCTCGGGTTTTGGCGTTTTTGAAGAGCCGCGTATTCTGCAATTGACCCAGCTGGTTCCCGAGGCGCTCGGCGCCAACGCCGAGGCGGTTCAAGCGGTTTATCGTGATTACCAGGAGTTGCAATTGGCGCGTACCGGCCTAACCCGGATTTATGCGCTAACACTGACCTTGACCTTGTTGGTGGCTTTGTTCGGGGCTTTTGCCCTGGCCTTTATCATGGCACGGCGACTTTCAGCCCCGCTCTCGATTCTGGCTGAAGGGACGCGGGCGGTGGCGCAAGGTGACTTCTCGCCGCGCCAGGCGGTCTACAGTCGTGACGAACTGGGCATCCTGACGCAGTCTTTCAATCGCATGACGGCGCAGCTTGAGGAGGCACGTCTCGAAACCGAAAGGCATCGCGCCGAGGTTGAATCGGCAAGAGCCTATCTTGAATCCATTCTGGCCAATCTATCGGCCGGGGTTTTGGTTTTTGATCGCCAGTTTTTTCTGCGCACGGTCAATGAAGGTGCGCTCAATATTCTCGGCGACAATTTCGAAGGACTCATTGGCGAAGAAATTCAGAAATGGCCGCGGCAGAGTGTGCTGGGTCAGTTCATCGCCGAGCATTTTGCCATGCTGGAAGATACCGAATGGCAGGGACAGCTTGAACTCGATTGTCCCAACGGAATGCCGCAGATTCTTCTGCTACGTGGTTCGCGTTTGCCCGAGACGAGTGGTGGCGGCGATGTGGTGGTGTTTGACGACATGACCAGGATTGTTGCCGCCCAGCGCAGCGCTGCCTGGGGTGAGGTGGCGCGCCGTCTGGCGCATGAAATCAAGAATCCGCTGACGCCGATTCAGCTTTCGGCCGAACGCTTGCAACACAAGCTGGCCGACAAGTTGACCAACAGCGATGCCGATATGTTGAAGCGTGGTACACAGACCATCATCAACCAGGTACGGGCGATGAAGCACATGGTCGATGACTTCCGCGACTATGCGCGCTTGCCGGCG
>JAGTRX010000151.1 GCA_018262285.1 Pseudomonadota bacterium | reverse complement strand
CTTGTGTGACAACAGTCGGGTTGGATTATATCGGAATTTGTCGGGAATCCGTTCTTGGCGGAAATTAGCTGGTCAGGAAAGCCAGAGAGCGCTTGTAAAATTATAAAGTCTGTATAAAAATACAGTTAATTCATCAAGGAGCGATTCAAGTGAGCAAACTGACCCCGCGCCAACAGGAAATTCTCGATTTCATCAAAAACTCACTGGAAGTTCTTGGTGCGCCGCCAACCCGGGCCGAAATTGCCCAAGCCTTTGGCTTTGCCTCGGCCAATGCGGCGGAAGACCACCTGCGGGCACTGGCCAAAAAGGGCGTCGTCGTGCTTGAACCCGGCTCGGCGCGTGGCATCCGGCTGGTTGAACAACTCGGCCTGCCACTCATTGGCAGCGTTGCTGCCGGTTCGCCCATTCTCGCAGCGGAAAATGTCCAGAAACGTTTTGCCCTCGATTCCAAACTGTTTTCCCGGCGCGCCGATTTTCTGCTCAGGGTGCGCGGGCTTTCCATGATCGGTGCCGGTATTTTTGATGGCGACCTGATTGCCGTGCACCGTACGTCGGAAGCGCGCGATGGCGAAATTGTCGTCGCCCGTTTGCAGGATGATGTGACGGTCAAGCGCCTGAGCCGACGTAATGGCAAAATCGAGTTGCTGCCCGAAAATACTGATTACGAGCCTATCGTGGTCGATCCCGAAAATGATGCTTTTTTCATCGAAGGCGTTTTAGTCGGACTGATTCGCGGCGCTGCCTGATTGCTCACCCAGCCACAGGCACTTCCCCTGACTTTCTTTCTGGATGCCAGCCAGGATGCGTTCATGTTCCCTCAGTTCATTGGCGCTGGCGCGCAGGACGGTCAGGGGCTTTTGTCCGGCGGCGCCAGAAAAATTTTCGACACTGCTGCGTTTGGGAGCCTCTGGCTCAATCATCAGAGTGTTCTGACCGCGTGTCATGGCCAGATAGACTTCGGCCAGTAGTTCGGTGTCAAGCAGGGCACCGTGCAGGGTGCGATGTGCATTGTTTATCTGGTAGCGCTCGCACAGCGCATCAAGGTTGTTGCGTTTGCCGGGATAACGCTCGCGTGCCAGTTTCAGGGTATCGGTAATGCTGTGGCAGACGGTAGTCACCGGAACCATCCCCAGACGATCGAGTTCCGCGTTCAGGAAACCGAGATCGAACGGGGCATTGTGGATGATCAGTTCAGCACCGCGCACAAAATCGATGAACTCTTCGACAATGTCGGCAAATTTGGGCTTGTCGGCCAGGAAATCGAGGGTGATGCCATGCACAGCCGCAGCGCCAGCGTCGATATCACGTTCCGGATTGAGATATTTGTGAAAATGGTGCCCGGTTTGTCGTCGGCTGACGAGTTCCAGGCAGGCTATTTCAATGATGCGATGACCCTGGCGCGGATCGAGACCCGTGGTTTCGGTATCAAGGACAACTTTTCTTCTCATGATTTGGCTTTCAGTTCATCAATGCCCCGGTTGGCCAGGGCGTCAGCGCGTTCATTTTCCGGGTGACCGGCATGACCCTTGACCCAGATCCATTCCAACTGATGCGGGCTGGCCGCCTGTTCGAGTGCCTGCCAGAGATCGGCGTTCTTGACCGGTTTCTTGTCGGAAGTGCGCCAGCCGTTCTTCTTCCAGGCATGTATCCAGGTGTTGATACCTTTCAGGACATACTGCGAATCGCTATGCACACGGGCGCTGACCGGTCGTTTGAGGGCACTCAGGGCGCGGATGGCGGCGGTCAGTTCCATGCGATTATTGGTGGTGTCGTGTTCGCCGCCCCACAGTTCTTTTTCCTTGCTACCGAGTCGCAGAATTGCGCCCCAGCCGCCAGCGCCCGGATTGCCCCGGCAAGCGCCGTCGGTAAAAATTTCCACCAATTCCTCACTCATGGCGAATGCCTTTTTTCAGTAATTGGGCGCAAGGCGCTGGTCGCCAGCTTGTTGTTGCGCCAGGTCGGCCCGATCAGACGCATGCCGCGCACCCGCTTGATGGCGCGCAGCAGATATACACCGCCGGCGAATCCCCACCAGCGGTCGCCGGCGGCTTCCATGAATTGCAATCGGCGCTGCCATTGCTCCTGATGCAAGGGCAGGGTGTAACAGCCAAAACAGCCCCGGTCGAGATCGAAACCGAGCAGACTTAACCAGTCCTTGAGGCGTAGAACAGAAAGGTAATTGCCATTCCAGGGGAAAACTCTGCCGCGCTGGCGCATCAAACGCTGGCGCAGCCCCCACAGCGAGACCGGATTAAAGCCATGAATGATGAGTTGCCCCTCAGGAATGAGAATACGCTCGATTTCGCGCAACAACTGGTGTGGATCGGGATGAAATTCGAGCACATGCGGCAAAACCACCAGATCAATACTTTGGGTGGCAAAGGGCAGGGCAGTCAGGTCGCAGCGCACATCGACCCCCTCCAGGCAACCAGCTTTCTGTTTCAGAGGGATGCGGTTGGTTCGCAGGAAGTCGCATTGTGGCATTCCCAGTTGCAGGGCATTGAACCCGAAAATGTCGGCAACCGCCTCGTCCATGCGCGATTGTTCCCAGCCGATGACCTGTCGACCCAGCGCTGAATTGAGCCAAATATCAAGTCCGGGAATTGACATTCCACTCTGGTCGTTCGATAGTGACACCATGCTCGAGATTACTTTCATTCCTGCTCTGGCCGACAACTACATCTGGTTGCTGCACGATGGCAACGATGCCGTGATTGTCGACCCGGGTGACGCCAGTGCCGTCATCTGGCGACTCAAGGCCGAGAGTTACAACCTCAAGGCCATTCTGGTCACCCATCATCATGTCGATCATCAGGCAGGTTTGCCCACGTTGCTGGAAAACTACCCTGTTCCTGTCTATGCTCCGGCAAGCGAGTCTATCACAGGGCGCAGCCGGCCGCTGTCGGGCGGGGAAAGCATCGAATTGCTGGGTATGGCTTGCGAGGTTATCGCCATCCCCGGTCACACCCTGGGCCACTTGGCCTATCTGATTTCGGGGGCGCTTTTCTGCGGCGACACTTTATTTACGGGCGGTTGCGGACGCTTGTTTGAGGGTACGCCGGCACAAATGGTTGATTCCCTGGCCAAACTTGCCTCCCTGCCGGACGAAACCCTGATCTACTGCGGGCATGAGTACACTGAAGTCAATCTGCGCTTTTCCATGGCGGTGGAGCCGGGCAATGTGCTGACAGCCAAGCGTTCTGCCGAGGCTTCCTTTATGCGTTTGCGCGGACGTCCGACGGTACCTTCGACCCTGTTGCAGGAAAAACAAACCAATCCCTTCCTGCGCTGCAGCGAACCAGCGGTTGTGGCAGCCGCCCGGCAGCGCAATCCGGCGGCCAATGACCCGGTCAGCGTCTTTGCCACCCTGCGCGAGTGGAAGAACGAATTCTGCTAATTTCCATGTTCGGCACTCACGATCTTTTGTTATTTATTGTCTCAGGGCTCTTGCTTAATATCACACCGGGCCCGGATTCGCTCTACATCGTCGCTCGTAGTACTAGCCAGGGTTGGCGAGCTGGTGCCTTGGCGGCACTGGGCATCGGTACTGGTTGTTATGTTCATATTCTGGCGGCTGCCCTTGGAATTTCCGCCTTGCTTGCTACTTCGGCTTTTGCCTTTTCACTTATGCGTTGGTTGGGTGGCGCTTATCTACTCTATGTCGGCTTCGCATTGCTGTGTGGATCCGGTCGAGACGGCGCTGCCAAGTCTGTGGTGATGGCACCGGCTTCACTGCGGCAAATATTCATGCAGGGTTTTCTGACCAATGTACTCAACCCAAAAGTGGGTTTGTTTTTCTTGGCTTTTGTACCGCAATTCATTGATCCGGCAGCGCCAAACAAGGAAATTGCTTTCCTGTTTCTGGGCGTGATCTTCAATATCAATGGTACGCTGTGGTGTCTCTTTCTGGCATGGTCGGCTGCAATGCTGAGCCAGCGCCTGAGTTTTGCCAACCGAATGGCGGCTTGGCTCAATCGGGCGACCGGCGCCTTGTTTGTCTTCCTGGGACTAAAATTGTTCTTTTCCAGGCAAGGCTGATTTTCAGCCCCGATTGGGTAGAGCACGAACCAGCAAAAACAAGCCGGCGGCAGCAACCACAATCGAGGGGCCGGCGGGCGTGTCGAGCTTGAGCGAGGCCGCCAGTCCAAGGCCGACCGACAAGGCGCCGATAGCAGCAGCGCCAAGGGCCATCTGTAGCGGCGTACGCGCCAGACGGCGGGCGCCGGCAGCGGGAATGATCAGCATGGCGACAGCGAGCAGAATACCGACCAGTTTCATCGCCAGGGCGACAAACACCGCCAGTACCAGCATGAAGGCCAGGCGCAGCAACAGAATGCGGCGGCCTTCCACGGCGGCCAGTTCCTCATGCACCGTCAGCGCCAGCAGGTCGTGCCAGATTTTGGCCAGTACACCCAGCCCGAGCACGTCGGCCAAGGCGACCCAAAGCAATTCCTGTGGCCGCAGGGCGAGAATGTCGCCGAAGAGATAGGAAAACAGGTCGACACGTAGATTTTCCATGCTGGCCAGTACTACCAGCCCAAGTGCAAGGCTGGCGTGCGAGAGCAGTCCCAGCAAGGTATCCTCGGCCAAACCTTCAGCGGGATTCCTTCGCGCCAGCAGGACAGCAATGACCGTGGCCACGGCGATGACACCGATCATCGGTTCCAGATGCAGCAACAAACCGAGCCCAACACCCAGAAAAGAAGAATGCGCCAGCGTTTCGCCAAAATAGGCCATGCGCCGCCACACCACAAAACAGCCGAGCGGCCCGGCCAGCAGGGCAATGCCGATACCACCCAACAGAGCGCGCCAGAGGAAGTCGGGAATCAGGAACTCACTCATGATGGCATCCGTCCTGGCAATCGCAACCGGTTTTGGCTTCGTCCGGCACAACATTGCCGTGCAAGTCGTGATGGTGGTTGTGCCGATGCTGGTAGAAGGCCAGACCCTCCCAGCCGGGGCCGAACAGGCGCAGATATTCCGGATGCTGGCTGATGGCTTCTGGGGTTCCCATGCAGCAGATGTGTTGTTCCAGGCAGATGACCTCGTCGGTGGCGGCCATGACCAGATGCAAATCGTGCGAAATCATCAGCACAGCGCAGCCTTGACGGTCGCGCAGGCCGGCAATCAGACCATACAACTCACGTTCGCCATGCACGTCCAGGCCTTGTGCCGGTTCATCCAGCACCAGTAGGTCGGGCTGACGCAACAGCGCTCTGGCCAGCAGCACACGTTGCAGTTCGCCGCCGGAAAGGCTGTGTAATGAGGAGCGATGCAGATGTTCTGCCGCCAAATTCTGCAGCACTTCGCGGCGCTGGGCGAAGGAACTCGGGCCAGCCAGCTGCAGAAAGGCATCGACATCCATCGGCAGATTGGCCGGCACGGCAAAACGCTGCGGAACGTAACCCACAACCAATCCGGCGCGGCGCTCGACCCGGCCGCTATCCGGTGCCAGCAAACCGAGCAGAACCCGTACCAAGGTCGTTTTGCCGGCACCGTTGGGGCCAACCAGCGTAACAATGCGACACGGCGCCACACTGAGGCTGACGCCATCGAGCAGACGCCTGCCGCTGCGCTCGATGGTCAGCCCGTCGCCACGAATCAGAAAGGGTGTAGCGCTTGCAGGGGTCTCAGGTGTTGCCAATTGACGTTATGATTCGCCGATTCAAAGAAACCGCATTTTCGCACACTGGAGAGTTTCCCTATGCGCTTGCTTCGTCAACTTGTCACCATGTCCTTTATTGTGACGCTCAATGCGCCGCTGTTTGCGGCGCCGCAGGTCGCCACCAGCATCAAGCCGGTGGATGACTTGGTTCGCGCGGTTATGGACGGTGTTGGCCAACCGGTTCTTCTGATGCCACCCGGCAGTTCGCCGCACACCTACGCCCTCAAACCTTCCGAACGGCTGGCGGCGGAGAAAGCGGAACTCCTGTTCTGGATCGCGCCGCAGGTCGAAACGGCGCTGGCCAAGGTCACCAGAGCGATGCGGCCGGGAACCCGCATCATCACGCTCTCCCAAGCGCCAGGAATCGAACTGCTGCCAGCCCGTGTCGGCGGCAACTGGGATCATCAACATGGCACGGAAAAACATGATCACGGCAATTTTGACGGCCATCTCTGGCTATCGCCCAATAACGCGGCGGCCATTATTCGTGCTGCTGCTGTTGCCTTATCGACTGCCGACAAAGCCAATGCGGCACGCTACGCTGCCAATGCTGAAGCGGCCTTGCGTCGCCTCAAAGTGCTGGATGCCGAAATTGGCAGAAAACTGGCTTCGGTACAGAGCAAACCTTTCATCGTCTTTCACGATGCCTACCAGTATTTCGAGCGCAGTTACCACTTGAACGCCGTCGGTTCGGTGCTCATTTCGCCGGAAGCCATGAGCAGTGCCGGGCGGG
>JAGTRX010000150.1 GCA_018262285.1 Pseudomonadota bacterium | reverse complement strand
TAAGGTGAAATGGCGCGGATATACGGAAGGGATTTTTCCAGCAAACTCATAGGGATTTCCTTAAAAAACGGCGACCGGGTAGGAACCCAGAACTTTCAGGTAGGCAGCACGCTTGGCCAGTTCCTCCAGCGTCGCCTTGACCGGGGCATCCTCGCAGTGGCCTTCTATATCGACGTAAAAAATATATTCCCACAGGGCATGCTTGGCCGGGCGGGATTCCAGACGGGTCATGGAGACGCCGTTGGTGGCAAAGGGTTCCAGCAAATAATGCAAGGCGCCAGTGCGGTTGGGAGCGGACATCGCCAGAGAGGTGCGGTCGCGCCCCGAAGAACCGGCATCGTGGCGACCCAGCACCAGAAAGCGCGTCGTGTTGTTCGGCTCATCCTCGATGTTTTCGGCCAGCTTCGGCAATGCATAGCGGATCGCTGCCGCCTCGCCGGCTATGGCGGCGGCGCCCTCCTCTTCCAGCGCCTTCTGCGCTGCCTGGGCATTACTGCCGACCGGAATGCGTTGCGCATTGGGCAACATGCGGTTGAGCCACTCATGGCACTGTGCCAGCGACTGGGCATGCGAATAGACTCGCGTCACGTCCTCCAGTTTGCCTGCTCTGGATAACAGATTCTGGTGCACGCGCAAATTGACTTCGCCACAGATTTTCAGCGGTGTTGCCAACAGCAGATCCATGGTGCGGCCAACAGCACCTTCGGTCGAGTTTTCGACCGGAACCACAGCATACTGCGCATGCCCTGATTCCACTTCGCGGAACACGTCGTCAATGGAAATTTGCGGTAGCAACCGTGCCGACTGGCCGAAATGCTTGCTCGCCGCGGACTCGGAAAAGGTGCCCCAAGGCCCAAGAAAAGCGACGCCGAGCGCCTGTTCGAGCGACAGGCAGGCCGACATGATTTCACGGAAGAAAAAAGTAACGTATTCGTTGGAGAGTGGACCCGGATTTTTGTCCTGAATGCGACGCAGAACTTCCGCTTCACGCTCCGGGCGATAGATATGGCCAATTTCGCCATGTTTTGCCTTGATCTCGCCCACCTTCTGGGCGCAGCGCGCCCGCTGGCTGAGCAATTCGAGCAATTGGGCATCAATGCCGTCAATTTCGGCTCGCACACCAGCCAGTTCCTGTTTCAGCTCTTCACTCATAGAAGTCAGGCGTTCCGTGCGGCAAAATCATTCATGAATTGCACCAGTGCCTGAACCCCCGCCAGCGGCATGGCGTTGTAGATTGATGCGCGCATGCCACCAACCGAAGCATGGCCTTTTAGTGCCAGCAATCCCGCAGCCTTGGCTTCAGCCAGGAAAGCGGCATCGAGTTCCGGCCGCACCAGGGTAAATGGCACATTCATGCGCGAACGCCAAGCCTTATCGACGGGCGAGCGGTAAAAACCGTTGGAGGCCTCAATGCAAGCATAGAGCAGGCGAGCCTTTTCGATATTCACCGCTTCCATCGCCTTCAAACCACCCTGGCGTTTGAGCCATTGGAAAACAAGACCGGCAATGTAGATGGACAGCGTTGCCGGCGTATTGAGCATGGAACCATTCTCGGCCATGACGGCATAATCCATGACCGAAGGTGTCTGCGGCCAGGCCTTGCCCAGCAGGTCTTCGCGCACGACGACCAGCACCAGGCCTGAAGGGCCGATATTCTTTTGCGCCCCGGCGTAAATCAGCCCAAAGCGCGATACATCGACTGGACGCGACAGAATGTGTGAGGACATATCCGCCACCAGCGGCACTTTTCCGGCAGGCAAGACGCTCAGGTCGTGTACTTCAACACCGTCAATGGTTTCGTTGGTGCACACATGCAGATAAGCGGCCTCCGGATCAAGATTGGCTTGTACCAAATCGGGAAAAGCAGAAAAACCGGAAGACCCACCCGAAGCGACACAGCGCACCCTGGTCTTTCCCACCAAGCGCTCGGCCTCCTTGATGGCTTTCTTCGACCAGGAACCGGAAACGACATAATCGGCAGAACGTTCGCCCAGCAGGTTCATCGGAATCTGGGCAAATTGCTGCGTCGCGCCGCCTTGCAGGAAAAGCACCTTGTAGTTGGCCGGCACAACCATCAACTCGCGCAGATCAGCTTCGGCCTGGGCGATAACGCTGCCAAACTCCTTGCCGCGATGGCTCATTTCCATGATGCCGCAGCCGGCACCGTGCCAGTCGAGCAATTCTTCCTGCACCTGCCGCAGAACCTCTTCCGGCATTACGGCCGGGCCAGCACTGAAATTCCACAAACGCGCCATCACTCCCCTCCCGTCTCGGCCACGTCCTCCGTCTCAACGACCTTTTCCAGACCGGCCAGTTTTTCGCCATCATCGAGCGAAATAAGGGTGACGCCTTGCGTGGCACGACCCAATTCGCGAATTTCGGAAACCCGGGTGCGGATCAGCACGCCGCCGGTCGCAATCAACATGATTTCGTCTTCGTCACCGACCAGTTTGGCACCGACGATCTTGCCGTTGCGGGCGCTGGCGGCAATGGCGATGACGCCCTGCGTACCGCGACCGGAATGACGGAAATCACCCAAGGCCGTGCGTTTGCCGTAACCGTTTTCGGTAGCGACCAGCACCGTCTGCTGTTCGTTCTCAGCCACCAGCAGGGCAATGACCCGCTGCTTCGGTTGCAGCTTCATGCCGCGCACGCCGCGCGCTGTACGACCCATCGGCCGCACATCTTCCTCATCAAACCAGACCGCCTTGCCACCATCGGAAACCAGCATGATGTCATTGGTGCCCGTAGTCAGTTCGGCGCCGATCAGGTAATCGCCGTCATCGAGCGCCACGGCGATGATGCCGGCCTTGCGCGGATTGGAGAAGTCCGACAGTGGCGTCTTCTTGACCGTACCCATGATGGTCGCCATGAAGATGTACTTATCTTCGGCAAATTCCTTGACCGGCAGGATGGCGTTGATCATTTCGCCTTCTTCCAGCGGGAAGAGATTGACAATCGGCTTGCCACGGCTGGTGCGGCTGCCCTGCGGCGCTTCATAGACCTTCAACCAGTAGCAGCGGCCACGATTCGAGAAGCACAGGATGAAATCGTGCGTATTGGCAATAAACAGGTGATCGATGAAATCCTCATCCTTCATCGACGTCGCCGATTTACCGCGCCCGCCACGCCGTTGCGCCCGATAATCAGCCAGCGGCTGTGATTTGATGTAACCGCCATGCGACATGGTGACAACCATATCCTGCGGCGTGATCAGGTCTTCAATGCCAAGTTCGGTGGTATTGGTGACGATTTCGGAGCGGCGCGCATCACCGAATTGTTCAAGGACGGCCGTCAATTCCTCAACGATAATAGCGGTAATGCGCTCCGGCTTGGCAAGAATGTCGAGCAGGTCAGCGATTTTGGCCATCACTTCCTTGTATTCACTGACAATCTTGTCCTGCTCAAGTCCGGTCAGGCGTTGCAAACGCAATTCCAGAATGGCCTGCGCCTGCTCGTCAGAAAGCTTGTAGCCCTGCGCTGAGAGACCATATTCCGGTGCCAGACCTTCCGGCCGCGAAGCATCGGCCGCCGCACGTTGCAGCATTTCCTCAACCAGCGGGCTGCGCCACAGCCGCCCCATCAGGCCACGCTTGGCATCAGCCGGCGTTGGCGCCGCCTTGATCAGGGCAATAATCTCGTCGACATTGGACAAAGCCACCGCCAGGCCTTCGAGAATATGGCCGCGTTCGCGCGCCTTCCTGAGTTCGAATACGGTACGGCGTGTCACCACCTCGCGCCGGTGCGACAGGAAACACTCCAGCATCTGCTTCAGGTTCAGCAAACGCGGCTGGCCATCGACCAGCGCCACCATATTCATGCCGAAGGTATCCTGCAGCTGCGTCATCTTGTACAGATTGTTGAGAATGACATCAGGCAATTCGCCACGCTTCAACTCAATAACGACCCGCATGCCGGACTTGTCTGACTCGTCCTGCAGATGGGAAATTCCTTCGATCCGCTTCTCATTGACCAGCTCGGCAATCTTTTCGAGCAGAGTCTTTTTATTGACCTGGTATGGCAGCTCATCGACGATGATCGCCTGCTTGTTGCCCTTTTCCAGATCCTCGATATGGGTGCGGGCGCGCATGATCACCCGGCCGCGCCCCGTCAAGTAGCCTTCGCGCACGCCACCAATGCCGTAAATGATGCCGGCGGTGGGGAAATCCGGCGCCGGAATATGCGCGATCAATTCTTCGATGCTGATAGCCGGGTTTTCCAGCAAAGCCAGACAACCAGCGATGACTTCGTTCAGGTTGTGCGGCGGAATATTGGTCGCCATGCCCACCGCAATACCTGCCGAGCCATTGATCAGCAAATTGGGAATACGCGCCGGCATGACCAGCGGTTCCTGCTCGGAACCGTCGTAGTTGGGGCCGAAATTGACGGTTTCCTTGTCGATATCTTCCAGAATCTGGTGGCCGATTTTGGCCATGCGCACTTCGGTGTAACGCATCGCCGCCGCGCTATCGCCATCGACCGAACCGAAATTGCCCTGGCCCTGGACGAGCATGTAACGCAGCGAAAAATCCTGCGCCATGCGAACAATGGTGTCGTACACCGCCGTGTCGCCGTGCGGGTGATACTTACCGATCACATCACCGACAACACGCGCCGATTTCTTGTAAGCCTTGTTCCAGTCGTTGCCGAGTTCGTGCATGGCAAAAAGCACGCGACGATGCACGGGCTTCAAGCCATCCCGCGCATCCGGCAGGGCACGGCCGACGATGACGCTCATGGCGTAATCAAGATAGGAATGCCGCATCTCGTCTTCGAGACTGACCGGGAGTGTTTCTTTAGCGAATTGTTGTTCCATTGTGCTCACGAGCGCCGTTTTGAGCGGCACATGGTTGTATTGGGCGAAATTTGCTATTTTAGCACGCCATACCCACCGCTTCCTCTTCCGTTATGACCGAAAAAATTGATCTCCTGCTGGAACCGCGATGGATAGCCCCCGTCGAGCCGGATGCCCTGCTCACCGGCTACGCCATTGCCGTGCGCGGTAGCCAGATCGTCGATCTACTCCCCGCCGAAGAGGCGCACCAGCGCTATCAAGCTGAAGAACATCTGCGTTTGCCAGACCACCTCGTCATTCCCGGCCTGATCAACCTGCACACGCACGCAGCCATGAGCCTGATGCGCGGCATGGCGGACGACCTGCCCCTGATGGACTGGCTGCAAAACCACATCTGGCCAAGCGAAGCAGCACATGTCTCCGCCGCTTTCGTACACGACGGCACCCTGCTCGCCTGTGCCGAAATGCTGCGAGGCGGCATTACCTGCTTCAACGACATGTATTTCTACCCACAAGCCGCCGCAGAAGCCTCAACAACCCTCGGCATGCGCGCTACCCTCGGCATCACGGTACTGGATTTTCCCAACGCTTACGCCAACGACTGCGAAGATTATCTCAACAAGGGGCTGGCAGTTCGCGACCAATGGCTCAATCACCCACTCATTTCCTTTTGCCTGGCGCCGCACGCCCCCTATTCGGTCTCGGATGCCGGTTTTGAACGCGTCATCACCCTCTCCGAACTGCTCGGACTGCCTATTCATTGCCACATTCACGAAACCAGGTTTGAAATCGAAGAAAGCCTCAGAAATTACGATTGTCGGCCTTTGCAGCGCCTCAGGAAACTCGGTCTGCTCAGCCCCAACCTGATTGCCGTACACGCCGTCCACCTCAACCACGGGGAAATAGAGGAACTGGCTCGGCATGGCTGCTCTGTGGCACATTGCCCGACCTCGAATCTGAAACTGGCGAGCGGCATCGCTCCCATCACAGCCATGACGCAGCGCGGCATCAATGTCGGACTTGGTACCGACGGCGCCGCCAGCAATAACCGGCTCGATATCCTGCAGGAAATGCGCCAGGCCGCCCTGCTCGCCAAGGCACAAAGCGGCAATGCCGCCAGTTTGTCAGCCCGTCAGGTGCTCGGCATGGCCACTCTGAACAGCGCCAAGGCACTCGGCCTCGACCACCAGATCGGTTCGATCCGCCCCGGCAAAGAAGCCGATTTGTGCGCCATTGACCTTTCTGCCATTGAGCTACAACCCTGCTACGACGCGGTATCTCAGCTGGTTTACGCTGCCGGTCGCGAACAGGTTTCACACGTCTGGATTGCCGGCAGGTGTTGTGTCAGAAACAAAAAACTTGCGGCTTTACAGGAAAACGATTTGAAAAATACCGTCAGTCTATGGCAGAATAGGCTCGAAATCCGCCCCGGATGTTCTTGATGTTCAAAACGAGCGGGTCAGTAAGTTCGATAATCTTCCTTATGAGGTAAAAAACGATGATGAATAAAATTGCCAAGAAATCGGCCCTGCTGGCCTTGATCGCTGGTCTGGGCATTGGCGCAAACGTGGCGGAAGCCCAAGTAGTACAAGTCTATGTCAGAG
>JAGTRX010000006.1 GCA_018262285.1 Pseudomonadota bacterium | reverse complement strand
AAACCACGGTGGTTTGCAATTTACTGAGGTTCATCAGAGCTTTCGGTAAAGTTGGTGGTGTTGAATATAGGCGATAACCGCATCCGGCAGCAAATAGCGCGGGCTTTGCCCGGACGCTAGAAGGGCACGAATACGGGTGGCGGAAATGTCGAGCTGGGTCATGCAAAAACCGGCAATATGGCCGGCTGGCGCGGTGTTCAGGGGTGTTGCATCTTCAACCAGGCGCTGCCGGTATTCTGCCGCCAGACCTTCAGGCAAGCCCGCCGGATCGATGGCAAAGCCGGGACGATGGGCAATGGCAATATGTGCCATGCCGAACAACGCCTGCCAGCGATGCCAGGTCGTCAAACCGGCAAAGGCATCCGCGCCGAGCAGCAGAACGAGGGGTTGCGTTTTGCCGAGTTGCTTGCGCAAACGTTCCAGTGTCAGCACGGTGTAGCTGGGCTGGTTTGATTCAACTTCGCTGGGGTCAAGCCGGAAAGCAGGATTATCCGCCAGTGCCAGACCAACCATCGCCAGCCGCTGTGCCGGGCTGACTTCGGGTTGATCGCGATGCCAGGGCTGGCCGGCTGGAACCCAGAGAACTTCACTCAGGCCGAGTTGCTGCCGCGCGTCCTCGGCCAGACGCAGGTGGCCAAAATGGACGGGGTCGAACGTTCCGCCGAAAACACCGATGGCGCGACATGTACTTTCCATCAGGCCAGTTCCGAAACACCGAAAACGTCGCGGTAGCTGACGTAAAAGCTGGCAAAAACAATGGGCATCGCAATGAGCAACACCGGGAATACGAGAAAGGCGGTGGCTAAGCCCTGCAGTGACGGCAGGATTAAAATGACAAGGGTCAACACCACTGCGGGTACAAACAGCAGCAGTACCACCAACACCAGCCCATAGACCAGAAAGGCGCTCCAATTGCGCCAGCAGGCGATGAAGCTGAAAAAGAGTGCTTTGAAAATCGGCAGGCGATACCAGGCGGCCAGTATGGGCGCGTACCAATAGGCCATGAATACCGGCGTAAACAGGCCAAGAATCACCAGCGGCGTCAGCGCCGACAGGAATGGGTCTGATGCTGTTGCCTCCGGCGTCTTTGCCGTCAGCAGAAAGCGCAACATGGCGCCACCATCGAGCAGGGCGGAAAAGAGGACGATGCCGAGTGAAAGCGCCAGATAAAGGCCGCCGAGCAGGAAAAGTGTTTTACGGCCTTCACGAAATCCCGAAAAAATCACGCCGGGCAGGGGAGGACGGCCATCATCCAGATCACGGCAGGCATTCATGACGCTAACTGAAAGCGCAGGCATTACGATGGAAGCCGCAATCGGGCCAAGCAAGGGAACCAGGTTGATCAGAATGACCAGCGCCCAGTAGGTCATGCAGATTAGTACCAGAAAGGCAGGATTACGGCGGTAGATGGCATAGCCACCCTGCAACCAGTTCAAGCCGGAGATGGCGGGTAATGAGTTTGCTTTCATGTTCCAGGAAAAAAGTCGCGATAGGCCGCGTAGTGCGCCCCGCTCATCACCGGGATGAGGAGGAAAAAGCCGAGTCCGGCCGAAAAGGTAGTCACCAGCGCCAGCAGCAAAAACAGCACCGAAAAAACCAGGAGCGCCAGCCAGTTTTGCGCACAGGCGTTAAAACTGGCTTTCATAGCTTCCAGCGGCGGCATGTCGTTGAGAAAATACAGCGCTGGCGCAAAGGCCGCCGCCAGCCATACGGGCAGAGCCAATAGCAGGGTGGCCAGCGCGGAAAACAGGCGTGCCGATAAGCCTGCCGCCGCATCGCCAACCAGTGCCCGGCCACACCACCAGGCCGCCAGCAGAAAGAGCGCCAGCAGCAGGCCAATGAGCGCCAGTCCGCCAGCGCGGATACGAAAACCGGCCAGGTAATCTGCCAGGCCAGCCTTCCTGCCCTCGGCCAATTCGCGGCAAAAGAGTAGCGTGCCGACCATCAGGGCGGGAAGAAGCAGAAAAAATAGCGCCCAACCGGGCTGCGGCAGCAACAGGCAAGCGATGGCGAAAAGCAGAACGGCAATTGTGGCGGCGAGCCAGAGCAGCGGCCGGGCGAGAAACAGCGCCCAGCCCTGACGCAGCCAGTTAAAAGCCGCTCCCGCTTCGACTCTGCGGCTATTGCCGTCAAATGGCTTCGGGGCAAGCGGGAAGCCGAGGGAGCCTTGCATCAGAATCGGTAAATCACCCACATGGGCGGCCGCACGTTGGGCGTAATGGTTTCGACCCGGCTGAAACTGCCGTTGCCCTGCTGGTCAACCAGGTAATAGGTGGGGCCACCGACAGGTGTCACCTTGATCATGTACAACTGGCCATTGACGCGGTATTCCGCGCGCTCTTCCTTGTCCGATTTCTTGATGGTGACCTGCGGCTCAAGGTGATTGTCCCAGGAACTCATTTCGGGCGGCGGTGGCGGAATGGCGGGTAGCGGCTGTAGATTGGCCGGTTTGTCTTGCGCCCAGACGGGCAAGGCGGCAATGAACAGAAGGGGGAGCAGACGGCGCATGGCAATCATCCTTAAAGTATTGAATACATTCTAGCGCAGTGTCGGGGGTGCTATCGAGTCCCCTGCAAACAAAGGGCTGCTCAATATTTTTCAAGCCGACGAAAACGCAGCGAATCGGATTTGTGAGGAACAAGCCCTTGTCTAGTTCAAAAGGCTAATTGGCTCTGACCCCTATGGCACTCCTATGGCACTCTATGGCACTCTGACCCCTATGGCACTCCGACCCCTATGGCACTCCTATGGCACTATGGCAGCTCAGACATAATGAAGCGCTATTTCAACCTGCAATTAATTGGTATTGCGATAGGTTTAGCGTCAATAGAAATTGCTCCTGTGTCTTCGTTAATAATCGTAACACCACAGTTATGCCCAAGTTCTGAGTGTTTTTGTTCAGCACGATATGTTCGGCCAGGAACCGGTGATATTTCAAATTGGACTCCACAATACTCGCCGGTTTTTGTGGTAATGCTACCAGAAGGTAATACTACCGTAGGGCCAATAGTCCTAACTCGCACAACGAGATACCCCTTGGTGCCTGCACGAATCTGAACCCGCTTTTCGCCTTCATAAAGGCCACTAAATGCGCCCAATATCACCGATGACGAATCTGTACATTCGCTATCGGAGTAGTACCTCCACCCAGAGATCCATGGAAATGGATGTTTGGTAACAATGTGGAGCGTTGCTTGTGGCGATCCTTCTGGAAGGACATATTGACCTGCGCAACCTGAAAGTGTGAGGAGAGATGCCATTCCCCAGGAAATCATTTGTTTTTTCATATTGCTCCTATCTGGCAGAGGTTACTATCGAACTTGGTATAAGTCCTACGTAATGTAGACAACTGCGGAAAAGGGTCAGAAACATTTCGCTTTTTCCTTCAACAGTGCGTTTTGCATAGATGCAAACCCCAAAATCGGTCAATTTGGTGATGACGGTTGGTCTTACAAATTCAGCATCATTTCCTTTTCGGACGGCAGCGGCGAGAAGCTGCGGGTCTGGTAATGCCGGAAAATGGCGGCAACGATTTCGTCCGGCTCGTCGATGAGCTGGATGAGGTCGAGGTCAGACGGATCGATCATTTTTTCCGCAATCAGGCGCTCCTTGAACCAGTCGATCAAGCCTTTCCAGAAATCCGTGCCGACCAGTATGAGCGGAATCTGGCGGGACTTGCCGGTCTGGATGAGGGTCAGCGCTTCCATTAGTTCGTCAAGCGTACCGTAGCCGCCGGGCATGACCACATAGGCGCTGGCAAAACGCACGAACATGTACTTGCGGGCGAAAAAATGGCGAAAGGTCTGCGAAATATCCTGAAAAGGATTGGCGGCCTGCTCATGCGGCAGTTGGATGTTGAGGCCGACCGAAGGCGATTTGCCATGATAGGCACCTTTGTTGGCCGCCTCCATGACGCCGGGGCCACCGCCTGAAATGACGGAAAAGCCGGCATCGGAAAGCCGGCGGGCAATATTTTCGGCCAGATCGTAGCAGGGGGAACCCGGCTTGGCGCGCGCACTGCCGAACATGGTGACGGCCGGCCGGATGGTGGCCAGGCGTTCGGTGGCTTCGACAAACTCTGACATAATGCCGAAGATGCGCCAGGCTTCCGTGGTCGAATGGCCGTTGCCTGGTATTTCCGGGTTTTCGTTGCTGATCAATTTATTCTTGTTCATAACTTCCTATGCTCTTGCTGGTCGACGGTTCGTCCTACCTCTATCGCGCTTTTCACGCTCTGCCGGATTTGCGTAATCGCGCCGGTGAGCCGACTGGCGCCATTTATGGCGTCCTGAGCATGCTACGCCGGCTGGAATCCGAGTACAAGGCGGACTACCGGGCGGTTGTTTTCGATGCGCGTGGCAAAACTTTCCGCGAAGACTGGTATCCGGAATACAAGGCCAATCGACCCCACATGCCGGAAGATCTGGCGGGGCAGGTCGAACCGCTGCACGCTGCCATTCGCGCTACGGGCTGGCCGCTCATTATGATCGAAGGGGTTGAGGCGGACGATGTGATCGGTACGCTGACGACGCAGGCCACTGCTGCTGGTCTGACCACCGTGATTTCAACCGGTGACAAGGACTTGACCCAATTGGTGAGCGACCAGGTGCGCTGGTACAACAGCATGAGCAACGAGGTGCTTGATGTGGCGGGGGTGACCGCCAAATTTGGCGTGCCGCCAGAGCGCATGGTCGATTATCTGGCGCTGGTGGGCGATGCCATCGATAACGTGCCGGGTGTGAGCAAGTGTGGCCCCAAAACGGCGGTGAAGTGGCTGACCCATTACGGTACGCTGGATGAAGTGATCGCTCACGCCAGCGAAATCGGCGGTGTGGTGGGCGACAATCTGCGCGCACATCTCGACTTTCTGCCGCTGGGCCGCCAGCTGGTGACGGTGAAATGTGATGTGCCTGACCTGCCGGCGCCGACCACGCTGCTGCCGCAAACACCCGATAGCGAAACACTACGCGGCTTGATCGAGCGCTTCGGCTTCAAAAGCTGGCTAAAGGAAATTGGTGAGGAGAAAGGGGTGAGGAGTGAGGAGCAAACCCCATCAGCCCCAGTGCACACGCCTTCTCCTATTACCCCTCAATACGAAACGGTGCTGACTTGGCTGCAGTTCGATGCCTGGCTGGCCAAGATCGAAGCCGCCGAATTGACCGCGCTCGATACCGAAACCACCAGCCTCGATGCTATTGGCGCCCGCATTGTCGGTATTTCGCTCTGCGTGACGGTCGGCGAAGCCTGCTATATCCCGCTTGCCCACAGCGGCCCCGGCGTGGCAGAGCAATTGTCGCGTGAGCAAGTGCTTACCCGGCTCAAGCCCTGGCTGGAATCGGAACGGCATCGGAAGGTGTTGCAAAACGCCAAGTACGACCAGCACATCTTCGCCAATCATTGCATTGCGCTGGCAGGGGTTGCGCACGACACCATGCTCGAATCCTACGTGCTGGAATCGGACAAGGGGCATGATCTTGAACAGCTGTGCACCCGCCACCTCAATCTCAAAACCATTCCCTATACCGAGGTTTGCGGCAAAGGTGCCAACCAGATCGGCTTCGATCAGGTCGATCTCGAACGTGCCGCCACCTACGCTGCCGAAGATGCTGATGTGACCCTGCGCGTGCATCAAGCCCTTTATCCGCGCTTTGCCGGCGAGGCCGGGTTGAAGCGTATTTACGAAGAACTGGAACTTCCAGCCCGCCAGATCATCTGGCAGATGGAACGCAACGGTGTGTTGATCGACAGCGTCGCGCTCGGTAGGCAAAGTCACGAACTCGGCCAGAAAATCATGGCGCTGGAAACGCGGGCGCACGAACTGGCCGGTCAGCCCTTCAATCTGGCATCACCCAAACAACTGGCGGAAATCCTGTTCGAGAAACAAGGCTTGCCGGTCAAGAAAAAAACGCCGGGCGGCACCCCGTCGACCGATGAAGAAGTGCTTTCCGAACTGGCGCTCGATTACCCTCTCCCCAAGCTTTTGCTCGAACACCGCAGTCTCTCCAAACTCAAAGGCACCTACACCGACAAATTGCCGCGCATGGTCAATCCGGTGACCGGCAGAGTGCATACTCACTTTTCGCAAGCCACTGTAGTGACAGGGCGCTTGGCTTCCAGTGACCCCAATTTGCAGAACATTCCGGTACGCAGCGAAGAGGGGCGGCGCATCCGCACCGCCTTTATTGCGCCGGAAGCCTGCAGTCTCGTTTCTGCCGACTATTCGCAGATCGAGTTGCGCATCATGGCGCATCTGTCGGAAGACAAGCGCTTGCTCGAAGCCTTCAAGCAGGGTGAAGACGTACACCGGGCCACCGCTGCCGAGATCTTTGGCGTCACGCCCTTGGAAGTCGGCCCCGACCAGCGGCGCGTCGCCAAAACCATCAACTTCGGCCTCATCTACGGCATGAGTGCCTTCGGCCTCGCCCGCCAATTGGGGCTGGAGCGCAGCGCCGCACAAAACTACATCGAGCGCTATTTCACCCGCTATCCCGGTGTGGCGCATTACATGGAGGCAGCACGCGAAACAGCGCGTCTAAAGGGCTATGTCGAAACCGCTTTTGGTCGTCGCCTGTGGTTCCCCGATATCCGCGCCAGCCAGCAGGGGCGGCGCCAAGGGGCTGAACGTGCCGCCATCAATGCGCCAATGCAGGGCACCGCGGCCGACCTGATCAAGCTGGCGATGATTGCCGTACAAGCCTGGCTGGAACGCGAAAAGCTGGCCAGCAAACTGATCCTGCAAGTGCACGACGAACTGATTCTGGAAGTGCCGGATGCAGAATTGATGCAAGTTCGTCTCGAACTGCCGCGCCTGATGACGCAGGTGGCGAAACTGTCTGTACCTTTGGTGGCCGAAGTCGGCATCGGGCCGAATTGGGAAGCGGCGCATTGAAAATGTGGCGTGCCTTTATTTGCGTAAGATGGGATAGTTTTCTGGTAAAGATATGACAGAACGAAAAACCATTGCTTCTGGCAAGCTTCGCTTTTGGTCGCTCTATTTTCGACATCGCGGTGCTGCCGCAGGAAAAACCTCCCGCACCGAAATCCTGCGGGCGTTTGGCAATCCGCCCGTTATCGAGAGGGAATGGATCGGCAATCCTCGCGACTACTATTCACGCCAAATCGATCTGGAAATGAAGCTCTCTGAAGGGGTATTCCTTTCGGGTTGCCTTGGCGTTGAAAATGCCATGACTACCGGACCTGCCGACCCGCAGGCTGACCATTTCGAAAGACCTTTCTTCCAACTCTCGGGCAGCGATGCACAGTTGCTGGATAAAACCTGGCAAGACCTTGCAAGTAAACTGTCGGCGATTGGCTACGAAGATGAGACGCTTGTTTCAATGCCGCGTGAAATTATCATACATTTGAGAGAGCAGTCTCAATTAGAGCGGGTTGCCACACTGCGTCGCCAAATTACCGAAGCCCTTGTTCACAAACTCTCGACGCAAAAGCCAGGGCAGCCAGTGTCGGTCGGTTACACAGATCCCGACGACTGGGACAAAGTTTTGAGTGCAATACCATTCCCTGATTCGGTCGAGGAAATATGGCTTGATGGTTGTGTACTTGAGCCACCTCCGTCTGCCCTCGCACGCTTTACTCGACTCAAGAAAGTTAGCTCCACACAAAAATAGCAAGGAACCGCTAGCTACGCCAAAAACTCCAGCAATTCCTTGAGAAAGCGTTCGCGCTGCCAGAGGTGGGGCGAGTGATCCTCGCTCTCATAGACGCGGAGAATGGCTTCGGGAATTGAGCCGGCGACGTAGTGCGCTGTCGCCGGCACATAAAAATTACTCTGGCCGCCGTAGATGAGCAAAGTCGGAACGTCGATGGTGCGCAAAACATCGCGGTAATCGGCTTCGGTCAGGCTTTTCCAGCAGGTGATGAGCGGCCCGGGTTTGAGGGTGCGGAACAACTGCCGGGTTTTTTGCCAGGTCGGCGTGTCGGCCAGATAATCCTCGCGCGCTTTGCGATTGTGGCCAAAGGCGATAAGTTTCAAGACGCCTTCGGCAAAATCTTCGTGCAGGCTGTCAATAAAGGCCTGCGCGCGTTCGGCATCAAAATCGCCGTAAACACCCAGATCCCAGTCGTCGTCTGTCACCAGTTTGGGCGATTGATCGATGAAACAAAGCTTGTTAACGCGTGCTGTGCCGAAATCGTGCAGATATTGCCAAAGCACCAAAGCACCCATCGAGTGACCAAGGATATTGGCCTTGTCGAGCCGGTAATGGTCGATCAGGTTTTGCAGATCGCGCGCCATGCGCTGCACGGTTGGCTCGGAGCGCGAGGTTTCCTCGGAGGATTTTCCATGCGCCCGCGCATCCCAGCGAAAAACCTGGTGGTGCTGGTTGAGGCCGCGCATGAAGGGCGACCATTCGTGATGGCTGGCCGTCCAGCCGTGTAACAGAATCAGCGGCGAACCTTCGCCGGAAACCTGAACATGGATTTTTTCGCCGTCGTCGGCAAGGTAGTGGCTCATGGTTGGACAGGCTCAAATGACTCGACGGCCAAGTATAATCCGACAACTTTCAGGGGTTCGTGACGATGTTTGACTTCAGGGATTACGGAAACGGGATTTACGCCTTCGACGCCGGTTACATCTGGCCGCTGCTGGCTTCTGTGCATATGGTGGTCGAGGCCGGCCGGGTGGCGCTGGTCGATACCGGCACCAACGACACTTTGGCCAATACGCTCGCTGCGCTGGAAAAACTGGGTTTGGGTGCCGATGCGGTCGATTACATTTTGCTCAGCCATATTCATCTCGATCATGCCGGCGGTGCCGGCGCCATGATGCAGGCTTTTCCGCAGGCGCGGCTGGTGGTGCATCCGCGTGGCGCCCGTCACATGGCCGAGCCTTCGCAACTGGTGGCCGGAGTGACGCAAGTTTATGGCGCTGATTACGTCCAGAAAATGTACGGCGAAATTCTGCCCATTGCGCCGGAACGTATTATCGCCGCCAAGCACGAAACCGTGATTGATCTGGCCGGGCGAAAGCTCCTGTGCCTGGATGCGCCCGGCCACGCCCGTCACCATATCGCCATCATCGACGAAAAAGCCGGTGCTGCTTTTACCGGCGACCTGTTCGGGCTCTCCTACCGCAATATGGATGTCGGCGACCGCCAATTTCTCTTCCCAACCACAACGCCGACCCAGTTCGATCCGGAAGCCATGCGCCGCTCGGTCGAAATGGTCATGCAACAGCAACCAACGGCGCTTTATCTGACCCACTACGGCCAGTTGCGCGATCCGATGCGCCAGAAAGATGAGCTCTTTCGCCGTCTTGACCGTTTTGCCGCCATTGCAGAAGCACATCGTACCGAGACTGCCGAGCGTCACACCAATATCAAGGCCGAACTGAGCTGCTATTTGATCGACGAAGCCCGTACTTTTGGCTGCACTTGCCCGCAAAGGGACTTGCTCGACTGGTGGGAAACCGACCTCGAGCTCGATGCGCAAGGGCTGGAAGTCTGGCTCGACGGTTTGCCGGCTAAATAAAGGCCAACAACCATGGGGGTTTGTACCAATGTCTCTCCTATTGCTTTCGTGCTAATCTGCCAACTTGGAGGAAAGCATGGGACTGGGCATTGACGCCTGCTTCGCGCAGCATTTGGGAGACCGCAAGGAGCAACAAGACCGGGTGGCGATCATGCCGCACCCCAAGGTCAAGGGCGTGGCGGTGGCGGTGGTGGCCGACGGCATGGGCGGGCATACCGGCGGGGCGCTGGCGGCAGAGCAGGTGATCCACACCGTGCGCAATAACCTGGGGCATTTTTCGCCGAGCGAAGACCCACCGCAAAAATTGATCGAAGGCAGCATCCTGGAAGCGCACACCATGATCAAGGCGGCGCGCTGCATGAACGAGAAGGATCCACACAGCACTGTTGTCATCATGCTGTTGCAACCGGGGCGGGTCAGTTGGGGCTACTGCGGCGACAGCCGCTTCTACCGTTTTCAAGGTGATCGTCTGGCGCATCGCTCTGTCGATCATTCCTATGTCGAGCATCTGATCGAAACCGGGCAAATCAAGCCAGAAGAGGCGCTGACCCACCCTTACCGCAACGTGCTGATCACCTCGCTGGGGGGTGATGATCTCCCCAAAATGACCTTTGGCGAAGTCACCGATCTCGCCGATGGCGACTGTTATCTCCTGTGTTCGGACGGCCTCTGGGCCTATTTCACCGAAGCCGAACTGGGCGGTGTGCTGGCAGCCTTCTCCGCCCGCGAAGCTTGTGAGGTCTTGATCAAGCGGGCGCGCGACCGTTGCGGGGGTGAAGGCGATAATGTTTCACTCGCCATCATCAAGCTCAAGGCCGCTGAAGTGCCAAAACCGAAAGTACCGCCGCCCCGCATTTAAGCTTGCGCGTCTTTTCGTACACAACGGAGTTCCCCATGTCTGAGCCTGTTACCTTGCCTGTCTCCATTGTTGCCTGGGAATTGAAGCGCCTGCGCAAGCTGAATCCTCTCGTGCATCTGCTCACCAACGAAGTCGTACAGGAAATTACCGCCAACGTGCTGTTGGCGGCCGGTGCTTCGCCTGCCATGATTGTCGCCGAAGAGGAGGCAAGCGACTTCGCCGCAATCGCCAGTGCCGTCCTCATCAACGTCGGCACCTTGTATCCTGCACGCGAAACCGCCATGCGACAAGCTGTTCTCGCCGCCAACGCCGCTGGCGTGCCGTGGACGCTCGACCCGGTCGCCGCTGGTGTTCTCGAATACCGCAGTGCTTTTTGTCGCGAACTGCTTGAGCTGCAGCCGGCCGCCATTCGTGGCAATCCCTCGGAAATCCGTGCACTGGCTGGTTTTTCCGACGCCGGACGTGGTGTTGACAGCACCAGTGGCTCGAATGAGGCGCTTGATGCCGCGCAGCAACTGGCACGCCGAACGGGTGCCATCGTCGCGGTGACGGGCGAAATCGATTACATCACCGATGGCGAGCAGACCTGGGCAACGCCCTGGGGTCATCCCATCATGACCCGCGTGGTCGGTACTGGCTGTGCCTTGTCGGCGCTGGTGGCGGCCTTTACGGCCGGTGCAGCCAAACGCCTAGATGCCGTTGCCGCAGCCTGCGCCCTCGCCGGCATTTGTGGCCAACGCGCTCAGGCCGCCAGCAAGGGGCCGGGTTCATTCAAGGCAGCCCTCCTCGACGCCCTTTACCTGCTGACGCCAGAAGAATTGCTGGAAGAAAAGATTTGAAACGCTTTGATCTATCGTTGTATCTGGTGCTCGATCCCGACCTGTGTGGCGGCCGCGCTGGCATGGTCGAAACTGCCCGTATTGCCGCTAACCACGGCGTGCGCATGGTGCAACTGCGGGCGCCAAACTGGAAAAAGCGGCAGTGGCTGGAAACGGCGCTGGCCTTGAAACAGGTTTTGGCAGGCTCTGGCGTTGCGCTCATCATCAACGACCAAGTTGATGTTGCGCTGGCGGTTGATGCTGACGGTGTTCACGTCGGTCAAGCCGATCTGCCGCCAGAGATGGTGCGGAAATTGATTGGTCCGGACAAGCTGTTGGGGCTGTCCGTCGCCAGCGCCGATCAACTGGCGGCATCGTCGCTGGCCGGGGTCGATTATCTTGGCGTTGGCCCGATTTACCCGACCAGCACCAAAACTGATGCCGCGCCGGTTCTTGGCTTGAGCGGTCTGACCGAGTTGTTGTCGTCGATTAACCTGCCGGTCGTTGCCATCGGCGGCATCCAGCCTGGTATCTGCGCCCCCATCATTGCTGCCGGCGCGCAAGGCGTTGCGGTGGTCTCGGCCATTTGCGGCCAGCCGGATGTGGCGGTGGCGACGGCAGCGCTGCGCCGGGAAATCGACCACGCTATCTGCCACGTTTGATGCCTGAAACCTATCGCGGCCGTTTTGCCCCCTCACCCACCGGGCCATTGCATTTTGGCTCGCTGGTGGCCGCCGTCGGCAGCTATGTCGATGCCAAAAGTCAGGGCGGCCAGTGGCTGCTGCGCATGGAAGATGTTGATGCGCCGCGCACCGTGTCAGGTGCTGACGATGCCATTCTGCAGGCACTGGAAGACTTCGGTTTTGAGTGGGATGGCGAAATCGTCTGGCAAAGTCAGCGGCTGGACGCCTACGCCGCCGCGCTGCAAGAACTGAAAACCGCCGGTCTGGTTTATGGCTGCGCCTGTTCGCGCCGCGAAATTGGCGACAGCGCCATCCGCACCGCCATCGACGGTGGCCTGGTCTATCCCGGCACTTGTCGAAATGGCCTGCCGTCTGGTGTTGCGCCCCGCGCCTGGCGCCTACGCACCGACAACAGCGAAATCGCTTTTGACGATCGTGTGCAGGGGCGTATTGCCCAGAAACTCGAAAACGACGTTGGCGATTTTGTTCTTTTGCGCGCCGATGGCCAGTATGCCTACCAGTTGGCGGTGGTCGTTGATGATGCCGCGCAAGGCATCACGCATGTCGTCCGTGGTGCCGACCTGCTCGATTCAACGCCGCGCCAGATCTGGCTGCAGCGCTGCCTGGGTCTGACAACGCCGAGTTATGCGCATCTGCCGGTGGCGTGCAACACGGCAGGCGAAAAACTCTCCAAACAAACCCTGGCACCGGCGCTAAATCCGGCACAGGCTGGCGCCGAACTGGTCAGGGCGCTCGCTTTTCTCGGCCAACATCCGCCGCCGGAACTGGCCGCTAGCCGCTGCGCTGAAATCTGGCGGTGGGCCTTTTCGCACTGGAACTTTGATCAGATTCCGCGCCAGCGTGGCATCTGTGTGGATTTGGAAAATCTTCAGCTTTCGTCGGCGTGTGGCAGCCAGCTTGGGTCGTAGCCCGCCAGCCCAAGCAGCAGACGCACCAGGGCGTAACTCAGCCAGCAGCGCAAGCGTTGCAGGCGGCTCATTTTTTTCAGGTCGTGCGGGTGAATTTCGACGGCGCCATCTTCCATCGCATGCAGCAGGCTGGCGTGCAATTGGCCGGCAAAATGTTTATCGCGGATGAACAGATTGGCTTCTTTCGAAAGCAGCAGACTCAGGGGGTCAATGTTGGAAGATCCGACCGTTGCCCAATGTTGATCGATGACGGCCACCTTGGCGTGCAGGAAACTGCGACGATATTCGAAGACACGGATGCCCTTGACGAGCATGGCGCCGTAGAGCGCCTGCGTTGCGTATTGCACCAGCTTGTGGTCGCTGCGCCCCTGTAACAGGATGGTGACGCGCACGTCCCGCTGCACGGCTGCTACCAATGCCCGCCGGAAACGGATGCCGGGCAGGAAATAGGCGTTGGCGATAATGATTTCCTCGCGCGCTGTTTCGATGGCGTCGTCGTAGGCATTGGCGATTGCGTTACGGTGGCGGAAATTGTCGCGGATGAGAAAAGCCGCTTCCTGATTGCCGGTAACAAGGCCGGTTGGCTGGCAGGTTTCCTCAATATGAAAACGCCCCCTGAAATTGACCCAGGCGACGATTTCCCACATGCGCACCATGGCGGCGTGAATTTCAAACAGCACCGGTCCTTCGACCTGAACCGCGTAATCGAAGCGCGGCTTCATTCTGGCTGGCACATTCTTGTCGTCGATGATATTGATACCACCGACAAAGGCGATACGACCGTCGATGATGGCGAGCTTGCGGTGCAGACGGCGCAAACGATGCCGACGCAGGCGGAACCTTGCTACCTCTGGCCGGTAGATCATGGCCTGAACGCTGGCCGCTGTCAGACGGGGCAGAAAATCGCGGGCAAAATTGCTGGCGCCAAAGCCGTCCACCAGTACCCGCACGGTCACGCCGCGCCGCGCCGCTTCTTCCAGGGTGGCCGCGACGACGTGGCCGGTGGGATCGTTGGCGAAAATATAACTTTCCAGGAAAATTTCGTGCTGTGCCTCGGCAACGGCCGAGAGCAGCGCTGGCAAATACTCGGCATTGGAATTGAGCAGGATCAACCGGTTACCGGCGCGATATTCAGTCGACATGCGGGCTCAGATGCGCCGACAAGGCAGCGTGATCAGAAATTTTCGACCAGGGGCGGCCGCAATGGACTTCCATGCGCTCGACGTGGAAACCGCGCACATAAATGCGGTCGAGTCGGAAAACAGGCAGTGCCGCCGGAAAACTCTTGACCGGCACACCGGCACAACCACCAAAAACCTCGGTCAGACCGAGGCGCTCGGCCAGCAAATCGTGGGCGCGGTTGCGCCAGTCGTTGAAATCGCCAGCAATGATCAGCGCTTCCTGCGGGTCGGCCTGCTGCTCGAGATAGTCGGCCAGCGCGCTCATCTGGCGCCGGCGCGAGCGTCCGAACAGCGAGAGGTGTACACAAACGCAATGCACGATCTGCTTGTTCGGGAGTCGGATTCGACAATGCAACAGACCGCGCTTCTCGAATTTGTGGTGGGTGACATCCTGATTGTGGGCATCGATAATGGGAAAGCGCGACAGAATGGCATTGCCGTGATGCCCGTGGTCATACAGGACATTGCGGCCATAAGCCGTGTCATGCCAGAAATCCTCGGCCAGAAATTCATGTTGCGGCGTTTCCGGCCAGTTTTCATGGCGTTCGGCATGCCCCAGATGCAGCCCTTGCACTTCCTGCAAAAAAACAATGTCCGGATGGAGATGGCGTAGCCGCTCACGCAATTCATGCACCATCATGCGCCGATTGAATTGCGAAAAACCCTTGTGGATGTTGTAGGTGGCAATGTGAAGAGTGTTCGCCATGGCGCGGATTTGCTGTATCTAGTAAATACTGATTGTAATTAGCTACTCAATTGGCTACTCAGTCATTGAATCGCCTTCTTTTTGCAGGTTGCCTCGCTTCAGGGTTCATCCGCATAAGTATCTTATCAAAGCATATTACGAATCTGGTTAGCGCGCATTCATAGTTAAGATGCTGCAAAGTTAGCCCAACAAGCACCTTCAGCCGAACTCTGTCAAAATGGTGCTGTCAGCGTGGCACATTTCGCTATTTCCTCGTGCCGCCCCTTGACTCCCTGCGCACCGCACCTCCTTTGAGTGCCCCTCCGGGCTAAACCCCGGAACACCGGCACAACCGAGGCCATCCCTTTTCCGCAACACCCGGCATCCCGAGCCAAACACTCAGGGAGGCGTCGGCGCGCGTCCATTTTTTCACTTATTGGAGAATTCCATGTCAACACCGCAAGACTTTCAACCCGCCTTCAAGCGCGTCCAGCAAGAAAACGACCACGACTGCGCCCTTGCCTGTATCGCTATGATTACCGGCAAAACCCTTGCCGAGGTCAAACAAGTCGCCTTCGACAAGAATTACTTGAAACACGGCCCCTACTGGATTTCCGAAGAAGCGATCTGCAAACTGCTGGCCCACTTTGGTTGGGTGGCCACCTTATGGAAGGAAAGCACTGGCCTCGCCTCAATTCCTGATCTGGCTATCGGAATGGTCGAATACGATCCCGAGTTGGAAATCGGTAGGCATGTCCTCTTTCATCGCCAGTTTGCCGGAACCAAGCAGGCCGTGGAATACATCATCGACCCGGCCTACTGGGTACCTGTCGAAAAGCAGGTCAGGGTCGACATCAAGGGCTTTCCGATCTCCTGGTTCATCGGCGTCACTCAGATGAATCCTCCGGCAACCGGCAAGAAGTAGGAGAGAACGAAAAGCGCCGACCGTCCCAGTTCCGATTGGGACGGTCAGCCTTCCGCTTCTGGCGGAGGCTCGCTAACCAACTCTGCCATCGACACCCCCAAGGCGAACGCGATCCGCTCGATATTGCAGATCGAGATATTGCGTTCTCCGCGCTCGACGGAGCCGATGTAATTCGGATGAAGCTCAGCCGCCTCCGCCACCTTCTCCTGAGTCAGTTTCTTCTCCCGGCGAATCCGTTTCAGGTTGGTCGCGAATAACTGCTGCGCACCACACTTTGAGATTGGTTTGCGCATGACCGGAGTTTTGCAGTCATGCTCTTTTGATTGAACACACTATACGTTTGGTTTGCGGTATATTTGCACCGAATAACCAAACCCATAGTGTGTATTCGCTTGGGTTGAGGCCTCCATTGAAAGACAAGAAATGACCACCATCGAACTATTCGCCAGCCTGATCCTGTTGGCCGTCGTCATCGTTGTTGTCTGGGGCGTTAGCCTCTACAACCAGGTGCAACGCCTGCTCAACATCATCCCGGAGATGCACTCCAACATCGCCGTGCTGATCAAGAAGCGCACCGACCTGATCGGCAAACTGATTTCAATTGTCGATTCCTACGGACTGCACGAGAGCAGCGTCCAAGGGAAGGTGTCCGGGGATTTTGGCGGCACAGCCCGCGCAACGCCGGGCATCATCGAACGTCTTGCTTCGCTGCGCATGGCCTTCCCAGAACTGAAGGCCGATGGCCTCTACGAGAACCTGATGCAGCAACTGGCTGAGGTTGAAGAAGACATTGCCACCCGACGGGAGCAATACAACTCGACCGTCCGCTCCTACAACACGGTGATCGTGCAATTCCCCGGCAACGTCTTGCTGACGCCGTTCCACTTTCAAGCCAAACCCTTCTTGTCGGATCAGGAACTCTCCGATCCCCCATACCCAACAACAAACAGGGAGTCACAATGAAAACCATTTCCTTCATGCGGCCTGCCAATGCCGCTATCCGAATAAACTTAATCCTGCTGGCGCTGGTCGTTGCCGGTTTGTCGGTGGCTCAGGCTGCAGCACTCGATGGGCAGTGGAAAGGCTTCCTGCAATGCGGTGCCTTGCTGACCAATCCCGCCAAGTCGCCAGCCTTCAATGTACCGATTGCCATGTCGGTTTCGGGCAAGGCAGTAACAGTTTCCCGCGATACTGAAAAAGTCCGCGAAGAATTGAACGGCAGGCTTGGTGCCGGTGGTGTTGTCTCTCTCAGCGGAAACGGCTATTTCAAGAGTGGCAGCGGCCAGAGTTGGGTCACCCAACTGTCTGGTAAATTCTCTGGCAACCAGTTCACGGCCAGTGGTGGAATCTATACTGCCGAAGGAATGAAATGGCGGGATTGCTCTGTGGAATTCATTCAGGTTGCCGTTGCTCAACCTGCCGCATCAGAAAAAACAGTTCAGGCAGACAAACCTGTTCCACAAGCCACAGCCAGAAAACCAGCACTGACCACTGCCGAAGCTCCAAGAGCCGTACCGCCACCAGCAGTGCCAGTCGTCAAGCAATCGCCGCAACTTGCTGTCCGCGAACCGGTAGCGGTGCAGAGCGCCCCTGCAGCCAAAGCACCTCCAGTAACAGTTGCATTACCCCCGCCATCGCCAGCACCCGCACCCCAAATCGTGAAGGAAGCCGAACCGCCTCCCGGTCAGGCGATTGCTCCCTCCAGTGTCGCACCGCCGACGGCACCCAACGTACCGGAGTCCGGCAGTAGCCCACAACTGAAATGCCCGCTTGACTGGAGCGCCTTGGCCGACATTGACAGCAACGATCAGAACAAGATGCTCTATGGGCTGAAAGCCAGTGAGTGGAAGAAAGAGCATGTCGACCAGATGATGCGCAAGGAAGAGGAATGCCAACGCCTCAGTACCTTGCCCGACTCGGTAAAACAGGCGGTGATGGTCGACGTCCATCGCACCAGCTACCCGAACGGACTCAAATCCATCGAACGCCGGGATCGGCGTATTCAGGAAGAAATCGACCGGGTGAAGCGAGCCGAACAGGAATCCCTACGCCGAGAAGCGGAGCGGCAACGCGATGCCGTCGAACAAGAACGTCTGCGAAATGAGCGTGCAGCCGCCGAAGCGGCGCGTTCCGATGCGGCGCAACAACGGCTCGATCAACAAGCCGAAAGCAACCGCCAGGAAGTGGCCGAGCGGCGCACCCAATCGGTAGGCAGCCTCAACTTGATCGTGATGCTCATCATCGTCGTTGGCGTCCTCGCCGGCTTCATCTGGCACAAGTTTATCCGGCTGCGTTGTCCGCAATGCAAGGCCACCAATCCCGAAACGCTGAGCAGGACGGAAACCGACCGCTGGCGCGGCACCAAGAGGGTGACGGAAAAACACAGTCGGGGCACCAATACCCGGCATGTGCAGACGACCTACGTGAAAGTCCTGATTGAATACCGCTGCCGTACCTGCGGCCATGTCTGGGAGGTCGAGAATCAGCAAGAGTTGTGAGAGGAATGGTAACGCCGGCCCCGGATGGTGGCTGGCGATTTCCCAAATAGAAAAACGAGCAAGGAAGAAGCGATGAACAAAACCAAACCAAGTCGTCTGGTCCATTTCGGCATCGTCAGTACATTGACCTGTCTGATCACTGCCTGCGCTGACAAACCACCGGGCTGTGCCGACCCTGACACCACTCGGGTTGCGCAAAGCCTGCTGGTAAAAGAGGTGGAAAAATATGTGTCGGAAATCAAGGCAGACGACGACAAAGACCCTGAAGGGTTGATACCGGCTTACTTGTCTTCACTCAAGGTCGAATTGAACAACATCGTCAGCGATGGGTACGACTCCAAAACCAAGAATCAGAGCTGCAAAGCGAAGGTGACCATTGGAACTCTAGGCGGGGTTCAGTTTGGAAAAGACATTGCGTATAGCACGCAGGTCACCAAAGACAAGAAACTTGGTTTTGTGCTGGAGATTAAGGCTGTTCCCTCAATCGTAGAGGCGGTCAATAAATCGATGAAAAATTACTACATCGCGAACCGGTACGTTGGTGTCTGGAAAGGCGATTACGTGTGTGACCAAGTCTACAACGATGCCGACGCAGGCCCCAATAGCGCATTCGCCATACTGGTTTCCGTGGTCGTCAAACCGGGCGGAGAAATGCTTCTTGAGCGGAGGGGAGAGGGCGGCGGTTCTGAGCGTTTGACCGGTGCCATAAGCATTGAGAAGCGGAAAGCATCTGGATTTTTATCAGGCAATGGTGTCAACCCACTGGATCACTGGAGCACTTTTTTTATAGGTGTGTTTCAGGGCGAAAAATTTGTCGCAGATGGGAACCAGGTATTTCTGCGCTTACGTCGTACCTCCGACGGCGGAGAAGTCATGGAAAAAACCAAGCAGGGACGAATTTGCACCCTCAAATTGCAGCGTGAAAAAAGGTAGGTCAGTTCGTAAGTCTTCGGCAAAGTCTGGAACCTGATTGGACGAACACGATTGCACTGCCCAGCCATGCCGCTGACCCGGAAATGTTTATTTAATCGAAATATTATTCACTGGAGGAAACATGAAAACACAACTAGCGCTGGCTGTATTCCTAGGAGGAGCGCTGCTTGGAGGTTGCTCAAGCAAGCCCGATGTCAGTGATGTTGAAGAGGCGATCAAGGAAGTCTGGGAACCCTGTCGCTTGGTAAAGCCAATCAATATCAAGAAAGAAAATGGGATAGATCATGGCGACAGATATCAATTGGCAATCTCATACCAAATCGAGATTGTTAGAGATATACCCCGATCGGATGATATGGACCGATTCCTTCATCAAAACTGCCCGCTTCCAACTTTAGTGGCATTCACTACAGTTCTGGCCTCCAATAACACGTTTGTAGATAACGGCTTGAAAAAGGGTCAGACTTTCGATGTTGCAGTTGAATTCAAATTGATCAAGTCAGAAAATGGCTGGGTTTTTGTAGAGTAAACAATGCGCAGAGCGCACGGGAAGCCCAGATGTCTTTGGCCATCAAGGCCCGCGAACTGGCGCTTTCCATCTCTGCAGAGGCATCGACAAAGGCGGGGTTTCTTGAAAACACTATTTCGCTGGATCATGGCAATGGCTCTGGTGCAGGTGCTTTTCACCGCCAATGCACAAGAATCCGTCCCGAAATACCTGGAAGTCGCCCGTGAATTGGTGCAGAACATCAAACCGGAAAACAACCTATACCACTACGAGACCTCGGCCCGCTACATCCGTTTTCCGTCTTCAGGATACACGGTGCACACTGACTGCACCGGGTTCATCGAAGCCATGCTGGATCGTGGCAACGGAATCAGTCTGCGTTTTTCGACGCGCCTTCTGAGCGACCGCTATAGCATCATCGACTGGGTCGACGGGGTTGAACGCGGCGAGATGTTCGACCAGATTAAAACCGTCAAGGACATGAAGCCCGGCGATCTGTTTATGTGGAAGCTCATGCCCAAAGTCAAAGCATCAACGGGCACTGTCTTCAACGGGCATGTCGTGATGATTGATTCTGAACCTGTCAAAGTTGAGCCGCAACGCGCTCCCTTTGCCGAGGGACTGGTGCAATGGGAAGTATGGGTAATGGACTCCTATCCCGGCCCTCTCAGCCACGACGACACGCGTTACGTTCAAGGGGCCAACGCTGCACAAGCAGACGCTGCCCAACTGGAAAACTCAGGCAAACCCACACTGAAAAAGATCACAGGTGTTGGCAGGGGGCGCATGTACATCTTCACCGACGAAGCGGGCAATCTCCGCGCGTACTCAAATGCTTTCAGCAAATCAAGATTGGCCCTGCAGGACAAAGACTCGCACATGATAATTGCCCGTCCTCGTATCAAGTAGCAGAACAGCCCTGAGTCGGGTCGGCTTGCATTTCCGATGACCGTATCTCCGTTGCAAAAGCCGTATCTACTTCTGCGTCCAGTTCAAAAAACTGCAGAGGCCGCGCTGGATGCACGAACGTGCACAACATGAAGTCATTGGTGCCATTCTTGGGTTGCGGCATGTTCTCGCTCCAATATCGTTCCAGAAAATCCCCCTGCGCCTCGGTCATGCCAACACGAAACATGGGATGCGTCAGTTCTATGGTGCTTGGGGGAAAGTTGGGATCATCCGGGTAGCGCATCGAATAATGCGGATCGAACCCGGCGATGCGCTCGATCAAGGTATTCGGCAAATAGGTGTCGAACCAATGCTGCAAAGGGATGGGAAAGCGCTCTGGATGGTAATGTTCCCACGACGGGTCTGGAATGATGATGCAGAGCACGTCCGGTTGTTCTTCCTTGACGATCTGGTTGAATGTTCGCAGTTGGGGCATGGCAATCTCCTGAAGAGGAAGGGCGCTGGCCGGCTTGGCCAGTGCGCTGAAATTGCGTTGCCCAGGCATTGATAGCCATCGGCTATCACCAGCGTAGTGGCGATAGATGCTCGACTGGCTTATCAATTGATCCTGTCGGTTTGGTCATGGCGAGAAAGGAAAAGGCGAACCCAAGGCCCGCCTTTCCAGTTAATGGCCTATCCGCCGAGGTTCCATTTGGTATGGGGTGGCAGGATGGCTTCCAGTTGCCCCCTTGTCGACTCCGGGGCGCAGAAATGCAGTTTGCCCTGCACCAGTATCTTCCCCGTGCTGTATACATTTACGTTGATCCCGCAATCCAGTTTGATCTGCTGCCCGTAGTTGATGGGAACGGTATCCACAACACTCAGGCCGCCTTCGAGTAAGCGGGCTTCAATCTGAAGGGCGTACTTGTTTTCCATTGCTTGCTCCTTAGTAAAACGCCAAGTGGCGTTCTAAGGCTTTACAGGACGGGAATGGCTGTCCGAGCCTGGGTCAACAATTTGATAGCCATTGTTGATCAACGTGGAGGAAAAGCACTCATGGCAATGAAACTATGTGTTTGGGGAAATTCTCTTGGCGTGCGGCTGCCGAAATACATTGCCGAGCGGACTGGCTTGGTAGCTGGCGACTATTTGTACATCCGGCTGATGGATTCCGGGGATATTGTGATGCGGCCGGTCAAGGCGAAGGACTTGCACGCAGGTTATGCTCCGCTGGTCACACAACCCTTGCAGAAGGAGCCAGGCATTCCTAGTCAGTGGTAAAAACTGGCAGGGCAGACAAATGACTATCGACAAAATCGAGGATACGGCGTTCTTGAACTGGCCGCTGCTACGTTCCAATTGCCACAAGAAATCCTGATAGCGCCTCAAGGCGGTGGCTTGGTGTGCAAGGGATGCCATGTTGCCGCTTTTGGTTTCGAATAGTTGATCGAGCGCGCATCATGACAAGGCGTTGAAACTCTTTTTTCTAAGCCACCCATGCGGTATATTGCCTCCTTTTGGTGCTCGGCACCAATTTCTGGACAAATTGGTCGGAATGCTAAAATTGCGAACCACTTTTTTGGTATTAATAGGCTAATACCTCACTAGGCAACAGGCATGGGCTATCCAAAGTACATCATTGAAAATGTACAAAGCATTGCACAATGATAGAATCGGCTGCATGATCATGTGTCTACAGCGTTTCCATTTCAGTTCAATGAAACATGCTTTCCACTGCCTATTGAAGCTTTTGATTATTGGTGTGGCTGCAACATGCCCCATAACAAAAATCCCTATTGCGCATTACAAAAGTTTCGAATGACAGACAGCCATAGCCGTTCGCCATTATGCAAAAATTAATTATATTCTTTCGATGGATGAATTATGCCTGAGGGATATGCGGCCAGGGTGGTATTCGTGTCGGGCCATCGTTTTGGTGTGGAGGCTCTTTCTGGCTTAATGGAGTCTGAGGCCTTCAGTCGGGGTTCGCTTAACATAGCAGCAGTCCTCTGCCAGCACCCGATGCACGCCTATTCTGTCGTGGGATATTCGGATCTGTACACATTTTCATGTGAACGATCGCTAAATGCCCGCTGTTTCCACTCCTTGTCGTCTGCGCCTGTCGGCAAATTCTTGAGTCAGACAAGGCACGACTACTTGCTAGTAGTTGGGCTGTCACAATTAGTTCCCCCCGCCATACTCGATCTGCCTAAGAATTTCAATCATGCGCGGTCAAGGCACTCAGAGAGTTATGGCTGCATCGGAATGCATCCTACTATTTTACCTGTTGGTCGCGGGCGTGCTCCAATACCATGGAGCATAATAAAAAGCTTGCATAATTCGGGCGTAACCGCATTTTTGCTTGAAGAGGAAGCAGATAGTGGAGGTATTATTGATCAAGAATTCTTTCAAATTGATGATCTTGATCACGCGGGAGATGTATTTGAAAAGGTGGCCAGATGTCATCGGCGGATTGGGCAACGCCTCGCGGAGATGCTTGGAAATCGAGCTTTGATCGCTGAGCCTCAAATGCAATGCAATGCCACTTACTGGGGACGAAGGCAGCCGAGGGACGGATGGCTTGATTTCAATTTGAAATCAAAAGAACTATTAAGGCTTATTCGCGCTTGTCATAGCCCATATCCCGGTGCATTCTTCGTCGCTGGAGATGCCATCTTTATAGTTCAAGACGCATGCGAGCAAGACAGAAAAGCCAACATCTCCCCGGGCACGATACTTGAGCTGAATTGTGACGGCTCGTATGCAATTTCCACTTCCGATTCCGCCATTCGAATCCTTAAATGCTCAAGCGGCAATATGGCATGCTTAAGAGTAGGTCAGAGAATCATGTCTCCGAACCAAATTTCAATAGATGATGAAGCCTGATATCGTAGTAATTGCAGCACACCCAGACGATTTGGAGATCGGCGCCGCTGGTACCATTTTCAAACTTCGCAGTCTTGAATTTGAAGTGCATATATTCATTCTAACTTCCGAGGTCAACTCCGACATTCGCGAAAAGCGAAAGACTGAAGCGATCAGATCGGCGGCGATTCTTGGAGTCTCCGAAGAGAATGTCACCTTTCTAGATATGCGTGACGGATATTTGGTTGGTAATGGTGGTTCTGTACGCAAAGTAAAGGCGCTTTTGCGAACCAAAGGAATAAATCCACGTATCGCGATCACTCATAGTGAGCACGATTCCCACAACGATCACCGGGCAGCGCGGGAGATCGCTCTAGGCGCTCTACGGAACTCTCTAATCCTCCATTTTGGGGTGGTCAATTCTTTAATAAGACCTGGGTTTAGTCCTGAGATGTTTGTTGATATCTCTGAATTCCGCGACAGAAAGGTTGAAGCGTTGAAGTGTCATTCTTCTCAAAACGACATCAATCGCTTGCAATGGCAGAATATGGCGCTATTTGAGAAGACGATGGCGCAGTCGATTGAAACCAAGTTTGCGGAAGCTTTTGAACTTACTATTCAGGAAGGCGCCCAAGATATCTTGCCGTTTGTTGGCATGGTAGATTGCTCTCAATTCGGAAGATTTTGGAGGCAACTGATAACCAGTAGGGAAATCTATTGCCTCTTTAGTGCCCCAAGACTTCGGGGGGCATCTCAATGGCTAGAGCCTGCAACATCCCCTGCTCGTTCTGCACTGTCACGACTACGAGATGCATTTAGTAAGAATTCGATGGCGAATTACAGTATTCATGAGCACAGCTCTGAAGAACCGGGAATTGACCTCTTGTTTTACCGAAGTAATGTTCTTTTAGAAGGCGGTCCTGTCTCCAACCGAATCGCGCAAATGTATTTCAACCACATTCCGCAACTCCGCTTTCTTATTGACTATGATATGCCTGGTGTTAGAAATATCCGTATCATTGACCGATGGAAAAAAACGGAGCACTTTGCTAAGTACGGTAACGAACGAGTGGATGGGATACGGGAAACCATCGAAGACCTATCTATCTTGACTATTATTAGAAATCCATTTTCCGCCGACAACGTTATTGTTGGTTGCATGGGAATCCACGCATGGGGAACCGGTGCTTGCATTAACTCCCTTACTCAGGTGGCAATCCTAAGCGAGCTTTCGAAACGGGTCAAATTACCAATTGTGCCGCCATTTCTTGGCTATCAGGTACTCATGCACACTTATTGCCGAACGGATGAACTACAAGTCGACTGGGCAACATGGACAGAACTTGATGCTGCAACTAGTACAAGAGAAAAATGAAGGTTGCCAGCAGCAGTGCCATGAAAGCAATACGATACATCATTTGTTGTCGGTGTCGCTTACCCTCAAATTCGATCACGGATTGTCGGAGTTGCTCCAGCGCTTCTTTGGTTGGGCACTGGTCGGCCAAGTCGTCAACATTAAATCCCTTGCCTTTTAGAAATTCGTAAGCGGCTCTCCGTCCCGCCCAAATCAACAGCTTCTTCTGATTCGAGGAAAGGGCAAAGTCGATAGTACCAATTGGGGATGGATCTACTATCACGATTTTGTCTTCATGGGTGGTAACGATCTTTTGCTCGTCTCGCCGTAATACAACATCAAAGAATGCTCGTAAGACATCGAGTAATCCTAAATATTGCGAAGAAACGTCCCTTGCAGGTTTCGTTCCATCTGAAAGGTAGATACCAAGCAACTCGCGATCTGGTTCAAGATTCAATTGATGTTCGAATGGGAAGTTGTTTAGCAAGCCACCGTCAAATAGAATCAATCCAGCCAGTGAGACTGGCTGGAATATTAGAGGAATAGACATACTGGCGCGTGCAGCTAGAGTTGCTGACACCTCGGCATTCTCACCCTGTGAATCAAAGCGTACTGTGCCCTCAGAATTCCAGCCACTTGCATAAAGAATCGTTCTGTGTGGAAGATTCTTCATTGAAAGGGGCGTTTTAGACGCAATCCGTTCTTGAAGTAATGCCTCCATCCAATTCGTAAAATAGGTTCCGGGATAGAATCCGCCCCGTAGCACTAGCCGCAAGAGTCCGGCGAATAATCCGCTGTCCATAAATTTTTCGAAGTCAGTACTGGACAGGACTTTTTCAAGGCGTTCTATGTCATGTCCCGCACCTAATAGGCAAGCCGCAATTGCACCAGCTGATGTGCCGACAAACGAAGTAAACTCATAGTATTTGGCCAATACGGATATGGCCCCTACAAATGCTAGGCCCTTCGCTCCACCACCTTTTAGAACAAGCGTGCGTGGGTGCCTATATGGGAGATTAGGAACGCAGGAGGAGTCGCTAATCGTGCTACGGGCTGCCCGAAGATATTCTGAGATTGCTGGCCGGTTTATAGAACGGAGATGATCAGCCACGAAAAAATCGGTGCAAATCCGGGAAGGGGGAATTATTTCGTGATTGAAAGCACCTTTGTAGTGCGGCCGGCAACGCCATTGGTTGTGTGACTTAACAATGCTGATCAGGCGCTTTAGTTGGTGGCCAAAGTTATGTTCAGTTGCCAGAGCCATTCCGATGTCGGCAGCCCGTAGCCCCGCAGTGTCTTCTCCGACGCGAAGTAGTAGTAGGGCACGAGTTGAGTAAAGTTGTGTCATGGCCAAAGCTGCATGTTTCGGCAGCAACTGCTCCGCAGCATCAAGGGTATCAAAAGCGTGTTCAGGTTTCTGATCGAACTTCAGAAGCGCCTGTTTTTGCAGAATTAAAGACCACTGCGCCCCCGATACATCAGCCTTCTCAGCTAGAGATAGCGCGGCATCAAAAAATAGTTGGGCTGAACTGAATTCGCGCAATTTGGCAAAGACAGTTGACATGCGAAGGTAGGCCTTCGCGCACAGGTGATCAGCATTAGATACATTCTTCAGCGCGTCTATCGATAAACGGTAAAATCCTGCAGCGCTAGCAAGCGCCCCCGTCATCTCATGGCATGCGCCAAGGTACAGAGCAATTTCCCCGCAGCCATAATCATTCCCGAACTCGCGAAATATCTTGTAGGCCTGCAGGTATTGTATGTACGCTCCGCTAGATCCTTTAACCTGGCCCTGGTCACGAAATATATTTGCTCTAAGTGTTTGGATCTCAGCCAAAGCCGTATACGCGCCACTGAACCCTCTCTGAACCCTCTTGTCAGTTAAGGTCGCTTGGAGCTGAGTTAGCAGTTCGAGAGATTCTCCGAAACGATTCTCACCCGCTAGTCGGCGTGCTTCATGTTGCCCGATAATCAGCTTAGCTTGAAACGAGTCAAAATATGGCATTTATATTTTCTGGTCGTCATGCACCGAAATTTGCGCCCCTAATTTGTTAAGCCTTTGGGCGAAATCCTCATATCCCCTAAAAATTTGGTCATAATTCGCAACCTGTGTTGTTCCTTTGGCAGCCATTGCTGCAAGCACCAGTGCGGCACCGGCACGTATGTCATTAGCATATACAGACCGCCCAAAGAGTTCCGATGAACCAAAAACGCGTATCGCATGCCCCCTTCCTGGCTCTGAAGGCGAGTCAAAGTTGTATTGATACTTTGATGATGTCGTTGGTTGAAAATATTCAATTTTTGCGCCCATGCTAACCAAGTCTGGAATGTGCTTGAAGCGGTCAGAAAATACTGTTTCGTGAAATGTGCTGGCAGCACCGAGTTGCGTCATTAGCACCTGGAACATAGGACCCCAATCCGTCGAAAAGGCCGGAAATGGCCCACTTTCTAATGATAGGCTAACAGGTTGTGTAATTCTGCTTACTGTCAGCACTTGACCTCGTTCAGAACCGACCACTGACCACCGCGCCCCAGCTTTCGAAAGTGCCACCAGCAAAGGGTCTAGGTGGTCGGGGTTGATCGGCGATAGTTGTATAGAGCCACCAAGCATAGCAGCGGCAATCGCAAAGGTGGCAGCGTCGTTTCTGTCTGGGATTACAGCCAAGTCAACAGCAGCGTCTCTAGAAGGTATGCGCCCCAGAATTTCAACGGTACCACTAGAAATGCTTATGGACGCTCCAGCTTTGTTCAATAGGTCTACTGTGTTTTCGATGTCCGGCTCGGTAGGGGTGTTGCGGAGGATCGTCGTGCCCTCGCACCGAGCGGCCGCCAAAATCGCGTTGACAGTGCCATTGACAGTCGGTCTCTGAAAGACGATCTCGCAGCCGTTCAACCTGGCTGATTGAGCCTCATAATGATCATGACTAGTTGTTACCGTGGCTCCCAAAGCCCTAAATGCGTCAAGGTGCCAAGTGACAGGACGGCGCCCTATTTCGCATCCGCCGGGATGGTGTACCTTTGCGAAGCCAAACCGGCTAAGCAGTGCGCCTGCAAACAAGAAAGTTCCAGTAGACCTAGCTGTGATTTCAGGAGGTATATCTTTAGACGTAATAGTTCTGGTATCGATAGTTGCAATTGTCCCTTCTCTCGTGACCTTGCCACCAAGAAATGAAACCACGTCTAATTGACTACAGGTGTCCTGAATCGACGGTAAGTTCCTTATTACATATATTCCGGGGAAGACCAATGTTGCGGGGATCATCTTTTGCGCAGCATTCTTGCTGCCCTGTACTGACAATGATCCGTTGAGCCTGGTGGGGCCGATGATAGTTGCGGTAGTCATACCGTTACCTTTTCTTAGCGAGATTTTGCTCAAAGAGTGCAAGACAATGTCGGGATGTGTTATGGTAATTGTATCGTCATTTTCAATAAGTGGCATGTAGCTGATAGGCTGGTGTGTGGACGTGCTTTTTGGGGTCGCAGTCGCGAAGAGTTATTACACTCTGTTTTTTCTTTTAACCTAGTTTTGGAGAGGGATGTGTGCAATCCATTTTTGGTCAATTCCAGTCGCGAGGTGTACGTTAACCCATGGATTATAGTTAGGGAGGATCGTGTCACGCGGCCCGGCGGAAAAGAAGGATGTTTCGGCATAGTGCAAATGAAGAGCGGCTCAACGGTTTTAGCCCTAGACGAGCAAATGAATGCCATGCTTGTTGACGAATTTAAGTATGCGATCAATAGACGCTCAATAGAGCTTGTCAGTGGTGGGGTTGATGAATTTGAAACTCCGCTAGAAGCTGCAAAACGCGAACTGCTTGAGGAAACCGGGACGACATCAGAAACTTGGGTTGATTTGGGAAGATTAGATCCATTTACGTCGGTAGTTGATTCCCCAAACTTTATGTTTCTTGCCCTGAAGGCGGCATTTCCTGAATGGCACGAACCATCCGCCGACGAGCCACTGCAGCGGTTAGCAATTCCATTCTCTGAGGTCTTGACAATGGTGCTTGAATCGAAAATCACACACGGGGCATCATGTGCTGCAGTGCTAAAAAGTGCAATATATCTGCAAAGCCATGGAATTGCATATTGAAACTGATGGATTAGCAGGAAACGGAGGCATTGGAAGTGTCAGGACTGATCTGGATGCTGGATCACAGCAATGACGGAATCTGTCGCCGTTTGCCGATCCGCACATACTTTTGCAGCGTGACTTCGGATTTGTGGCCCGTGATTTGCATTAGCTGATAACTTGGCAATCCGGCAAGTGTCCCTGCCGTCGCAAACCCTGCCCGCAGACTATGGCCTGAATACACTTTCGGATCACGCCCGGTCTCTTCGATCAAGCGTTTGACGATCTGCGCCACTGCATGCGGTGTCAGCCCCTTGTCGATAATCTGATCGTGCCGATTGACCGGCCGAAAAATCACCCCTGTCTCTCCACCGGATACCTCTTGCCAAAGCTTCAGCGCCTTCACCGGGCAACGGTCACCATAAGCCTGCGGAATGAACTTCACGAATCCCGCACCGGCTTGGTCGACCTTCGATGATTTGAGCAAGATTTCGATCCCACTCTCCAGCCAGGTCACCGATTCCCAAGTTAGCGAGACCAATTCGCTGCGCCGGAACGCGCCTGCCCATCCGACCGCCAGCAAGGCCGTTGTGCGGGCTGCCCAGTTTGGCAACCCCTTGCTGGCGACCGACCACATATCTAGCAACACTTCCTTTTCGATGGCTTTAACCTGACGCTGTGCCACTCCGAGGCTACGGCGAACGCCTTGCATCAATTGTTTGATGCGTGGATCGTGAACCGGCGATGGATAGCCTTGTTCCAGATGCGCAACATGCAGACTGACCAGACGTTTTTCGATGGTGCCGGTCGCCAAGGTTTGGGCCATGCTGGTAATGTGTTCGACAATCTGATCGACTGTGGCAGGAATACTGCCGCCTGAATCGATAAAGTATCTCAGGTCTTTGGCGTACTCATGTCGTGTCGATTCGGCTCGGGTTGCTTCCAGATAGTCTGCTTCGGTCATGGCGGAACGATCCGCCTGAATCATTCTTTCAGGTGGGGGCATACGATTTTCTTTCGTGAAATATGCCGCTTGGCTGGTCAAGCTGACCTACGAATACTGTGATTATTCGGCGCTTAGCGGCGTTTGAAAAAGCGGCGAATGGCCGCAACAGATCAGAGGGGAAATAGCATCAAGGTTTGACGTTTGCCACTGAGTGGGATTCTTGAGGGTTGTAGTCGGTGGTATATCGGCGCGAAGCGACGGCAAGGCAATGGGCAGTAGACGCAAAATCTCCCATCTCAGCCATCGTCCAGCCAATTGCCTCGATAACATTTGCAGTGACATCCCCCGTTTCAAGTTCTGGCGCAGCATGGGCAAGCAGAATCCCAATGGCTGATAGCCCAAGATGAATGGTTCGCATGGAAATCTCAGCGTTATCGGCGATCTGTACCAACAGGTCAGGGTCAGCAGCCTCGTAGTCGATTTCACCTGAAGGAGTGACTGACAGTAAAGGCAACTGCAATAACAGATCGCGCATCGGTCGACGGTTGTCCTCGCAGAGCTTTTCCATGGCTAATACTCTTCGGGAAACAAAAGTGTCGTTGCGCTGCGATCTGCTTCGGTGATGATCCAGACCTTCTCGCCAGCAATCCGGTAGGCGCTGAATACCCGCGAACCGTTTTGAACCGCAGAACGATTCGCGGCAATATCCTCGGCGCAAAGTTCACCACCCCAATCTCCGCAACGATGACGTCGAAGGTACTCAAATGGATCAATACCGTGACGGCGAAAATGTTCCAGTACCGCAGGGGTGGCGACGATCTGGCCTAGCGGGAAAAGTGGTTGGTTTGGCTGAACAGCCAAATTTTCAGGGCGAGCACAAGCCGCCCGATGCATATCAGACATGATAGGGACTCCAGGGGAAAGTGAGGAAGCCAGCCGAAACGGTAGGCCGGCAGAAAACCGGCAGCAGCTAGCGGATGATTGGCGCGAACCGCAAGCGCCATAACGTTATCGTACCAAAGGCGCAACGCCGGGTCGATCAGCGGCTAACTTTGCAGCGGAACGACTATGGGAACGCATTTTTTCGGCCGTAGCGGCCACCTTAGTATGTCAAACGCCCCGCCATAGATCACACATTACTATTAATAATGCAGCAAAAACTTTGAATTTGAATAATTGTTTGCCATAATCGGCAACGCTAAGATTATTCTTTTGAATTGGTAGAAACAATGCGGTTTATTGGGTAGGAGTGTGACATGTCTGCTGATAAGAAGTTATTTAACCACAACATATTCCTCATCAAGCAGGGCTACACCACTAGTGATCTAGTGCTAAACAAGGGGGCATGCGACCCTGCAATTAAGGTACAGATTCCGGGATGCGGCGCAGGTCAGCTGTTCATCAAGAAAACCCACCCAACTCCTCCCAAGTGGGCTAGCCTATTTGGCGAGTATCTTGATCTTGCCATGCTCGCTGTCCCAGGCGTTTCAGCCGCATTCTTTATTCAGGTAAATGGGCGTTGCTTCGTACTGGCGTTTGGGCAAGGCGGGCGCTTTTTATTGAAGGATGATGTATATGAGGAGAGATTTGGGCTTCTTTGTGCGCTCAATTCGGTAGACCCAGAAAGCTTCAGATGCGTTGATGTACAGTCACTAGATGCCATTCAGAGCCATACAAGAATTCAATCGGGGCAGGCAACAACCCCTGATCAATTTGGTCTCGATGTTGAGCAAGACATGTTGAAGGCGATTGTTGGCGCTCCTTTAGATGAAGCGCTAGGCACTAGAATGGCTGGTAGTGATTCCTTGTCTGTCGCGGTCAAGATGAGCTTGTCTGATTTGCCTTTCCTTTTGGATGAGTACCGGAAAAAATTTGAGGCCGATCTAAGCGCTAATGATCACCAATGGGTGAACAACATCTCCATAACGAAAAGCACAGCAGTCATTGTCGACCTCGAAAAAGCGTTGGATGCCAAACTTGTGGCGAAGGACTTTAAGGACATCTGGTTGTCGATACCAGAGATTATCAACTGGGCAACCGTGCAAGGCTTTATGTTTATGCACGGCGGTAAAGAAGTGCACCCGGATATCACTCTAAATGGGTTTCTCAAAACAGTCGGAGTTGGGACGACTTTATCGCTTGACTTGTTCCGCCAGCGCAAGGTTTATTGTGCTGATGCTGAGCATAAGAGGGTTCTCAATGCGTGGCCAGTTTTCAAGTGCCTCTACGCAGAGATCGATCTGAACGAGAAAAAATACATTCTTAACGATGGAAAGTGGTTTACTGTGGCGATGGACTTTGTCGCAAAGACCAATGCCGATTTTTCCAAGATTCCAGCTTCGAAGCTGGAACTTCCAGAATATAAAGGTGGAGGCGAGGGAACCTACAATGCGGATGTCGCAAAGACTGAACCGGAACTCTACGCCCTGCTTGATGACACCAAGAAAATCATGCATGGTGGCGGTTATGGACAGGTCGAGATATGCGACCTGCTTTCCATCGATGGCGAACTTATCCATGTCAAGATGTATGGGAAATCCAGCGTTTTCAGCCATCTTTTCGCACAGGGCTTTGTGTCTGGCCAATTAATTCAGATTGACCCAGAGTTCAGGCAGAAGGTAAGAGGTCAACTTGTCGCGCCGTTTATCAACTTAATTCGAGTCGATGAGAAACCAACGCAGGATGAACTCACTATCGTCTACGCTGTTATTAGCAATGCGAAAGAAAAGAATTTGTACCTCCCGTTCTTTTCAAGAGTAAATGCTAATAACGCTACTAAAGTATTGAAGGGGTATGGGTACAAGGTAGAACTCTTGAAGATTGGCGTTGATGAAATGCACTCTAAGACTACGAAGATTCCCCCGAAGAAAAAATCGAAGAAAGCAGCTTGATATTTCTGCACAACGGTTCTCTCATGGCCGCTTTTGGTCGACAGGTATCTTCAAGCAACCTGGGGGAGGTCAGAATTTCGGCCTAAGTCTTCACTTGTCCTAGATGTAAAAGGTAAAGGCGGGGCCGGTCTATTGATTGGCGCGCAGAAATTGCTAAAAAAGTGATTCCTGCTGGTGATCAATATTTGGCTCGAGCGGCATTTCTGGCTCACCTAAGAGAAGGGGGCTCTTTGGGTTGTGCTTCTCGAAGTTCCGTGTAGCAAGAGCATGATTTGTGGTGGCATAACAGTACTTGCACCCATGAAGACAGGTGTCATATTGGCCAATGTCTACACTTTCAATGCACGCACATGATGGCCTTTGATTCTTGTCTTTTCGTCTGGCCACAGAAATGTCAAACAAGGATCGTATTAACTCGTCGTCTATGCACTTTCCATGCATGATTCCTTGACGGCTAAGGTCAATTTCCTCCGCACAACTCTGGATTGACATTCCGAACTGCGCAGAGATATTTGCAAAGTGCTGAGCCAAGGTTTGAAACATTTCACATTTGGCAGTTTCTTTTTCCATTATTAGCCCCGGCACTTGCCCAATGTTTGCAGATACCCGCTTGTACATATCTACGAAACTGATAACCACACGGTTTGTGTGGCCCTCAAGAGCACGAGCAATTTTCTCGAAAATGCGCTTATGCTCGTCAATGCTTGTGACGTTCGATACCAAAATGGGGTCATAGCGCCATATGTTCTTTTCTGGGCCTATCAATGCACTTAGCTCAATGAAAGTCTGAATCGCACGGCGCGTGGCAGGAACCGATTGCTCGATCGATCTTGGGTAGCCTGTGATGGTGTACTGGAAATAATAGCGATAGCCCCGTGCATCCAATATCTTCAGAGAGGGTATTAGTTTCTCAGCATTCCTTGTCCAAAAAACTATTGCGTCGACATCTTCTGCTCGAAGAGATACACGGCGAATCTGGTGAGCATTGAACGGGTTTTTAAGCAGCACATACCCATCTGAAATTCTGTTCAAGAACCATTCGGCGTAAAAAGCTGGAATGTCGGTTCTGCGGCTTGCGCTGATGATCATGAGACGACGACAATTCCACGCCTATATGAGCTTAGATGCAATTTGGGGCCGACCCTTTCTTTTATTGCTTCAGGGTAAGGCATTCCAACGTGACAAGCTGATTTAGACTCATACTCAGTAATTGCTGGCGGAAGTAGTTTGGTGATTGTATCAATCCTGTTAACGACATCGGTTTCGTTTCTGTCGTTGAATACCAATACGCATTTCTTTTTAATAACGTTAGCAAGTGCCTTTCCAAGCTGAACTGCCTCAACATCTGTAAGTTCAGAGACGATGTAAGACAAGAATACAAGGTCATATGTGCCTTTGTATCGATTTATTTTACGAACGTCGTCCTTGATCCTAGAGTACTTAAATTTCGTTTCGGTGCCTTGGGCAATGCTACGCACAGTCTTGAATATTTCGGACCATTCAGCAACCCTGTCCAATCGGGTTATTTCGATTCCAGCGGGGTTTGACCCGAAAAAACCGTGATTGGCAACGAATATTTGGAAGCCTGCAATTTCAGAACCGGGGCCACCACCAAGAGCAAGTACTTCAATAGATGGTGCCCAAGAATTTTCAACCCCATTCCGGTTCAATCCCTCCAATACATCGAGATTCTCCTTCAAATGAACTGGCAAGTAGCACAGAACATATAGAAGGCGCAGTTGGGAACATGAGTAGTCGACTGTACCTCCTGGGAAGTATTGTTTCTGCAGGCATTTACGGCACGCACTCGCTGATCTTTTCCTTCCGTCAGGACAGACCGGTGCTACCTCGTAGTCCACCATTGAGTCAAAGTGGCTTAAAGCTTTGTCCAGATCATCCATTTACCGTCCTGTCTGAATTTCGTTCGCAGCTAGTCGCGTGCCTTGCGTCGCCGCGGCAAGGCAAAATCTGGAAGGTAATATTCAATCGCATCGTCGATATCTTCACGTCGCCACGCAGCGACGTCGACGATTACATTTGACCCGTCTAAGCGTTCCTTAATGGGCTGCCCTTTCTCTACGCCTGACTTCTGGAGAAATTGACCACACGCCTGACATAGATTCATTCGCCCTTCAACTACGAAGGCAACCGACAGTGAGCGCTCAAGGCAGCGCTGCTTAACTGTAATAAAAGCTTTTGGATCTCTTCTCGCCGGATCGCTTTGTTCGATGTCATCAATTCTTTCGCTTTGCTCGTCAATCGCATCTTCGTGCCTTTCTAGCGCACGGCGTGTGACCTGTGCAAGCGATTGAATCGCTTCTATTGCCTGATTGACTTCTGCCAAACCACTGGTAGATTGTGTTGGAGTCATCTTTGTAGACATTGCTGCTTGGAGTTCCCTCTCCTGGAGTTCATAACCCCACTGTTTGAGCTGTGCCATGTTTAGGGCAAAACGCTCAGATGCAAGACGTTTGTTGTACTCCATCAGGGTGTGTTCTCCCTTAGCCACTTTACGCATCCATGCGCTGTACCAGTTGTCTAAGGAGGCTGCAATTGGAGGCCAGCGATACAGTTTTCCGCTCTGAATGGCTGTCGAGTAAGGCCCCCCTTTCATTGCAGCAGCGTTGGTTTCGGCTGCTTTGTTCAGATACTCCGGCATGAAGTATGGGGCTTTAAGTACAGAACACCATTGAGAAATCGTGCCCCAGATCAGCCCATTCGAGTGATATACGACGACCTCTTCCTCGAACGGGCCAGCGAGCTTTGTCTGAGAAATTGTAGGTTCCGAATCCATTCGCGCGCCTTTTCAAACTAATTAATTTTCGCCCCGCTGTGTTCGGTTCGAGACCAGTTTGCGGAACGACAACTTGTTGTCCTAAAACATCAGCACTTGTTTTGGTCGGAAAATGTTAACACTATGCAGCCGTCTTGTCATTCCAACTGAACAAGAACAACTCTGAAACCAAGAAGGACTGTGCTCTTTTGCAGTGAAACGCGTGTCGATCATCAGAGATGATGAAAATTGAAAAATCTGTGGCCGCCGCAAAAGCCTCATGCCTGCAGCAATTCTTGAATTCCAGAAAGGCTGACCTGCAGACAGATTATGTTTCATTTGCCATAATTTGGCCCTATCATTCCTGTCAGTACCTATTTGCACTGTGGCCCGAAAAAAATCCTCTCCCTTTGAAGACCTAATCGAGATTGCTTCCAAGTTGCCTTGGCAAGCGGGGGTGATTCTCGCTTTGGTATCGTTCTTGATTTTTCACTTCATAGCTGCGCTACCCCCGCCTTCATTTGTGGCTGCAGACATGAAGAACCTTGGGCAAACCGTTGGAAGCGGCATGGTTCGGCAGATGCTGATCACCTTTAGCATGTTTTTGCAGTACATCTTCCCCGTTGCTTTTCTGCTTGGCGCAGGCATTTCCGTTTTCAGAAGACATCGCCAATCAGCTTTGCACCGGGAAGTTGTGAACAACCCTACACGCACAGCTTTGGAAAGCATTTCATGGCGGGAGTTTGAAGGTCTGACTGCCGAAGTCTTTCGGCGTAAAGGATTCCAAGTCATCGAACGAGGTGGCGATGGCCCGGACGGCGGTGTTGATTTGGAACTGCGCTCCGGTCAAGACAAATACTTTGTTCAGTGCAAACAGTGGAAAGTCCTGAAAGTTGGCGTTGCCATTGTTCGGGAGCTATATGGGGTCATGTCTGCCGAAGGTGCTGTCGGTGGGTTCGTTGTTGCTTCCGGCGAGTTCACCGAAGAAGCCAGACGATTCGTTGAAGGGCGCTCTATCGAACTGGTGCCAGCCAGCACCATGCTGCGGATGGTGAAAGAAACGGGCGGCGTTCCGGTGACATTGACCGCCTCAACGGCAATACCCAGTTGTCCAAAATGCGGTAGTCCGATGGTAATAAGAACCGCCAAACGCGGCGGCAATGCGGGTAACTCGTTTTGGGGGTGTTCTCAATATCCGGTGTGTAAGGGCACTATCAACACGTAAGCCAATCAGGCTGTGGCAATTGGCATCGCAGCGCGGGCAGAGTTACATTGATCAATGATTGGCTGTTCCAATGTTGTTTTCGAACCAAAAACCGTTTATATAGAAAGGGCATTTATGAAAAAATCGTCTCCATCACTCGACTTCAAGTCATCTGTAGTAACTGAACAGGGTCTCATTCCTAAGACAGATTGCACTCATGTCACTTCAAATCTTTATGGTTCTAAAACGCATGTTACTTTTCGGGATCATGAAGCCGAAAAGTTGGCGGATTACATCGCACAAGAAGAGGCACGAGGCGCGCTTGTTTCAACTGAGCGTGGCGTTTGGATTGTTTAGGCTTGAGGCGTATAGAAACATAAGTCGATAATCCGCTGCCGGTGGCGGAAACCCCGCAGAGACTTTGACCAAGCCGAAAGGCAAGGGCAGCCTTGCGCATTCTGAAGTGCCCGCCAAACGGTGCTAGTGACGTCAATCTGCTGCTCTGTCTAGCCCATACCTATCCAGACAAAGAGATGGAGGCGTGGCCGGTGAGTGCCCAGGTGAACAATCTGCGCCACGAGGGCGTCGAGTTAAGATAACAGGAGCAGTGGCAGAAGTGGTGAAAAACGGCTAACTTTGCAGCGGGGCAGCTTGCTGCACCTTCCACCTTCGGCCTTCGGCATAGGTCGGCCATGAGTTTCGCGCTGGCCATTTTTCGATAGTGTGAGGGCTGTTCGGAATGAGGTGTTCCCAAAAACCGTACCTGACACTTCGATATGAACTGGAGGGTTAACCCCAGCGAGACTCGCTCTTACAACATCAACCCGTCAATCAGTTGCTCCGGTCAGTTTCACGACGGGCAGCGCGCGGTCAGCTCCGCCACCGTCGTAGCTGGCGAAAAGGACAGGATCACCAACCACTGGCATTGGGCCGTAAACACATTCGCGATGAAAAAAAACGCTACCTTCTGGCGTTCTGATGAACCCCCAGGCCCCATATCGGAAATCACATACAACCCCTTGTTGCCTGGGTGACGAGGTGTAGCAAAGGGTGCTACATTTCTCGACTAGCTGGTCTGCCGTCGGTCGCTCCATCGGGTCTTTCTTTAGACACGAAAAGGCGATTTCAAGTATCTCTTTGGCAAGAGGTGCAAACTGTGGATTGGCGGATAGGAATTCAGGGGGGTCTGGAAGTTTCGCAGTCATAATCTTAGGAACGGCCCTTAGACCTTGACCGAACGGATATTGGCCACAGAGTAGGTGGTACATCATCGCTCCAACTGACCAGATATCTGCTGGAGGGCCTACGGTGCTAGGTTCGTCAATAGCCTCGGGAGCCATGTAGGGAAGCGCCCCTACCGCTGTTTGTGAGGCAGACATGCTTGCATCGCCACCTTCTACTGCCTCCCTTAACTCCTCATCCGCCATCCTGGCAATCCCAAAATCGGTGACTTTCAGTTCGTGCAATGAATAGCCACCAATGACCATGATGTTCGTGGGCTTCAGGTCTCGGTGCACAACCCCAGCGTGGTGGGCAGCTGCAACCCCTTTTGCAAGGTGGTGCAGTACCTTGGCGGCTAGATAGGGGTCAAGATACGCCGTTTCTTGAAGCAGAGCGGCTTTCAGATCACTGCCCTCTATATATTCCTCAATTAGGTAACGCTGAGTGCCTACCTTGAGATAATCAAGAGTTTTTGCGACATTCGGATGGTTTACCTTGGCGGCAACTACTGCACTTCTCCTGAAGCGCTTGGTTGCAGACTTGTTTTTGGGGGTTTTCAGCGCGACATGCCGATCAGTCAATATATCCTTGGCTTGATACACGAACTGCATACCGCCTTCGCCCACGTACCGAAGAATTTCATAACGATCACCAATAATATCACTAGGTTTTAGCGGGCCGCTCACAGCACAATCTCCGGGTGAGATAGGTCGAACGTGATGTACTTGCGGTCTGCTTTGCGTTCTGGGGCACCCAGCGCAACGACGCAGGCACCTGGCAAATGATCACCTACCGCAACGGGAGAGTTATTTATGAAAACTTCACCACTAACCCTGTCGACAAGGAAGTCAAAGCCATCGTAGCGAATTCCAATCTCACCAATTGAGGCTAGGCGAAGAACCACACTAGGACGAGTTGCGTCGAGATACGATGCCTTGCCATCAAACACAATTAACGCCCTGTGCCTATTGTGAAGCAGGTGTTTGGCAAGCAAATCCCTAACGTCGCGCATGGCAGGCCGGATAGAGGGGGACTCCTCAAGGCAGGTGTTCAAAATCGACTCAACGTCCTTTGCGAGCTTAAATGGTAGGGCTGAAAAGTAGTTGGCTCCTGAAAGCACGGGAGGGCGATGTACAAGCTCTGGGGGCAAATCTCGAAGACCTAGAAAAAGTGCAGTTGCTCCGAAGGCGTAAGTATCTACCGCAGCAGTAAAAGTAACGTGGTGACGATATAACTCAGGAGCAGCAAAGCCGGGAGTCCCCACAAAACCTAGCGTTGCTGCGCTCGGGCCTTCATCCCGAGCTAATCCGAAGTCGAAAATTTTGACGACGCCTTCCGGATCGACCTTCATGTTATTAGGCTTGATGTCTCGATGTATGACATCAAGATCGTGAATATTAGCGATGCCGGACGCGATCTGCCAAAGTAGCTTCAAGTACTCATTCTTGTTCTTGGGAGCTAAGCCTTCATCGAATAAATCCTTGCCCTCGACGAATTCTTGAACAATGGCCAAGTCCTTGTTGAGGTTCAACACGTCGTAGACTTGAACGACATGGTTCGAGCGCATCTTCAAGAGAGCGCTTAGTTCGTCGCGTATCCGGCGTTTTTCGGCACTGCCAGGCATCACCTTAATTGCGACCTTTCGTTGAAGAACTATGTCGTTGCAGGGCCAAACAGCTGCCATGCCTCCAACAAAAGAAGCACCAACGACTTCGTAACGGTCAGCAATCATGATTTCAGAGACTCTCGTTGTTAGACTTCGTCGGAAATTCCATGTGCAGCTGGGGGAGTTCCGGTTCGTTCAATTTATCGAGGCCATTGCTTTGTTTGTCAGCAGATTTCTTTGGCTTACGAGAAGACTTTCCCCGACGAGATTTGGATTGTTCTGGTGAAGATGTACCTAGACGCTCATCAATTGCAAGGTCTAAACGTGCAACACTGGGAGGTGGTGAAGATTGGCTCGTTGTCGCAGGGCTTAAGATAAGGGCTGGCGATGCTTTCGAGGACGCTGGGTTGATAACTTGCAGTTCTCCGTATGCATCCCACACCTCCAAACAAGGGTAAGCAGGCCTAGTTTCAGATTGCATCTCCACAGGCAACGTGATCATTGCAACTGTGGCGTTGTCTGGTCCGCCACACCACTTTGCGAGATCAATAAAGCGCTTTACACATACACCAGGATCAGGCGAGTGGTGAATTATCTGGCCCAGCCAGCCAGGACTTGGTGCCAGATAATGGACTCCGTCGGTGGTTAGAATTACAGCATCTGTAGAGTCAGCGTCGAGTTTCGCGATGTGAGGCTCAAGGTCAGCACCCATACCAACGAACTGAAGCAATCGCGATTGTTCAATAGCGTCCTCTGGGTTCTTGCCAAGCTGACCTGCGATTGTGTCGTCAATGGAGGACTGTATTAGGCCTTTGTTATTCATGCAATAGACGCGACTATCCCCAATACTTAGCCAGTAGGGGCAAGTACCGGGTCGGAGCAATAGTGCGACTAGAGTCGAGCCACCGCTAGCGTGAAACCTTGAGAAGAGTGCTTGGTTTGCAGCATGAGCGCCTTCAAGCAACCACTCTTCTGGATGATCTGAGCTGTTGCTGGCGTTTTGTGCACGCTGATCTACTGCCGCAACGAAAACGCCGATTGTCATGGCCGCACAAGTGACGCCATCCTGCATTCCACCAATCCCATCGGCTACGGCAACAAGAGCGTATTCCTGCCCATGTCGATCCCACCCACGCGCAATGGCTGCTCTATCTTGGTTGTCTTCACGAACATTCCCCAGATCGCTCGCAATGGCTGCGGAAAGCGATGCAACCCGTCGAACCCCATTAGCCGGAGTCCTACGTAGAAGCCAAGTTGTTAGCTGGTTTTGGAGCAACGATGGATTTGCGTTCATATATAGGCGAGTTTTATTACGGTTATTCTTGCGTGCTTGCTATGTTAAGCCAAACGACAAGCACTTCCCACTACATCATTTTTTCATGGATCAGCAGCGTCACCTGTAGCGGCTACTTTCGCGCTTGGAGAACTCTGTCCATCGATCAGGCCAGATACGGCGCTCCTCAGCAGTGTCAAAATCCGGTAATTCCTCGTTTTCAAGGAATGCCAAGCCATGCTCCAGTTCTGCCCGAATATCGGGAGCGGTTTTGCAATAGATGGATTGACATTTCGCTATCGCTGCTAAATGAAGACCTCCAAGAAGCTTGACGCCTTAGCTGATCGACTTGATTAAGTCTATTCAGACTGCGGGGTTATGCACCACGGCTCTCAATATATTGAAGTTCTCTTTCATACGTGGCAAAGCGATGAACAGTTTCGATGTGGATACTTCGGTTCGCCAATACAACAAACTCGATCTCGCCGCCAATTCCGACTTGTTGCTCAATAGGCAGCATTTGATCTTGGTTCTGTTGCTTGAGTATGAGATCAACGAGTAGGCTTGGAAATTCTATGTTTTCGGGCAGTTCTACGCTTACCTCTGGCTTAACTCCAAAACAATCATATGGGAGCGGCTCAGACTGAAAACCAGCTGTTGAGCGGTAAGCATATCCAACATACCTAGCTTCAGCTTTTGAATAGCCGAAGTGATAAATCGTAGCAGTGACCTCGCCTAAATCACCTGCGGTGTTAACGGACTCTTGGAAAATTTCAGGCGCAATGATATTCAGTTTGTCTATATATTCCGTACCCGAAAAAGAGGAAAGACACTCAAACCATCCATTGATAAACCCGGCGTGGCCAGTACCTGCAACGACTAGATCGCTCTCTGGAAATGATAAGAACTTACTCTGAAAGTTCATGGGCTTTCTGTCGTCGGCGCCGATGACTAAGGTATCCATGGCCATGCAGACTTGATGAGGCTGAATTAAGAATACGAGTGCAGTCATTTAGCTTGTCGTCGGAGAAACCGGCGCCAAAGCGCACAGCGCGAACGGAATGGGGGCGCCGGAAAGAGAGCAGACCACGATTCCGCCCTATACCCAAACTAAATTTGGATCGACCCGTTCCCGCAATTGCATCCCCGCCTTAAAGTGCGGGACATATTTCGCAGGAACATCAACCCGTTCACCCGATCTCGGGTTTCTGCCGATTCGGGGCCGGCGATAGATGGCGCGGAAGCTGCCGAATCCCCGAATCTCAATACGATGGCCATGTGCGAGGGCATCCCCAATCGAATCGATTATCAATGAAACCGCTACTTCAGAATCCTTCGCGGACAACGTCAGGAAGCGCTCAACAAGCTGGGCAATGAGTTTGGAGCGAGTCATCCGCAAAATATAGCGCAGCCGCTTACAAATTCACAGTTGGCACAAATGCTAGTCCAGGGAAGTGAACGCTTGTGTGGTATTCGGCACCAGGAACTGAGCAGATCGCTGAATGGGTTTTGCTCTTGCGGCGCCCCGCTTTTGAGTTTAAGGCTCAAAAATTTGGCACGCCTTAACGCTAGTTTTCCCGAAAATTCCACCAAGACCTACGCAATTTTCAGCACAGTAATTTAGCAAATTACTTGCCGCTGACGACAGACCAAACATTCCTCCGGTCTGTGGTTACAGAGGTGTCGCCGCATCGTAGGCCCCCACGAAGCTGTTTCCAGGTTTTCGTGATGGGCTGAAAGATGCACGTAAGTAACTACTACCAATTACATAACCGTAACACCTACATACCAGTTGCTCTTACTCACTAGGCAACAAGTGTAGGTCTATGGCTGTGTTGATCCAGGAGAATAGTCATGGTAGATACCATCAAACTGGTCCATCGCTTCGAGAACGAACTATCGGACCAACAATATGAGCAATGCCGGTTTCCGTTCGAGCTTAACCGCAAGGTTAACGAGGATGGTGAAATCAAGGCTGAATACTTCGACCTAGTACCAGTCGTTAGCCCGCTGACCGGGGCAGAATATAAAGTACAGGCCATCCCCGCTAACAGTAATGTACGGGGGCGTGTTGGTGGGTACGAGGTACAAATCAACGTACCAGCCTGCTTGATTGGCCGTAATCACCTGCTCGTTAATGGTGTGCCCTGCGCCGCTGAAGGCGTCTTAGAGCTACTCAAGTACTACGCTGCCGAAAGGGGCTGTTCAGCGCTTGGCCTCAGCCAGTTCAAGCCTGAGAACGTTCGCCTGAAATCGGTAACCGGGACATTCCTGTTTGAGTTTCCCTCGCCCGAAGATGCTTTGAATCGGCATCAGGAACTCCGGGATTACGCTGACGGTGTGCTGAATCACGTGTCTGGTGCCCCGCAGCGACAGAACGCGAAGAGGCAAGCAACCTATATCTTCGGGACGGACAATTGCTTCACCCTGTACATCAAACAACGGGAGTTCAATGTTTCGGCCTATATCAAGGCACCGAATGCGCCTAATGCCTTTGCCACGTTTCCCAGCCCGGAAATCAAACAAGAGTTGGTTGAACTTGGGCAGCGTGTTGTCCGCGTTGAGGTCATGGTTCACGAGAAATGGCTGCGGGAGAATCAGCTTGATCGGCCTGATGCTTGGCGGGGGAACCCAACGGCCTACGAAAAGCTGTTTCAACTTGCCAGGGATACCTTGCGCCTTGATGAGGGCCTGCGTGTGCGTGCCCCTACAGATGCCATAATTGCCAAGCTGCCAGCAAGTAGCCAAACCCTTTTACGCGCACACTTGGCTGGCCAGAATGTCCGCGAGCATGAGTTAGTCTTGGATTGTGTGGGTGGCTCCAAAGCGGTGCTGAACGCCCAGAGCAAGAAGTTCTCTGCGTTCAAGCGGCAGATACTGGAGGCTACGGCGGTTGATATTTCCATACCCTGGCCGATTCAGAGTACCAAGCTGTCGCCGCACCTGAAGGACTGGTTCGTGTTTCCGGGGGAGTTCGTGCCCCCCGACAGCCTTGAGCATCACGTTTTTTCCAGGGTGTCGGTGCCGCCTGTAATTGAGTCCTTGAAAGCAAAGACGGCAGAACTGCTGGAAAGGCAGGAGATGCCGTCCTGTCGTGGCGGCATCTGCAATGCAGTGGTTACGTCCGATGACGATGATTTCGCTGGTGGCGGCGATTTATCCGGCGATGAACTGTTCTGACGAAAGGGTGTAATCCGGGTCGGTGCCTTGTTATTGGCACCGACCATTGCAAGTGTGCATGCATGCAATTTTGCAAGTCTGCGGACTGATAGTTCGTCTGACCATAGCAGGCTGGCAACTTACCATCCGTCGTCCAAGTCAGGAGTTCTCCGCACTTTGGCCGCATAACGCTGCGGTATCGGCGGTGGTTCCAAGCTGAGGAACAAATCGAACCTGTTTAGACTGGACTGCAATGCCCACTTTTGGAGTGAACTTTTCGTAGGCTTGCCTGGCGAGTAGTGACGAGCATGCACGGAGCGCGAGGTAATCAAGCGAGGCACACCATCCGGGTTTGCCGATACCGTACCATCATTCTGACCGAACCGGGCCGGTCGATCTAGCCAAATTGCAAGACCGGGCTCGTCTGACAACATCTCTGCAAGCTTTTCCAGGGCGTCATCGTAGGCATTCTCTGCCTCGCAATAGCGCAGTTCCTTGGCCGTCAAACCACGAAGATGCATCGGGGGCAGCATGAAACCTACCGAACGCGGATATGTTTTGTCGCGACAGGCCTTGGCTCGACTGAACAAACAATCTGCAGCCTTTATGAGGTCAGCGTAGCGCTCCAGTTCGGAGGGCATTCGGCCATACGGCTTCGCCCTAGGTTGGCATTTAATCTTCCATTGGTCGATCTCTTTCGCCAGTTCTTGCCACTCCTGCTCGGTGAGTACTGACTGGATGGCTTGGTCTGTGACACGCTTTCCATCGTTCAGTTGGGTCAGCAGGTAATTGATTTTTGCCTTACGGATATGCGGCAGGTCCATGGTTTGTACTCCAAGTTTTGGGTTCGTTAAGTAGGGCGCAAGGGTGTGTGCGCACCCTTGCAAACCCTTTATTTCTGCGATGCTGGGCCACGCAATGTCAAAAATCTTCGTCGCCAGATTCGGCAGTGGCTTTCTTCGCAATCGCAGCCCTCACCTTTGCAACGTCTCGCGATATCGTTGCCGCATCGACCCCAAGCTCGCCCGCGATCTCTTTTTGCGGCATCCCTCGCTCAAGCATGTCTTGAACACGTTTGCGCCGCTCCAGCATTTCGATTTGCTTTGCACCGTTCGCGTCCGCAGGGTCGCGGCATTCCCATCCGTATTCAAGCTTGTCGTCGATGACCGAATACCAGAATGAGAAGCGGAGTGGAACGTCCTCGTGCTCGCTCGTTTTCGGGCGCTCGACTGTGCAGCCTCCACCATATTCGCGGGGCGCAGCCGGGTTCTCGGAAAGAGTGATCAGGCGATCTCCGGCCACCTGAAAAAGTTCATCCGCGATTTCAGAACTAGCCTTCCGGCGTGTTTTGAAGAAAACAAAAGTCGCGATCCCCTTTTCGTTCAAGGCAGAAAGGAGACGACCGAATGTCGCATTGCTGACCACATCATGTTCTTGTTTCTTCGCGATCAAATGGTGGGCGTCATGGAAAAGTACACAGCGACAATTCGGAGGAAGCGAGTCGACAAACTCATCTTGATCGTACCTGTTGGTTAGCTTGCCAATTTCGGCATCCTCTAGATATCGAAATAGAAGGTTATTTCTTGCGCGTATATAAATCGGGCCTACAGGTCGCTTTCGGAAATTCAACACCATCTGCTCGCTTGTTCTGGTCTTATAGCCTCTACAGGAAATGACGAGCGTAACTACCGGTTTCGGAGTGCCGTAAGGCGGAAAACGTGCTCCGCCGGCCATGCTGAAAGCAATTAAATTTGCGAAACATAGGAAATCGACACCTGGCGCAACTTGGAAAAAAACATTGCGCGCCGTCGGCAAAAGACCAGGAAATGCATATTCTATGGTCTCCATGGGCATAGAGACCATTTCACCTAGCGTGATCATGGGGGGGGTAATGGACATGTCACTCCCCTTTTTTGCTAGCAAGGTTACGGCGTAACTCTCCAACATTCCATGCAGAAATGCGTGGTGACAGTTTGTGTGGCGCAGGCAGAAGGCCGTCGTGCACTCTGCGTATAACTGTCGATCCGGAACAAGAATATAGGAATTCTAAGACAGACTTCCTTACGTGGGCCGAATCCGGGAGATTGTCGAACTCGCGAAGTGCACGTGGGAGTTCAAAGGTAGCGCCCACCGAGACTTTCCGCACCCCGAGCTTATTGTCGGGATATTTTTTGGACATGGTATTCCTCCTTCAACAACGATTACCAATGATGTGGTTAGTTACGGGGCAAAAATTCAATAAGAACTTCTTGCGGTTCCGTAAAGGACCACTCGATACTCGTAGTTGCGCGCCTACACCGAGCTGGGCGCCCCAGAGGAATGAAAGCCTGGCTTTAGATTTGGGTATCAAGGCCAGTGCAGCAATGACGCATTAACTCCATCACCGCTTTTCCAGAATACCCCCGGTTTTAATTTTTTGTCAACCACTTCCTCACGTGGGAAATTCGCGTTGTTGCTTTCGGTTTTCAATAAGCGAATCGAGAAAATCCGCCCATGCCTGCAACATGCATCGCCGTCGATCTGCATACTCAGCGCGGTTATAAACTGCACGAATACCCTGAGCCGTATGGTTGAGGGCTTTCTCTATCACATCTGAGGGCCAATCCATCTCATGCAAGAAGGTAGAGGCTGTTCTTCGAGAGTCGTGAATTGTGAAGGGATTCAAGCCAAAATATTTGGCCCGCTTGAGCGCTTCGTTCAGCGTCGTGTCGCCAATTGGTTTTTCATTCTTTCCAGGAAATACAAATGGTGACTCACACCCAAGCCGCTTGGCTTCTTCGAGAATTGTAAGGGCTTGTGTCGAAAGATAAACCCGATGAGGCTTTCTAGTCTTTGTCCGTTCGGCCGGAATGTCCCATTCAGCCCGATCAAAGCTGATCTCACTCCAGGCGGATCTTGTAACCTCGGTTTTTCGGGCCAAGGTCAAATACAGCATTCTTATTGCCATCCCCGCAGTAGGCGATATTTGGTCGGTTTGAAGAGCTGCCCAGAGAGTAGATAGCTCTTCTCGCGTAAGTGCGCGTTCGCGGCTCTTCTTTTCTGCAACGGTTCTTGGCTTGATGGCGCTTGCTGGGTTGAGTTTTGCTAAACGACGTTCTATTGCAAAATCGAACATCCTGCGTAGGGTGCCAAGAACTTCGCGTGCTGATGAAGGAGCGGATTCTTTATCTGGTCGCCGAGGCTTGGCTTTAATTGAATCGCACATCGCCAACACTTCGTCGGGTGTGACCTCATGAAGTTGCAACCCTCCCAGTTTGGGCTCGATGTATGCGTCGAGATGCCACCGAGAACCTTCAACTGAGCGGCCGCGCGCGGCAAGGTCTTCATAGTAGAAATCACCAAGTTCCTTGACCGTTTTAGCGGTACGATCTGCCTTTTTTTGTCGCCGCTTTTCCCCGGCCACATCAATGCCACCGACGACTTCCACGCGACGCTTGAACGCCTCTTCGGTAGCTTTTTTAATCGAAAACTCTGGATAACGACCAATAGTGAGTTCGCGCTGCTTGCCATGGAGGCGGTAACGAAGAACCCATGCCGCATATCCACTGGCCGAAAGAGTGAATGTCAGACCATTGCCAAATGATTTTGCTACCGGCTTTCCCGCTTTGATCCAATTCCGAATATGGATATCTGTCAACCTTGACATGTCACACCCCAATGCGCCCAGCTACTCGACTAGCTACTCACATTATATGCTGTGTTGTGACAAGTTGTGAACCTTTGTGAAATACAGTATCCAATTAAATCAATAGGATATTGTCACGACTGGAATCCAATGAATTGTTATGAATTGCTAATGTATATTGTAGGTGGCAATGTGCAATCCAGAGGTTTTCATGGTGTCCGATCAGGAAATGTCGAGCATCCGCTCCAGCGCCACCTTGGCCAGTTCGGCCTCGTGTGGCGGCACCTTGATGGCGTTGACGACACAGCCCTCCACCAGATTTTCCAGTACCCAGGCCAAGTGCTGCGGGTCGATGCGTTGCATGGTCGAGCACATGCAGGTGATGTTGGACATGAACTGGACGATCTTGCCGTGCGGCAGCATTTCCTTGGCCAGGCGATCGACCAGATTCAATTCGGTGCCGACCAGCCAGCGTGTTCCGGCCGGGGCCTCCTTGATGGTCTTGACGATGTATTCGGTCGAACCGACATCATCGGAGTTGAGGCAAACCTCGAAATTACATTCGGGGTGAGCGATCACTTTACCTTCTGGGTATTGTTGGCGGAAGGCGTCGATCTGGC
>JAGTRX010000149.1 GCA_018262285.1 Pseudomonadota bacterium | reverse complement strand
TGCACCTCACCCTCGATTCGGCCGGGGCGCGCATTTTCAAGGACGTGACGCGCGAGAACGTCAATAAGCGCATGGCCATTCTGCTTATCGAAAAGGGCAAGGGCGAAGTCGTGACGGCGCCGGTGATCCGCACTGAAATCGGCGGTGGGCGGGTGCAGATTTCCGGCAAGATGACAACTCAGGAGGCCAACGACGTGGCGCTGCTGCTGCGCGCCGGTTCGCTGGCGGCGCCGATGCAGATTGTCGAGGAGCGCACCATCGGCCCGACTCTCGGCAAGGAAAATATCGAAAAAGGTTTCCGCTCGACCATGTGGGGTTTTGCCGCCATTGCCCTTTTCATGATCTTTTATTACCGCAATTTTGGTTTGGTTTCGGTCATCGCGCTGGCTTCCAATTTGTTGTTTCTGGTGGCCTTGCTCTCGCTCCTGCAGGCGACGCTGACCTTGCCTGGTATTGCTGCCATGGCGCTCACTCTCGGTATGGCCATCGACTCCAATGTGCTGATCAATGAGCGTATCCGGGAGGAGCTGCGGGAGGGTATGGCACCGCAATCGGCGATCAGTGAGGGTTATGAACATGCCTTCAGAACCATCCTCGACTCCAATATCACGACGCTGATCGCCGGTCTGGCACTGCTGATCTTTGGCTCCGGGCCGGTGCGTGGCTTTGCCGTGGTGCACTGTCTCGGCATTCTGACTTCGATTTTCTCGTCGGTTGTGGTTTCGCGTGCCTTGGTCAATCTGATCTACGGTGGCCGCAAGAAGCTCGAAAGTATCTCCATCGGCCAGGTCTGGAAGCCTGGCATCGTCGCCAAGTAAGGGGTAACAAATGGAATTTTTCCGTATCCACAAAGATATCCCCTTCATGCGCCATGCGCTGAAGTTCAATATCATTTCGCTCGTTACTTTCATCCTGGCCGTCGGCTTTTTGCTGTTTCGCGGCCTTAACCTGTCAGTTGAGTTCAGTGGCGGTACGCTGATTGAGGTCAAGTACGAGCAAGCGGCTGATCTGGAAAAGATTCGCACTGGACTGAGCAAGGCCGGTTACACCGATTTTCTGGTGCAGAACTTTGGCAACGCGCAGGATGTGCTGATCCGCATGCCCCTGAAAGCGGATCAGGATGCGAGCAAATTGGGTGATGCCGTCATGCAGGCCATTTCGGCCGAAGCACCCGGCGGCAAGAAGCAGCGCGCTGAATTTGTCGGGCCGCAGGTTGGCAAGGAGTTGGCAGAAAATGGAGCGCTGGCTTTGTTTGTTGTGCTTGCCGGTATCGTCATCTATTTGGCGTTCCGTTTTGAGTGGCGATTCTCGGTTTCGGCCATTATTGCCAACATGCACGACGTCATCATCATTCTGGGCTTTTTTGCCTTTTTCCAGTGGGAGTTCTCGCTCTCGGTGCTGGCGGCGGTGCTGGCTGTGCTGGGCTATTCGGTGAATGAGTCGGTGGTGGTCTTTGACCGGGTGCGCGAAACTTTCAAGCGCTCACGCGGGCTGACAACGCCCGAGGTGCTTGATCACGCCATTACCAGCACCATTTCGCGCACCATCATTACCCATGGTAGTACGCAGGTCATGGTGCTCTCCATGCTGCTCTTCGGTGGTGAAACGCTCCATTACTTCGCGCTGGCGCTGACCATTGGCATTTGTTTCGGTATTTACTCTTCAGTGTTGGTGGCGGCGCCACTGGCGATGTGGCTGGGTATATCCCGTGAGCACTTCATTGTTCCGGTCAAGAAGGGCATTGAGGGCGCCAACGACGAAGGTGCTGTTGTTTGACTTTTTGGTTGTTGCGCTGAAATGCTGGCGCGACTGAGGTAATATCACGAAGTTCTGTTAAAGGCGGCGACGAGGAAAAGGCGATGCGACAACATTATTTCAATGGTTTGAATGACGACGGGTTTCACAAGCTGGCCTATGTCGAATGGGGTGACCCGCAGAATCATGACATTATTGTTTGCGTGCATGGCCTGACCCTGAACGGCCGCTATTTTGACTGGTTCTCCAAGGCCTGCGAAGACCATTATCGCGTCATCTGTCCTGATGTCGTCGGGCGCGGCCGCAGCGACTGGATTCCGCCGCAGCATTACTGGTATCCGCAATATGTGCGCGATGCTGCTTCCCTGATGGCGCGTTTGGGAACAGACAAGGTTAATTGGGTAGGTACATCGATGGGTGGGCTGATTGGCGTCCACATTGCGGCCATGCCGAATCACCCGATCAAGCGTCTGGTGTTGAACGATGTTGGACCGTTTGTATCGGCTGCTGGGCAAAAAGGTATTTCCGAATACATCGGCAAGGACGAACGCTTTGCCAACCATGACGAACTCGAAGCCCATCTGCGTAAGCTTTATCCCAAATTCGGCGATCTTTCAAAGGTGCAGTGGCGCCATCTGGCGCGAGTTGGTGGCCTGGAAACCGAGGATAACGATCTGCGCCTGGCTTACGACCCGGCGATCCGCCACGCCTTTGCGGCTTGGGAAGGCGATTTCACCCTGTGGGATTTGTGGGACAAGATTGATATTCCGGTGCTCATTTTGCGCGGTTCCGAGTCCAATATATTGAGCCAGGAAACTCTGGATGAAATGTTGGCGCGTAACCACAATGCAACCTGTCACGTTTTTGAGGGCATTGGTCATGCGCCGCCGCTGATGGCGGGCGATCAGATTGACATCATTCTGGATTTCCTGGCCAAGGGTTAAGCGCTTAAACGAATCCTGCCTTTGCCGGAGTCGCCTGTTTTCTCTACGCCTTCGCGCAGAACCTGAAAACCTCGCCACAAAGGCGCAAAGAAGCAATGCATTGTGGAGCACATGTACCCACCTAACTGTTGAGTAGGTGCGATAAGGTTTTTCCTTTGCGGCCCTTGGCGTTCTCTGTGCCTTTGCGGTGAAACTGCTTTTTCAAGGTTGAAAGGAGTTTCATCCCTGATGTCAGCAACAACTCACGCGGCAAGCGGCCGGCTTTTCTGGCGTTTGCTCCTGCTTGCTCTCCTGCATTTTGCCGCCATTGCCGCCATGCTGTTGTCGGCGCGCTGGATTGTTTTTCTCGGCGGCTCGAAAAACGAGTTGGGCTGGTTTTCGGCCGGCATCCTGCCCGGCCTTGTCCTTGGCGCGCCGCTGGCGGGCCGGTTGGCTGACCGCATCGCCGAAAAATATCTGATATTGGTTGGTGTTTCTCTGGTGGCTAGCAGCATGCTGGCCTTGGCACATGGTTCCAGCATTTCCTATTGGCTGCTGCTCTGGCGTTGCATTCAAGGATTCGGCCACGGCATGGTTTTCGCCTGCATTTTTGGCTTGGCAGCGCATGCCATTCCGGAAGGTAAAAAGGCACAAGGCATCGGTTATATTGCCCTTGCCATTCAATTGGGCAATCTGTGCGGTGTCAGCTTCGCCGAATGGCTGTTGCTGCGCGCCGGCTTTCCGGCCATGTATCTTGGCGCAATGCTGTTGTGCGGCCTTGCTTTTGCCTGTGCGCTGACTTTGCCCGCAACATCGTCCCGGTCATCTTCACGGAAGGACATTGCGGCAGCGCACCATGTCGTGCCGGCAAAACTACAGGTGGTGCTGGCGGTGAGCTTTTTCTTCATCCTGGGCGGCAGCTATGGCACGGTGCTGCAATTGATGCCACTGTTGGTACAGGATGTTGCCTTGAAAACCGGTTCGTCAGCAATTGTCACGCCCGTAATGGCAGCCATCTTCATCACGGTGGCGCTGTGCCGGCTGGTGCTGGCGCGACTGGCGGATGGACGCCACCAGCGCCTGGTACTGATCGGCTTCATGCTCATCATGACGCTGGCGACGCTGGGTTGGCCGCTGGCCGCCTCCATGACTCAGTTGGTGCTGGTAGCGATTGCTTTCGCGCTTGGCTATGGCCTGCTTTTCCCCGGACTCAACGGTTTAATCTTGTCGCATGTGGCGCCGGAATGGCGTTCGCGCGCCTCGGGCTGGGTCGTGATGGCTTTTGATGGCGGATTTTTCGGCCTGTTGCTATTGCTTGGACCAGTTGCCGAACATAGCGGCTATCTCGTCGCTTTTGCCCTGCTGGCGTTATTGCAACTGCTGACGGGGCTGATATTCCTGGGCATGGCCAAGTCGGTGGCCAACAAATTCAGGCCTGATCCTTCAGGCTGAGAGCCAGACGATACAACTCGTTTTTGGCAGCACCAGTGATTTCTGCTGTCAGCCGTGCAGCCTGTTTGACCGGCAGGCCGTCGTCCAGCAGCAGTTTGAGGACGCGTTCGCTGTCATCGTCTTTGTTGGCAGCCGAATTGCCCGAAACGATGAGGACGAATTCTCCCCTCAGCCGGTTGGCGTCGGCCTTGAGCCAGTCGGTGGCTTCGGTCAGCGGGCAGGCATGAATGCTCTCGAACAGTTTGGTCAGCTCGCGGGCAATGACGAGGTTACGGTTGCCGCCCAGAACTACCGCCATATCTTCGAGTGTCTCAATGACGCGGTGTGGCGCTTCATAAAAGACCAGTGCCGCTGGCAGGGCACGCAATGTTTCCAGCGCATGCCGGCGTTGGCCGGCTTTGGCGGGCAGAAAACCGACAAAGAAAAAATGGGCATCCGGCAGGCCGGCAGCGCAAAGCGCGGTGGTGGCAGCGCAGGGGCCGGGCAGAGGAATGATGCGATGGCCGGCGGCACGCACAGCGGCGACAATACGGGCGCCGGGATCGGAAATGCCGGGCGTTCCGGCATCCGAAACCAGCGCGACTGTTTCGCCTGCAGCCAGATGCGCAACAATCTTGGCGCCCGCTTCATTTTCATTGTGTTCATGGGCGGCAATGAGTTTTGCAGTGGCGCCGATGTGCTTTAAAAGCGGCGCGGTGTGGCGGGTGTCCTCGGCAGCAATCCAGCGCACAGCGCACAGAGTGTCAATGGCGCGCTGGCTCAAATCAGCCAGGTTTCCGAGCGGAGTGGGGACGACATACAATGCGGCGGATTCTTCTTTCATCTTGAAACACTCGATGCGACAAGACTTCAACGATAACACGCAGCCGTTCAACAATGGCCACAGGCTCCAGTATTGCGAACATGGGCTGCATCAAACCTCTTGCAAAAAATCAGGCTTGACTACGAGCGCTTGCCACACAGATACTTGGCAATGCGATTGAATTTTCTTTCCCGGTTCAAACTTGACGGCAACCAACTGCTCTTCCTGCTTGTCGGCCTTGCCCTGGCCTGGCTGGCGGCGCTGGCCTTATGGCATCCTTGGGAAGACCTGGATTCTCGGCTTGGCGATATTCTCATCCGGCGCGATGCAGCGCAGCGCAGCCCGCCCTCCGATATTGTCCTGATTGAAATTGACCAGAATAGCCTGGATGCTCCGGAAATGCTTGATCTGGCGGGTAGCTGGCCGTGGCCGCGCGCGATCCATGGCGAGCTATTAGGTTTCCTGGCCAAACAGCAACCCCGGGCGGTAATTTTTGACCTGATTTTCAGCGAACCGGATCGCTTCCGTCTTGAGAGTGACCGGGTTCTGGAAAACGCTTTGCGCCAATATCCGGCCTATCTGCCGCTGGTGGTCACCAATGGTGAGCCCTCGCGTCTGGCTGATTTGCCCGCCCTGCTGGGTGCGCGCCGCACTCCGGCGGCTGACCCTTCGGCTGGCCTGCCCCTGCTGGCGCCCAAGGCTTTTTCCCCTGAAGTCTGGCGCACCGGCCTGATCAACTTCCTCCATGATAATGATGGCGTTGGCCGCCGTTACTGGCTGCACCTCCCCCATGCCGGCTGGACGCTGCCTTCCATGCCGGCGCGAGTCGCTGCCGATCTGAAAATACCGCTGCCGGATACGCCAACATTGCAATTGCATTTTTTCGGCCAGCCTTTTGCCAGAGCTTCCTACGCCAAGGTCTTTCTGGAAAGCTTGAAACAAAATCCCCAGGGTCTGCCCGATTTCAAGAACAAAATCATTATCATCGGTGCTGCCGCCCCCGGATTGCATGACCTGCGTCCTACCCCGCTTGCTGCTACTACGCTCGGTCCTGTCATTCTGGCCACGGCGCTGGCCAATCTGCAGCAGGGGGATTACCTGCGCCCGGTGTCGCCCGTTGCTGGCTTTCTGCTTGGCAGCCTACTGGTATTGGCATTGGCGCTAGCAACGCATCGCCATGTCAGTCCGCTGCGGCAGGGCGGTGGCTTGCTGGCGGCGACTATCCTTGTTCTGGCGCTCGCCTATGGCCTGCTCAAAGCTAATCAGCTTTGGCAACCTTTTTCCAGCCTGCTCACTGCCTGGCTCTTCTTCGCACTTTGCGCTTTGGGCGCTTACCTGCGCGAACGTCTGCAGCGCGAACACGCCGTCCAGATGTTCGGTCGCTTCCTTGATCCGCGCGTCGTTCAGTCTGTCACCGATGGCAGCATTCTGGCCGCCGCCGAAGAGGGCAGCAGCCGCGAAATCAGCGTGCTCTTTTCCGACATTCGTGGCTTTAC
>JAGTRX010000148.1 GCA_018262285.1 Pseudomonadota bacterium | reverse complement strand
GATCAAACCGCCAACGTTTTCCCGATGGTGGCTGCCGGCAAGGGTCTGACTGAAATGATCCTGTCGGACGACCTGTGAGACAGACAAAATGATGCGACACATTGTTTCCATTCTGCTGGAAAACGAAGCCGGCGCCCTCTCCCGCGTGGCTGGACTGTTCTCGGCACGCGGCTACAACATCGAAACACTGACCGTAGCGCCGACCGAGGATTCCTCGTTATCCCGCATCACTGTCGTTACCCACGGCTCCGACGAAGTGCTGGAACAGATCATCAAGCAACTCAACAAGTTGGTCGACGTCGTCAAGGTGGTTGATCTCTCCGAAGCCGCCCATGTCGAGCGCGAACTGATGCTGATCAAGGTACGCGCCACCGGCAAGGATCGCGACGAAATGAAGCGTATGGCCGATATTTTCCGTGGCCGCATCATCGACGCCACCGAATCCATCTATGTCATTGAGCTCACCGGCAGCAGCGCCAAGCTCGATTCCTTCATCGGTGCGCTTGACCGTAGCCTTATTCTTGAAACCGTCCGTTCTGGCGTCTCCGGCATCGGCCGTGGCGACAGAATCCTGAAACTGTGAGGCGGCGGATCTACCGCCCCTCGCCCTACCCCCACTCCCCGAGTCTCTGAAAGGAACAAAATGAAGGTCTATTACGATAAGGATGCCGATCTCTCCCTGATCAAGGGCAAGAAAGTCACCATTTTCGGCTACGGCTCGCAAGGTCACGCCCACGCCCAGAACCTGCGCGACACCGGTGTCAAGGTGACCGTGGTTGAAAAAAAGGATGGCGCAGCCTGGAAGAAGGCCGAAGCCGCCGGTTTCAAGGTTGAGGAAGCCGCCAAGGGTCTCAAGGGTGCCGATCTGGTCATGATCCTGCTGCCGGATGAACTGCAGGCTGCCATCTACAAGGAAGACATTGAACCGAACCTGAAGAAGGGCGCAGCGCTCGCTTTTGCCCACGGTTTCAACATCCACTACAACCAGATCATTCCGCGCGACGATCTCGATGTCATCATGGTTGCCCCCAAGGGTCCCGGCCATACCGTGCGTTCCGAATTCCTGCGTGGCGGCGGCGTGCCTTCGCTGATCGCTGTTTTCCAGGACAAGACCGGCAAGGCCAAGGAACTGGCGCTTTCCTACGCGGCTGCCAACGGCGGCACCAAGGGCGGCGTTATTGAGACCACCTTCCGCGACGAAACCGAAACCGATCTCTTCGGCGAGCAGGCCGTGCTCTGTGGCGGCTGCGTCGAACTGGTCAAGATGGGCTTTGAAACCCTGACCGAAGCTGGTTACGCCCCGGAAATGGCCTACTTCGAGTGCCTGCACGAGCTCAAGCTGATTGTCGACCTGATGTACGAAGGTGGCATCGCCAACATGAACTACTCGATCTCGAACAACGCCGAGTATGGCGAGTATGTGACCGGCCCCAAGGTCATCAACGAGGAATCGCGTTACGCCATGCGTGAAGCCCTGCAGCGTATCCAGAACGGCGACTATGCCAAGGACTTCATCCTGGAAGGCCGTACCGGCTATCCGGCCATGACTGCCCGTCGCCGCCTGAACGCCGAGCACCCGGTCGAAGTGGTCGGCACCAAGTTGCGTGAAATGATGCCGTGGATCAAGAAGAACAAACTGGTCGACCAAACCAAAAATTGATTGGTTGTCTGCTTGGCAGCGCGGCTCGGGCTTGCCGTACTTTCAGTACTGTCTGCGCCCATACGCCTAGCGCTGCCGGCGCCTTGGGCGGTGTAGGAATCTGCACCGCCCAAGCTGTTTTGAGGTTTACATGAACAATTACCCGCACCCGATCATCGCAAAGGAAGGCTGGCCCTTCATCGGCATTTCCCTGATTCTGGCTGCCGCCGTAACTTGGTGGTGCCCATACTGGTCGATACCGCTGTGGATCATCTTTATCTTCTGCGTGCAATTCTTCCGCGACCCGGCGCGTGAAGTCACCGCTGGATCAAAGAACATCGTTGCCCCGGCCGATGGTCGCGTCATCATCGTCGAGGAAACTGATGACCCGTACCTGAACCGACGCGCCATCAAGGTCAGCGTCTTCATGAACGTCTTCAATGTGCACTCGAATCGCGCTCCGATTGACTGCACCGTTGTCCAAAAATGGTACATGCCGGGCAGCTTCCTCAATGCCGCCCTGGCCAAGGCCTCTGCCGAAAACGAGCGTTGCGCCCTGCATCTGAAAACCGCCGATGACCAGCAAATCACCTGCGTGCAAATCGCCGGCCTGATTGCCCGTCGCATCCTGAACTACGCCGAGCCGGGCAGCAAATTCAACAAGGGCGATCGTTACGGCTTCATCCGTTTCGGCTCGCGCGTCGATCTTTACCTGCCGCTGGATGCCCGGATCAAGGCAAGCATTGGCGAAAAAGTGTATGCTTCCTCGACCATTCTCGCCGAGCTAGCCTGACCCATGCTGCCACGTCGCCCCCGCAAAGCCCTGTTCAATCCCGAACTCAAGCGCCGCGGCATTTATATCGTTCCCAATCTATTCACTACCGCTGCCCTGTTCTGCGGCTTTTTCGCCATCATTCAGGCCATGCAGGGGCATTTCGAGCGTGCCGCCATTGCCGTATTTGTTGCCATGGTTCTGGACGGGCTCGATGGCCGGGTAGCACGAATGACCCATACCCAATCTGCTTTCGGCGCCGAGTACGATTCGCTCTCCGACATGGTGAGCTTCGGCGTCGCCCCCGCGCTGGTCGCCTATGAGTGGGCACTGAAGGATCTCGGGCGTCTGGGCTGGATCGCCGCCTTCATCTACTGCGCCAGCGCCGCCCTGCGCCTGGCCCGCTTCAACACCAACCTGGAAGTTATCGACAAGCGCTTCTTCCAGGGATTACCATCGCCGGCGGCAGCAGCGCTCGTCGCCGGCTTTGTCTGGGTCATGCGGGTATCCAATTTCAGCGGCCACCAGATGCGTTGGGTCGCTTGCGGCATCACCATACTCGCCGGCCTGACCATGGTTTCCAATATCCGCTACTACAGCTTCAAGGACATCAACCCCAGGAAGAGCGTGCCTTTCTTTGCCGTGGCCGCACTTGCCCTCGCTTTTGCGCTGATTTCTTACAACCCGGAAATCGCACTTTTCAGTATTTTTGTTGTCTATGGGTTGTCAGGTTACGTACTTGGTCTTGTAGGGGTTTGCCGCAAAAAATCGCCGCCGGCAGCTAGCTAGCACGTCCACGACGTTGCACCACGCGAAATCTTTGTTTATAGTCTGTTCATGGCACCGAAAATCCTCCTCGCCGCTCTTTTGACGCTCCGCGCCCTGCTGGGTGCGCGTCCGCTGCTGCGCTGCGCGCGCTAAAAACATAAACCCCCAATTTGAGCAGTATTCCGAGGGTCGCCAGAACCGGCGACTGCTTAGGCAATCCTTTACGGAGCAAGATCATGAAAGACCAACTCATCATTTTTGATACCACTTTGCGCGACGGCGAACAAAGCCCCGGCGCTTCCATGACCAAGGAAGAAAAAATCCGCGTCGCCCGTCAGCTTGAAAAAATGCGTGTCAACGTTATCGAAGCCGGTTTTGCCGCTGCTTCTCACGGCGATTTCGACGCCATCCACAGCATTGCTCAAACCATCAAGGACTCCACCGTCTGCTCGCTCGCCCGCGCCAACGAGAACGACATTGCCCGCGCCGGTGAATCGATCAAACCGGCCGCCTCGGGGCGCATCCACACCTTCATCGCCACCAGCCCCATCCACATGGAAAAGAAGTTGCGCATGAGTCCGGATCAGGTGGTCGAACAAGCGATCAAAGCCATTGGCTGGGCTCGGCAATACACCGACAACGTCGAGTTCTCGGCCGAAGACGCCGGCCGTTCTGAAATCGACTTCCTCTGCCGCATCTGCGAAGCCGTCATCAAGGCCGGCGCCAAGACCATCAACATTCCCGATACGGTCGGCTACAACATCCCCTACCAGTACGCCGAAACCATCCGGCAGTTGATTGAGCGCGTACCCAATGCCGACAAGGTGATCTGGTCGGTGCATTGCCATAACGACCTTGGCCTCGCTGTCGCCAATTCCCTGGCCGCCGTCTTGGCGGGTGCCCGTCAGGTCGAATGCACCATCAACGGCCTGGGCGAGCGCGCCGGCAATGCTTCGCTTGAAGAAATTGTCATGGCTGTCAAAACCCGCGCCGACATTTTTCCGGTCGAAACCCGTATCGACACCACGCAAATCGTCCCTGCCTCCAAACTCGTCTCGCAAATCACCGGCTACCCGGTGCAACCCAACAAGGCCATCGTTGGCGCCAATGCCTTCGCCCATGAATCCGGCATCCATCAGGACGGCGTCCTGAAGCACCGCGAAACCTACGAAATCATGCGGGCGGAGGACGTTGGCTGGTCGCAAAACAAATTGGTTCTTGGCAAACATTCCGGCCGCAATGCCTTCAAGAGCCGTCTCAATGAAATCGGTATCGAGCTTTCCAGCGACGAAGCCTTGAACGCCGCCTTCGCCCGCTTCAAGGATCTCGCCGACAAGAAGCACGAAATTTTCGACGAAGACTTGCAAGCCCTCATTTCGGATGAAGCCGCCACACCGGAACATGAACCCTACAAACTCATCTATTCGCGTGTCTGTTCCGAAACCGGAGAAACCCCCCGCGCCGAAGTCACGCTGTCAGTCAATGGCGCTGAAGCCAAAGGCGAGAGCGAGGGTGGTGGCCCGGTTGATGCAGTTTTCAAGGCCATTGAAAGAATTGCCAATAGTGGCGCTGAATTGTTGCTTTTTTCAATCAACGCCATCACCACGGGTACCGATGCGCAGGGCGAAGTCACGGTACGGCTCTCCAAAGATGGACGCATCGTCAATGGCAATGGTGCCGATACCGACATCGTCGTAGCTTCCGCCAAGTCCTATCTGAATGCCTTGAACAAGTTGCATTCGACCGATGTGCGGCTTAATCCGCAGGGCGACGTCTGATCAGCCTGTAAGGCACGAACTGGCTGGCACCTCGCCAGCAGTTCGTGCCAACCTCAACATGCGTATCCGTACAATCCGGCTCATCACTTTTTCGCCCACCGGAACGACCCGAAGGATTGCCGATGAAATCGCTCTGGGCTTCCAGGGCGAGAGTATCGAGCGCCTGGACCTGACCTTGCCGACTGCGGCAAGCGCTTCAATATCCACAACAACAACCGACATGGCCATCATTGGCGCTCCGGTATACGGCGGCCGCCTGCCAGTCGAGGCTGTGCGACGATTCAAGGCCATCAACGACAAAGGTACACCCGCAGTGCTGCTTGTCGTCTACGGCAACCGCGCCGTCGAAGACGCCCTGCTCGAATTACGCGATCTCGCCTCATCTTGCGGCTTCAAGCCAATCGCTGCCGCCGCTTTTATCGGCGAACATTCCTTTTCGAGCGACCATACTCCGATTGCGCCGAACCGGCCGTACACCGACGATCTGGTGCAAGCATTCCGATTCGGCACAGAAGTCCGCCGTAAAATGCAACGGCAAGAATTCGATCTACCGCAAATTCCCGGCAATATTCCCTACCGGGACCATGCCAAGCTACCCCAAACCTCGGCCATCACCATCGAATCTGCCTGCCGCAAGTGCCGTGCCTGCCTCACAGCCTGCCCGACTGCGGCAATTTCAATTCGCGATGTCATCGAAACCAACCAAAAGCGATGCATCCTCTGTTGCGCCTGCATCAAAAAATGCCGCCACAGCGCCCGCATCCTGCCGGATGCACAGATCAAACAAATTGCCGAACGTTTAAGTGCAACCTGCAGAGAACCTAAAGCTCCGCAAACATTCTATTAGCCACTGAACATCGCAAATAGGCAGATGTAGCCTGCCGCTTTTTTTGATAATCTCCCCTATCTCTCGTCAAATCACTCAGGGAATGCCATGCCAACAGCCAACGTGAATGGAATCGAACTTTATTATGAATGCGAAGGTGCCGGTGAGCCGCTAGTGTTTGTTCCGGGCTTGGGTGGAACGACAGATCTCTGGAAACTTCAAACAACGGTTTTCAAGAACAGTTTTCAGACCATTTCGCTTGATAACCGCGGGGCCGGGCGCAGCGCAAAACCGGCCGGCCCCTATTCCATGCAGCAGTTCGCCAAGGATTTGAACGACCTGCTTGACCATCTCGAAATTAGCGTGCCGGTCAATCTGGTTGGCGCCTCGATGGGCGGAATCATTGCCCAGGCCTTCATTCACGATTATCCGCAGCGGGTGAAGCGACTGGTGCTGGCCTGTTCCGGTGTCTCGGGCGGCGACCCCCATATCACCCTGCCGTCGGCCTACGTGCAAAACAAGCTCGGCAATCCGGGTAATACGCCGGAAGAAAAAACCGACACTTTTCTCGACATCTTCTATCACCCGGAATTTGTCGCGCAGCATCCCGAAATCAGGCAACTGTTCCTCACGCGCAAGTCCGAGCCGCAACCG
>JAGTRX010000147.1 GCA_018262285.1 Pseudomonadota bacterium | reverse complement strand
AGTCCGAGGCTGGTGATCAACTTGCGATACGCCTCGACGTTCTTGCCCTTCAGGTAGTCAAGGAGCTTGCGGCGCTGGCTCACCATGCGCAACAAACCACGGCGCGAATGGTGATCCTTCTTGTGCTCCTTGAAATGGCCCGTCAAATCATTGATACGGGCGGTAAGCAGCGCAACCTGGACTTCCGGCGAACCGGTATCGCCCTTGACGCGCTGAAATTCGGCAACAACCTGTGCCTTTTTTTCGGTAGTAAATGCCATGTCAAACTCTCTTTAATGAATCGGCACCGCCCCAGTTTGATAGAGCCAATGCCCGGTTGAAAAACCCCGTTCAACGGGAGGGCGGATTATAGCAGAGCTTTGGCAAAGTCCGTCGGTTTTGCGGCTCCCCTCGCCCACTTGTGGAAGGGGGATGCTCACCCTGCCTTTTCATTCATGCAATGGCCAATTGAACCAATCTCTTCGGCCAGAGCTTGTCCTCCCGCACCTCACCGAGACCCAACAATGAAGAACCGGCGTACACACGACACCGCCCGGATAATTCCGCCGGAGCCGCTACCGGGTTACCATGCATAAAGTATTCGCATTCTGCTTCGCCAAGATCGACCCTCGGCAGATTCTGCAACAGCGCGTCCGGCGCCAGCAAATAGACACTACGTTTCTCTTCTTCCAGCGCCGCCAGTGTTTCCAGCGTCACCGCCTGCTCTAATTTCAAACGGCCAACATCGGTACGGCGCAGACCGATGAGATGCGCGCCGCAACCCAAAGCCTCTCCCAGATCCATCGCCAGCGAACGGATATAAGTCCCCTTGCTGCAAGCCACTCGCAGCACCGCCTCGTCACCGACAGATTCGAGCAATTCGAGTGCATAAATGGTAACCGCACGCGGCTGGCGTTCGACTTCGATACCTTGCCGCGCCAATTCGTAGAGCGGCCGGCCATCGCGCTTCAAAGCCGAATACATTGGCGGCACCTGCTGAATTTCGCCGGAAAAACGTGGCAACAACGCTTGCAATTCTGTTTCGCCAAAATTGACGGCACGGGTAGATATCACCCGCCCTTCGGCATCACCGGAATCGGTGGCGATGCCGAATTTGAGCCGTGCCACATAGGTTTTGTCAGCATCGAGCAAATCGGCGGAAAACTTGGTCGCCTCACCAAAGCACAGCGGTAGCAAACCAGTTGCCAGCGGATCAAGGGTGCCGGTATGCCCGGCCTTGGCGGCAGAAAAGAGACGCCGCGCCTTCTGCAAGGCGTCGTTGGAAGTCATTCCGAGGGGCTTGTCGAGCAGCAGAACGCCGTCTATTTGCTTCCAAATGCGTTTTTGCTGCAATTTTTATCCTTGAAAAAATGGGGATACTGCTAAAAAATGGCGATCCGAAATTAACCCAAACAAAATCTTGTCTGGATCTTCAGTCATTCACCATTACGAAAACGCGTCAGAAGTTCATCACGCTTTTTCATCATCCTCTTCCCTTTTCCCTCTTCTCCTTGCGCAAAATAGGCCTGCGCGAGAGCTTCAATGGAATATAAATCCCAAGGATCATTTGCTTCAAGATTCTTTTCAAGAGCGATTACCGCCTTTTGAGTATCTCCTTGCAGCATATACAACTCGGCCAGATTTTTGAGCGCAAAATCATTGGGATAATATGAAACAGCCATTTCGTATTCTTTGATGGCTTCTGGATAATTTCTATGGTCATACTGCTGAATCAATCCGCGCCGAAAGTAGAACATGGCATTCAGCCTTGGCACAATTTGTTCCTTTTCCGCTTGCGTCTCCATTTTTTTGATGAACGCACTCATTTGCTCTTCCGACCCGCCCCACTGCGGGTAAAGAGAAATGAAATGTGACGCAACGGGTTGCCACAAAGACCGATCGAGGGACAACGCGTTCTCAATAAGTTCCGGGTCGTGCTGACCCAACAACAAGTTGGCCCAAATCTCTCCTCCCACACACATTGCGCAGCGGGTGTCCTTTTCACGTGCCAGATGTAAGTCATCCACTGCACGCTGTGCCAATTCATGCACTTTCTCCATCCTGTCAGATGGAATCTGGCTGGCAACATTATCCCCACGAAGCTTATTGGCACGTTCAAGCCAGAATAGGCCGCGTGCGAGATAGGCATGTGCTGATTTCTGGGCATTAACCCAACCATTAAATTTGGATTCAAAGGCCGGATCAGCGTTTTGCAATTGCCAGAATCGGCCGCGCAGTCGGTTGCTGCTCAGTTTTCCCTTTTCTTTTTCCTGATAAGCCTGCGCGATAGCCCTGTCCAGTTCGGCATACTGCTCAGTCCATAGCAACTTCAGCAAAACATGCCGAGAATGCAATTCATCAGAATATCCACAACCGCCAAGCAGCAACACAACAAAAATCACTGCCAGAAGCTTCGAAATATTTTTTTCTATGGGAATCGGAATAAGCATTTCTCTCCTTCAAGAAATGTCACATTGGCATTTTTGGCAAATGGGAGTTTAAGCATCCGTATAACGTAGGCCAACCGGCACAACACTGGTGCCGGGGGATGATTTAGTCATTTTTCATTGCCAAAACAAGCTGGAGAAATTTTGTTTTGTTGTAACTATTTGAGCCGTCTTCGACGCTTGACGGATCCACTGATTTAACGACATCGCCATCCTTTGAGATCACCCAAAAGTATGGGTGGACATTGGTAGGTGTTAGTTTAGAAAAGAACGCCGTGTTTTGATTTTTCTCACCGAAATAGACCTTGATAGTTACAAAATTCTGATCAAGTGCATTTTTAATATCAGTATCACTTGATATTAAAGACTCCAGGGCGCGACTCCAATTGCACCAATCCCCGCCGGCGATGACCAAGACTTTTTTGCCACTCGTTTGTGCTTCTCTCACAGCATGATCAAGAGCCTGATCTGGATTTGCCGTGGGATCAAATCCACTGGGTTTCGTACAGGCTATGGCAAGAAGGAGAAACATAATTGCAGCGATTGCGGACAAAATTTTCATTGTGACCTCAAAATAAATAACCAATAAGAACAGAGGAAAAACTCACAACTCCCATTTCCATAAATGATGAATAAATCAGCATGGCTGATTTCTAGGGCGTTAGGATACTCCAGAAGCGCCCGATTGACTGCTATTCGGATGGGGAAAGCCACGGGTCGCTAATAGGCCGAGCACGGCCACCAACCCTGTCAATCTTCCGGCGTCTGATCGCTAAGTGCGTTGGCCTGATTGATCAGGTCAGTCAGCTGGGCACCGCGTTCGAGCGAGGCGTCGTAGATGAAGTGCAGTTCGGGCAGGGTGTGAATTTTGATGCGCTTGCCCAGTTCGCGGCGCAGGAAGCCGGCTGAGCGCTTCAGACCCTTCTCGATCTCGGCCAGATGCGCCGAATCGAGCGTGGTGAAAAATATCTTGGCGTGGGCGTAATCGGGGGTCAGTTCAACGGCGGTCAGACTGACCATGCCGACGCGCGGGTCTTTCAATTCGGTCTGAATCAACGCCGCCAAGTCGCGCCGAATCTGCTCGGAAACGCGATCGGAACGGGAAAATGAAGATGTTTTTTTGGACGTCAAAATTCAACTCACTTCAAAGCGCCGTTCAGGCTAGGCGCAACCCGCGCAGACAGTGCTTTTAGCACGGCAAGCTGGTTGCAACAACGCCTGAACAAGCCACCATCACGACAAAGTACGGGCGACTTCCTGGATTTCGTACACTTCCAGATGATCATTTTCCATGATGTCATTATTGCCCTTGAGCGACAATCCGCACTCAAAGCCAGCCTTGACTTCACGGGCATCGTCCTTGAAGCGCTTCAGGGAATCGAGTTCACCATCCCACATGACAACGCTGTTGCGCAGCAGACGAACGCGTGAATTGCGCTTGATCAGGCCTTCCAGTACGTAGCAGCCGGCAATTGAACCCACCTTGGAAACCGTAAATACCTGACGAATTTCGACCAATCCAATAACGCTCTCACGCTTTTCCGGAGAAAGCATGCCGGAGAGCGCCGCCTTGACTTCGTCGACAGCCTCGTAAATGATATTGTAATAGCGAATGTCGATACCAAAATTCTCGGCCAGTTTGCGCGAACTGGCATCCGCCCGCGTGTTGAAGCCAAGGATGACCGCCCCGGAAGCCTGCGCCAGATTGACGTCGGATTCGGAAATACCGCCGACCGCCCCGTGGATGACATTGACCCGCACCTCTTCGGTGGAGAGTTTGGTCAGCGCATGCACCAGCGCCTCCTGCGAACCTTGCACATCGGCCTTGATGATGAGTTGCAGGGTCTTGACCTCGCCTTCCTTCATCTGGTCGAGCAGGTTTTCGAGCTTGGCCGCCTGCTGCTTGGCCAGCTTGACATCGCGGAACTTGCCCTGACGGAAGAGCGCAATTTCGCGCGCTTTCTTCTCGTCGGCCAGAACGATGGCTTCCTCACCGGCTGCCGGCAAATCGGAAAGACCCAGAATTTCGACCGGAATCGACGGCCCGGCCTCGTTAATGGGTTTGCCGTTTTCATCGAGCAGCGCCCGCACCCGGCCAAAAACCTGGCCAGCCAGAATGATGTCACCGCGCTTGAGCGTACCGGATTGCACCAGCATGGTCGCCACAGCTCCACGCCCCTTGTCGAGACGCGCTTCAATGATCAGCCCCTTGGCCGGCGCATTTTTCTGCGCCTGCAGTTCAAGAACTTCTGCCTGCAGCAAAACCTGTTCGAGCAATTCGTCAATGCCAGTACCCTTTTTGGCCGAAACCGGTACGAAGGGCGAATCACCGCCGTATTCTTCAGGAATCACGCCCTCTGCCACGAGTTCCTGCTTAACCCTGTCCGGATTGGCATCGGGCTTGTCCATCTTGTTGATGGCCACGACCAGCGGCACGCCGGCCGCCTTGGCGTGGTGGATGGCTTCCTTGGTTTGCGGCATAACACCGTCGTCGGCCGCCACCACCAGAATCACAATATCGGTTGCCTTGGCGCCACGCGCCCGCATGGCGGTAAACGCCTCGTGTCCCGGCGTATCGAGGAAGGTGATCATGCCGCGCTCGGTCTGCACATGATAGGCGCCAATGTGCTGCGTAATACCGCCAGCCTCGCCCGATGCCACCTTGGCGCGACGAATGAAGTCGAGCAGCGAGGTCTTGCCATGATCAACGTGCCCCATCACCGTCACTACCGGTGCGCGGTGCTCAAGCGGAACATCCTGATGGCCGCCGCTACTATCTTCGAGGAAAGCGTCGGGATCGTCCAGTTTGGCAGCACAGGCCTTGTGACCCATTTCCTCGACCACAATCATGGCCGTTTCCTGGTCGAGCACCTGATTGATGGTGACCATGGAACCCATTTTCATCATGGTCTTGATAACTTCGGTGGCCTTGACTGCCATCTTGTGCGCCAGTTCGGAAACCGAAATGGTTTCCGGCACGTGCACTTCGCGTATCAGCGGCTCGGTCGGCGCCTGGAAACCGCCTTGATCATCGCCCTTGCCGGACTGCTGTTTTTTGTGGCCGTGCTTGGCCTCGCGCCAGCCGCCGCCCATGTCGGCGCCCTTGGTTTTGAGGCCAGGCTTTTTCCTGTTGCCATCGGCAGCGCGCTTGTCATCCTTGCCAGCCGGCTTTTTGCCCGATTCGGGCTTCTTGTGCAGCGTGCCCTTTTCGGCAGTGGCATCCTTCGGCTCAAGCGCCCTTGTTTCGTTCGCCACCAACGTCTTGGCTTGCGCGGCAGCCTTGGCGGCCGCAGCAGCTACTTCAGCCTCTTGCTTCAGACGTTGCAACTCCAGGACGCGTTCCTGCTTTTCCCTGTATTCACGTTCCTGACGTTCGCGCAAATCGTTTTGCCGGCGTTCCTCCTCAGCGCGCTGGCGCAGATCGGATTCCTTCAATACGGAACGTGTCCGGGTCGGGGTAGCAGGCTTTTTCTCGACAACTGGTACAACAGGTTCAACCGCAACCTCGGCCACCACCTCTGGCACTTCTTCCACAACCTCTTCCACAACTTCGGCGATGACTTCGACTACTGGCTCGACAACAATCTCAACCGGAGCTTCAACCACAACCGGCTCAACCACCACCTCGACAACAGGCTCAATAACCGGCGGGGCGACCTCAACCACTTCTTCCACAGGCGGAACGGGAACGACTTCGGCTTGCGCCTCGACATCACGTTTGACTAGCACCCGCTTTTTGCGCACCTCGACCTGCACAGTACGCGCGCGCCCCTGGGAATCTGTCGCCTTGATTTCTGAAGTCGATTTCCGGGTCAGGGTAATCTTGGTCTTGGTTTCCCCCTCGCCATGCGAACGGCGCAGGAAATCGAGCAGCCTGTTCAGTTCTGTCGCAAATTGCGAAACACTCGTTGCGGCCATCTTTTTCTCCCGCTTATTCGAACCAGTGCGCCCGAGCCGTCAGGATCAGTTGCTTGGCGCGCTCATCATCGATACCGGTCATTTCAGTTAATTCATCCGTCGCCAGTTCCGCCAGATCATCACGCGTCTTGACGCCCTGACCTGCCAGTTTGGCGGCGATTTCGCGATCCATGCCGTCAAGGCTCAGCAGATCGTCAGCGACACCATCGAGCTTCTCTTCGGTAGCAATCGCCTCGGTCAGGAGAGTATTACGGGCGCGGTTGCGCAGCTCGTTGACGATATCCTCGTCCAAGCCCTCGATT
>JAGTRX010000146.1 GCA_018262285.1 Pseudomonadota bacterium | reverse complement strand
CGACTCCAGCGCCCTGCCGGTCGACTGCAAGACCGATATCATTCGCACCATGATGCCCTACGCCCTCAAGAACCTGCTGCGCAATGCCTTCAAATACGCCCAGTCAAAAATCACCATCCATTGTGAAATTGCCGGCAATCGGGTCTGCATCTATGTTGACGACGACGGCATCGGTATTCCGGAAAGCGAGCGCGAGCGGGTTTTCCATGCCTTTACGCGACTGGATCGCTCGCGTGATCGCACCACCGGTGGACATGGTCTGGGGCTGGCCATTGTCCGCCGTGTCCTCGCCATGCACCACGGAACTGCCAAGGTAGAAGATTCCCCCCTGGGCGGCGCGCGTTTTACCATTTGCTGGCCTCTGACACAAAACAGCTCTGCCACGCCTTGTTATGACAAAACCTGAGTCGGAACTACCCAGCAGCCAGCCGCAGGCGTAAACTCTTTTTCCCTTCCGGGATCAGTTCAATCCGGATTAGACTTTTTTCACCAAGCACAAAGGAGTTCACGATGCGTACCCGTATTGCCCTGCTGCCTCTCGTATCCCTGCTTGTCGCCCTGCCCGCTGCCGCCCAGGTCACGCCCTTCCAGAATTTCCCTGATGTCACCACAACCGCCAAGGCCGGCGAAACCATCCTGCTGCCTTCCTATAATTGGCTGGAAGCTGTCAGCAAACCCGGCGGTGAAAAACAGAACCTCATTTACTACCATCAAAAAATGGTGACACCCGGCGCCAAGAGTCGGCAACAAGGAAGTCGACATTCCCAACAGCTACATCGTCGCCATTCCCAAGGGCGGCAAAGCCAAGGTCGGCGACATTGTGCTGACCTGGTGGCAATCCGGCAGCGGCATGCAGCGCGCCATTGTCGTCAAGGCGGACGATCCGGCCAAACCAGTCGTGCGTTACCTCGACCTCTCCTACGACAACCCGGCCAAGTCGCGCGACAAGACCACCACCATCGGCCAGATGAATGAACAACTCGCTTCCGACAGTTTTACTTTACTCAAGGAAGGCGCGCCGGGCAGCGTCTATCGCTGCATGGACGGCGCCAAGGCAGCCCGTGTCCGCCTGATTTCGGAAGCGCCCAACGGCCAACTCTTCGTCATCGGCCACGCCGGTTTCCCGAAAGTGTTTGCCAAAACCGCCTGCAAGCCGACACCACTCAAGCCCAAGGTCAAAGCTGGTGATGAGGTCGAAGTCGAATTTGCCGGTGGCTTCACCAAAGCCAAAGTGGAACGGGTGGACGCCAAAATCGGCCGGGTTTTCGTCAAACTCTTCGGCAGAGAAGCTGGCGTCGCCTTCGGCGACCTCATGCCCTAGCCTCCTTGCACAATGCTGCCGGGCACCACGTCCGGCAGCTTATCCCGATGATCAAGAACTTTTTTTCCGAAATCCCTGATGTCCCAGCTGCCCAAGAGCAATTTCTGACCTTGCTCGAACAGCCGGGACTGCGTATCGAGCGCATCGTCTCGCACGGCCAGGCCAGCCCACCCGGTTTCTGGTACGACCAAACGCAAACCGAATGGGTATTGCTGCTGTCCGGCGCAGCCGGGTTGCACTTTGCGGATGAAGCCGAAGCACGTTGCCTGCAACAAGGCGACTTCGTCCTCATCGAAGCACACCGTCGCCACCGCGTCGACTGGACAGACCCGACTCAACCCACGGTCTGGCTCGCCATTCACCACGAAAAGCCCAATCCCCCCAGAAGCCCTGATATTGAGCCTTAGCGCCAAAGGTCCTTCAGCCGCTTCTCGCGCTGGCAGGTCTGGTAATACGAGTTGTAATCGTAGGCGTTGGTCTTGTAATAGCCCTGGTGGTACTCCTCGGCGCGATAAAAAGTTGAGGCCGGTTTGATTTCGGTAAAAATTTTCGGGAAGCGCCCGGATTTTTTGAGCGCCGCAACGCTCTCCTCAACAATCACACGCTCCGCATCGTTTTGCCAGTAGATTGCGGTTCGATACTGGTTGCCGACATCGCAGAACTGGCGGTTCTGCACGGTCGGGTCGATGTTTTTCCAGAAGAAATCGACCAACTGACGGTAAGTCACCCGCGCCGGGTCGTAGCTCACCCGCACCGCTTCGGCATGGCCGGTCTGGCCGCTGGTCACCTGCTGGTAGTCGGGGTCGGGCGTATTGCCACCGGTATAGCCAGCTTCGGTCGCCGTCACTCCCGGCAATTTGGCAAAGGCTGCTTCAACACACCAGAAGCAGCCGCCGGCAAAGATCGCTGTTTTGGTTTCCATGGGTTTTGACTCCGCAAAAGTACCAGTGGCGATGAGTAAAGAGATCAATCCGAACAAGGCTGATTTGAGTTTCATTTGCGTAACTCCGGTAAAGGCTCGCCGCTCGCAACAAATTTCAAGGCCACACCGTTATTGCAATAACGCTCGCCGCTCGGCTGCGGGCCATCATTAAAAACATGCCCCAGATGCCCGCCGCAACGCGAACAGTGATACTCGGTGCGCGGATAACCGACTTTGTAATCGGTACTGGTGGCAATCGCACCAGCAATCGGCTGCCAGAAACTCGGCCAGCCGCTGCCGCTCTCGTACTTGGCATTGCTCTTGAAAATAGGCTGATGGCAGGCAGCGCAAACATAGGTGCCTTCGCGCTTTTCATCCAGAAGTGGGCTCGTGCCAGCCGGCTCGGTACTTTCCTCAAACAACACCTTGTACGAGGCTGGCGACAAAATTTTCGACCACTCCTGCTTGCTTTTTTGTAGTGGCAACACTTTCTTCTCCCCGGCAAAAGCGCTGATCGGCAGCAACATCGCACTTCCCATCCAACGCAGGCAATGACGACGATCCATGATTTTCCCCTTTTCCTGAATGCGACTTATATGTGTGAGAGACCGTATTCAGGGTTGATAAGTTCCCGCACCGGCTGCGGCCATTGCCCGTTGTCGAACGTCAATTTGAAGGGCATCATGGCACCATCAGCTTTTGATGCGGGGAAAAACCATGAATCCTGACCGACGCACCGTCCTTAAAGCCGGGCTGGCCGCTAGTTCCCTATTTCTACCCTTGCCCTACGCCTGGGTGTGGGCGCAATCGGAAGGCGCGCACCAGCTGCTGCGCGCGCCTAAAATCGCCTTGGTCATTGGCAACAGCGCTTATCGCCACACCACTACGCTCAATAACCCGGCCAATGACGCCAAGGCCATCGCCAGCCTGCTCAAAAGTTTCGGTTTTGACGTCACCATGAAACTTGATGCCAGCCGCGCCGAGCTGGCCACTGCCATCCAGGCTCATGTCAGAAAACTGGCCGAAAACAAGGGCATCGGGCTGTTCTACTTTGCCGGCCACGGATTGCAACTGGCTTGGCGCAATTATCTGGTGCCGGTCGAAGCCGCTATCAAAAAAGAAACCGATGTGCCGCAACAATGCATGGAAATCGGTAATTTGATCGACGGCTTGAACGCTGCCGCCAACCCGATGAACATCATCATTCTGGATGCCTGCCGACAAAACCCCTTCGGCAACGATTTCCGCGATACACACAAGGGCTTGTCGCAAATGGACGCCCCGCCTTCGACACTTCTGGCCTATGCCACCGCGCCCGGCAACGTCGCCAGCGACGGCGAAGGCGCCAACGGTCTGTACACCGAGCATTTGCTGAAGGAAATGCAGGTCAGGGAAAGCCGGCTGGAGGACATCTTCAAACGCGTCCGGCTGGAAGTGCGGCGCAAAACCCAGGGCGCCCAGATGCCGTGGGAAAGCACCTCTCTGGAAGAAGACTTCTATTTCCTGCCGCCACCACATCTCAAGGCACGCTCAGACGCTGAACGCGAAAAAGAGTTTCAGGAACAGTTCGCCGCTTGGGAAAAAATCAAGGCGTCACCCGAACCTGCCGCCCTGACCGCATTTCTGCTGCGCTATCCAAGCGGCCATTTCTCGGAACTTGCCCAGCAGCGCCTTGATCATCTGCTCGCAACGCAGGGCGAAAAGAGGATTCAGCTTCCCTCCAGCCGGGACAACCCGTTTTCCAAGGGCTCGGCAACACTGGATACGCGTTACCGGGTCGGTGACAGCTATTCCTACCGGGTGCTTGATCCCGGCAGCGGCGGCGTAACACGGCAATACACGAATGCAATTACAGAAATCAACGCAGCGCAGGTCATTTTCGACAATGGACTCGTCACCGACCTCCTGGGCAATACGCTGAAAATGCACGACGGCCGGGTGTTTACCGACAATCAGAATATTCCGGTCGAGTTCGCAGTCGGCAAGCAATGGACAACCCGTTATCAGGTCAGCCGGCCGAATGGTCAGAACCAGGACGTGGAAATGAATTACGTTATCGTCTCCCGCGCACCGCTGACAGTTCCGGCCGGAACCTTCGATGCCTTCCTGATTGAAGGCACCGGTTTTACCTGGAGCAAGGGTGGAAAAGTCGAAATCATCATCCGCGTCTGGTGGGATCCGCAGCGCGTGCGTCGTCCCATTGCCCGCGAAGAATTCCGGCAGGTCCGCCTTGAAGGTGGCGGCGGATGGCAGGAACGGCGGCGTTTTCGCCCCAACCTGCAGGGCAAGGTGCGTGTCCTCATCTCGGAAAGACACGAACTGACGGCCTATCACCAATCCTGAGTCCAATCGCCTTCCGGCCAGTCAAACCGCTTCAGTATGCCCGCAAAATCATCGCCCGGCGGCGCGCGCAGGATCAAATCCTCGCCACTGACCGGGTGTTTGAGGCGCAGTTCAACACAAGCCAGCAACAACCGGGAACAAGCGAACTGTTGCTGGAAAAAACGGTTGTGAATGCCCTTGCCATGGGTAGCATCGCCGATAATGGGATGGGCAATGTGCTTCATGTGGCGGCGCAGCTGGTGGCGGCGACCGGTTTCCGGTGATAGCGCCACCAGCGCATAGCGCGAAACCGGATAAGGCTCCACCGCAAACGGCAATTCGATTGTTGCCAGGCGGCGAAAACGCGTCACCGCCGCCTGCGCTTCCTTGCCCGAAATACCGGCATATTTGTCCGCCTGCACCGTCAACGGATGATCAATACACCCTTCTTCCGGCGGCCAGCCACGCACGACAGCCAGGTAGGTTTTGTGCACCGCATTGGTCTCGAATTGCTGACTCAGTTGGCGCATGATTTCGGAATCAAAGGCAAAGAGCAACAGCCCGGAAGTACCACGATCGAGACGATGCACCGGCTGCACCCGTTGCCCGATCTGGTCGCGCAGCAACTGCACGGCAAAACGCGTTTCGTGACGGTCGATGTCGCTACGATGCACCAGCAAACCCGATGGTTTGTCGATGGCGATCAGGTATTCGTCACGGTAGAGGATGGGCAACATGGGTATTCATTCGGCCAAACAGTAACCCACCGCCCTTGAATGATTAACCCGGCTCTTGAATTCAATGAACGTGTTCATGACGAAGCGCTGCGGGTATAGGAAATCATCGCCGCCGAAATCTGGTTAAGCGGCAACACCTGATCCGCTCCACCCAAACGGATGGCCTCCATTGGCATACCGAAGACGACGCAGGAGGCTTCGTCCTGGGCGATGGTCTTGGCGCCAGCATCGTGCATTTCCTTCATGCCACGGGCGCCATCGTCACCCATGCCGGTCATGATGATGCCAAGTGCGTTGGCGCCGGCACATTTGGCGACCGAGCGGAACAGCACGTCGACCGAAGGTTTGTGGCGATTGACCAGTGGCCCGTCCGAGACATCGACCACATATTGAGCGCCGCTGCGTTTCAGGCTCATGTGCTTGCCTCCCGGTGCAATCAGCGCTCGGCCGGGAATGACGCGATCGCCGTTCTGCGCCTCGCGCACTTCAATAGCGCACAGACTGTTCAAGCGCTCGGCGAACATGGCGGTAAACATGGCGGGCATGTGTTGGACGATGACAATGCCCAAGCAGGTGGCGGGCAATTGGGTCAGCACGGCTTCCAGTGCCTGCGTGCCACCGGTAGAAGTGCCGATGGCAATAACCTGATCGGTAGTGCGGACGGAAGCGGAAAGTCCGCCGGTGTGGGCAATTTCTGGACGAGGCGCCGGCTTGGTGGCAGGGGTATTGCGCCGCAGTGCGCCCATATTGGCGCGTGCTGCTGCACGAACGGCCTGGACAATGTCGTTGGAGGAATCTTCCAGAAAAGATTTCAGCCCGAGTTTGGGTTTGGTGATGATGGAAACCGCTCCGGCAGACAGAGCATCGAAAGTGGCCTGCACGCCGCTTTCGGCTAGTGAGGAGCAGATGACCACCGGCGTCGGATGCTCGGCCATGATCTTGCGCAGAAAACTGATGCCGTCCATGCGCGGCATTTCGATGTCGCAGATGATGACATCCGGCCAGTTCGTTTTCATGCGGTCGAAAGCAAAGAGCGGATCCGGTGCGGCACCGATGACTTCGATACCGGCCTCTTTCGACAGTGCCTGCGTAATGACCTGTCGCACCAGAGCTGAATCGTCGACGATAAGAACACGGATATTGTTGCTAGACATAAACCTTCCTAGGTGTCCAGAAGTGGCTTTTCTGGATTCCGGCCTGCGCCGGAATGACGGTCTAAACAGAGGCCTTGCACCTTCAGGGCTTCCGATAAATCGTCGGCTGCACCGTGCGCAATGTCTGGGTAATCCCGTTGAGCGATTCGGAATGTCCAACGATGAAATACCCCCCGGATTTCAAGTGCGGCAGCAGATTGGCAACGACTTGCTGCTTGGTTTCCAGGTCGAAATAAATCATCACGTTGCGAAGAAAGATCACATCGAAATTGCCGACCCAGGCCTCCACCGGGTTGGTCAGGTTAACCTGTTCAAAGCGCACATTTTTACGCAGCTCCGACGATATCATTAGTTTTCCGGCCTGTGAACGCACACCCTTCATACAGTATTTGGTGAGAAAGGCAGGTGGAATGCCCTCGGTACGTTCCAGCGGGTAGAGGCCAGCTCGCGCTTTTTCCAGCACCTGGGTACTGATATCCGAACCAAAAACTTCCCAAGAGCCGCCGCGTATGTGTTCGGCCAACACCATCGCCATCGTATAGGCCTCTTCGCCGGAAGAACTGGCAGCACTCCAGATGCGGAAAGTTTCACTAGGCCGCCGGGCTGGCAGTATCTCGTCGCGCAGAAAGGCGAAATGCTTGGGCTCGCGGAAAAAATAGGTTTCGTTGGTGGTGAGCAGATCGACCATGATTTGCAGTTCATCGGCATGCTGCGGAGTCGAGACGAACTTGTAGTATTGGCTGAAACTTGAAAAGGCATGATGTGTCAGGCGTCTTCGCAAACGACC
>JAGTRX010000145.1 GCA_018262285.1 Pseudomonadota bacterium | reverse complement strand
GTTCGATGATTTTGCGCACCAGTGAATAGCCATTCGAGTGCGCGCCGCTGGAGGCAAGCCCCAACACCATATCGCCAAGAACGATACTGCTACCATCGATGATTTTTGATTTTTCCACCACACCGACGGCAAAGCCAGCCAGATCGTATTCACCATCCGGATACATGCCGGGCATTTCGGCTGTTTCGCCGCCAATGAGGGCGCAACCTGCCAATTCGCAGCCCTTGGCGACACCACCAATGACGCTGGCCGCCGTATCAACATCGAGCTTGCCGCAGGCGAAATAATCGAGGAAAAACAAGGATTCCGCACCCTGCACCAGAATGTCGTTCACGCTCATCGCCACCAGATCCTGCCCCACCGTGTCGTGCCGATTGAGCTGGAAAGCCAATTTCAGCTTGGTGCCAACACCATCGGTGCCGGAAACCAGCACCGGTTCCTGATAACGTTTGGGCACTTCAAACAAGGCGCCAAAGCCGCCAATACCGCCCAGCACGCCATCGCGCATGGTCTTTTTGGCGAGCGGCTTGATGCGATCAACCAGGGCATCGCCAGCGTCAATATCAACACCGGCATCACGATAAGAAAGAGAAGTATTCTGTGTCATGTTGTTTTCCGTAAGCTGGCAACACGGATGGTAGAATCCGCCACCCGAAAGTTGCGAATTTTACCTGATTCGTCCGCGCCCCACCCGACCATGCAACAACTGCTGCTCGATCTTCTCCCCGCCAACCCGCCCACGCTCGACAATTTTGTCGCCGGCGGCAACGATCGCGCCCTGGCCGAATTCCGCCACTGGCTGGAGAACGGCGGCCTTTCCTGCCACCTGTGCGGCGAAAGTGCTTCCGGCAAAACCCATCTGCTGACTGCCAGCGGTTTTGAAATCCACGATGCCGCCAGCGACCCAAATCTTGCCGGCGTGCAAAGCCCGCTGCAACTGGCCATCGATCATGTTGATCAACTCGACGCCAGCGGCCAGATCGCCCTTTTCAATCACTTCAACCGGCTCAAAAGCGCTGGCGGGCGCCTGCTCACGGCCTCCCTGCAACCGCCAGCACATCTGCAATTGCGCGAAGATCTGCGCACCCGCCTCGCCTCCGGCCTGATTTGCCGCCTGCATCCGCTCTCCGACCAGGAAAAGGCGGCAGCGCTCAGCGCTCTGGCCGAAGCGCGCGCCCTCAAGCTGACGCCAGAAGCCATCGATTACCTGCTGCGCCACGCCCCGCGCGACATGCGCAGCCTGTCAATACTTATTATCGCCCTCGACCATTACTCGCTCGAACACCAGCGCGCCATTACGCTGCCCTTGTTGCGCCAAGTCCTACAGGAAACCCTATGAATCTCGCCCTTTTTGACCTCGACTGCACCCTGCTTGCCGGCGACTCCGATTTTGAATGGGGGCAATTTCTCATCGCCAAGGGCATCCTCGATCCCGAAATCCATGCCGCGCAAAACGCCGTCTTCTACCAGCAATACCAGGAAGGCAATCTCAATATCGACGAGTTCCTTGCCTTTCAGCTTGCCCCGCTGGCACGGCACAGCCGCAAGGAACTGGATGCCTGGCATCTGGAATACATGCAGCACCATATCCGGCCCATCATCGGCCAGAAGGCGCGGCAACTGGTCAGACAACATCTCGACCGGGGCGACCTGTGCGCCGTTGTCACCGCTACCAACAGCTTCGTCACCGGTCCAATCGTGCGCGAATTCGGCATTGCGCACCTGATCGCCACCATTCCGGCCTTTGAAAACGGCCAATTCACCGGCAAACCACGCGGTCTGCCCGCCTTTCGCGAAGGCAAGGTGGTGCGCGTCGAATCCTGGCTGGAATCGCTCGGCCTGTGCTGGGAAAGTTTCGCCGAAAGCCGTTTCTACAGCGACTCCCACAACGACCTGCCGCTAATGAGCTCAGTTGATCACCCGGTGGCGGTCAATCCTGACAATACCCTGCGCGCACTGGCACAGGAAAAGGGCTGGGAAATCATTTCGTTACGCTAAAGGTCGGGTTTTAACCCGACTTACTTTCTCCGCCGCCGTGCCTCAAACAAGCAAACGCCCGCCGCAACTGAGACATTCAGGCTTTCGACCATGCCATAGTGCGGAATACGCACCATTTGATCACAATTCTCACGCGTCAGGCGGCGCATACCCTCGCCCTCCGCCCCCAGTACCCAAGCACTCGCTTGCGGCCAGTCCGCCGCATACAAGCTATTTTCCGCCTCGCCCGCAGCACCGATCACGGCAATGTCACGCTCTTTCAACTCACGCAGCGTTCGCGCCAGATTGGTAACCATCACATACGGCACGCTTTCCGCCGCCCCACAGGCTGTTTTAGCCGCCACATCGGTCAAGCCCGCAGCACGATCCTTGGGCGCAATGACGGCGTGCACGCCAGCCGCATCAGCCACCCGCAGGCAAGCGCCAAGATTGCGCGGGTCGGTAATACCATCAAGTACCAACAGAAAAGCCGGCTCTTCCAGTGTATCGAGCACATCGTCGAGATGTGCCATCTTGCGCCCGCCTTCAATACAGGCGATGACACCCTGATGCCGTGCTCCCGGCAACATGCCGTCCAGACGCCTGCCATCGCTTTCGATCATGCGGACGCCGTGAAACTCGGCCAGTTTCATCAGATCGCGCATGCGCACATCCTGACGAGAGCCGTCGACCAGAATTTCCTTGATCGCATCCGGATCCTGGCGCAATTTGGCAGTCAGGGCATGAAAACCATAAATCAAACGGGTGGAGGACATAACAAACCAGCTTAATCAAAGGAGCGAAGTCTACCAGTTGCCGGCCACAACCGCCGTAAATCATCAGGTACAACTGAAAGTGTCAGGCATATCCAAATTTCACCTCTCCCCACTTGGCGGGTAGCTGCATGCCGGGAAATGACTGCTTTTCAGAAGCTATTTCCAGTCATTCTGTTCCGGTGCCAGAAAACGTTCAGCGTATTTGCGGAAAACTTCACCCTTGACGAAAACTTCGTACAAATCGGGGTCGATGTGGCCACCGTTCTTGAAGTTTTCCATGATGGAAAGGGCCTGCGATAGTTTCATCGCTTCCTTGTAGGGGCGATCCTTGGCGGTGAGCGCCTCGAAAATGTCAGCGATGCCCATCATGCGCGCCTGCAGGCTCATCTGCTCGCGCGTCAGGCCGCGCGGGTAGCCTTTGCCATCCATGCGCTCGTGGTGGCCACCGGCGTATTCCGGCACATTCTTCAGGTGCTTCGGCCAAGGCAGTTGTTCGAGCATCTTGATGGTGGCGACAATGTGATAATTGATGATCTCACGTTCCTTGGCGGTCAGCGTGCCGGCGCGGATGCTCAGGTTTTCCAGCTCTTCATCGCTCAGGAAAGACACTTCCTGCCCTGTCGGGTTGATCCAGCGGTATTGACTGCCAATGCGCTGCACGCGCGCGATAGCTTCGTCGCTCATGCGTTCGCCGCCGATGTTGGTCTGGCGCAGGAAATTGCGGTCGTCGTCAATCTGCTGCAGGCGCTTGTGCAAGTTTTCCTCGGCCAGCGGCGGCGGCACGCCTTCGGCTATGGCGCGCCACATGTCGATTTCGGCATCGCGTTTCAATACTTCAAAACGGATATCAAGCAGGTGGATGCGGTCAAACAGGGTGTGCAGCTTGGTGGCTTTGTCGACGACATGCACCGGCGTCGTCACCTTGCCGCAATCGTGCAGCAGGGCGGCGATTTTGAGTTCGTAACGATCCTTGTCGGATAATTTGAAACCGGCCAGCGGTCCCTCTTCCGTTGCATTGACGGCTTCCGCCAGCAGCATTGTGAGTTCCGGAACGCGCTGGCAATGGCCGCCGGTGTAGGGCGATTTTTCGTCAATGGCCAAGTTGATGAGTTTGATGAAGGCTTCGAAAAGTTCTTCCATCTGAACGATCAACTGATGGTTGGTCAGCGCGATGGCGGCCTGCGAGGCCAGCGATTCAGCCAAGCGCTGGTCGGCCATGGAAAAGGCGGTGACTTTGCCCTCTGCATTGAGCGCATTGATGAGTTGCAGGACGCCGATGATCTCGCCTTCGTGATTTTTCATCGGCACCGTCAGGAAGGATTGCGAGTGGTAGCCGGTGTTTTGATCAAAACGGCAGGTACCGGAAAAATCAAAACCCTCGGCAACGTAGGCGTCGGCGATATGCACTGTTTCGCCAGTCAGCGCCGCATAGGCCGCCACCATACTGTTGTTACGCTCACCGTCCTCTTTGTAGAGCGGCAAGTCCTGGAATTTGTCGGAAATAGGCTGACCGCTAGTGCCACCGAAAGCGATTTTGAGGGTGTCGTTCCTGACAATTTCAAAATGCAGGTGACGCTTGTCTTCCGACATGCGGTAGAGGGTGCCGCCATCGGCGCCCGTGATGTTTTTGGCAGCAAGCAGGATTTTTTCGAGCAGGCGCGGCAAATGGCGTTCTTTGGAGAGCGAGGCACCGATGTCGTTGAGGCGCTCCAACCGGCGGAAAAGGTCTTCTACGCTTGCGTCCATTTTTTTCCCCTGTTTGGTTGTTGTCGGGCTGAAACCCGACCTACGACCGGCCGCACCCTCTCCCCAACCCCTCTCCCACAGGGGGGGAGGGGCCTTTTCTGCCTTCTCCCGCTTGCGGGAGGGAGAGCCGAGACCAGGAAGGGGCAGCAGACTACTTGATACAAACCGCCCGCACCTGTTTGATGTCGGTAATGCCTTGCATCACCTTTTCAATGCCATCCATTTTGAGGGTACGCATGCCGTTATTGAGCGCCAAAGCCAGAATTTCGGCCACCCGTGCTTTTTCCTGGATGAGTTTCTTGACCTCATCGGTTCCGACCAGCAATTCGTGCAAACCCACCCGTCCCTTGTAGCCTGTGTTGTTACAGGCATCGCAGCCCTTGGCGCGGTAGAGGGTGAATTTGTTGTCCTTGGCAAAGCGCGTTACCCAATCCTTGTATACCGTTTCCATCCCAGCCTTGGGGTCTTTTTTCCAGTTTTCGGTATTGGTCAGTTCGTCGCTGTATTCGTTAAGCAACTGGCGGATTTCGGTTTGATCGGGGTTGTAGGCTTCCTTGCAGCTCTTGCACAGGCGTTTACCCAAGCGTTGCGCCAAAATACCGAGCAGGGCATCGGCAAAGTTGAAGGGATCCATGCCCATGTCGAGCAGGCGGATAATCGATTCCGGCGCCGAATTGGTGTGCAGAGTGGCAAACACAAGGTGGCCGGTGAGTGAGGCCTCAATACCAATGCCGGTGGTTTCAGCATCACGCATTTCGCCAACCATGATGATGTCCGGGTCAGCCCGCAGGAAAGCTTTCATGATGGTGGCAAAATCGAGACCAGCCTTCTTGTTGATTTGCACCTGCCGCAAACCCTTTTGTGTAATTTCGACCGGGTCTTCAGCTGTCCAGATTTTGGTATCCGGTTGGTTGAGGTGGCCAAGCACCGAGTGCAACGTCGTCGTTTTGCCGGAGCCGGTCGGGCCACAGACGAAGAAGAGTCCGTAGGGCTTCTCGACGCACTTGATCAGGTTGTCATGATTGTAGGGCGAAAGACCGAGATCTTTGAGCGGTAGAGGTTCGCCAGCTGCCAGAATACGCATGACGATATCTTCGACACCGCCAGCGGTGGGAATGGTCGCCACCCGCAATTCAATGTCAAGCGGACCAAATTTCTTGAACTTTATTTTGCCGTCCTGCGGCTTGCGTTTCTCGGAGATGTCGAGGTCACACATGATTTTGAGGCGGGCCACCAGGGCATTACGGAAGGACGCCGGGACTTCGATGTAATTGATCAGAGATCCGTCCTTGCGAATGCGCACGCCGGTTTTTTCCTTGCCAGGGCGCGGCTCGATGTGAATATCGGAAGCGCCCTGCTGGTAGGCATCGATAATAATCTTGTTAACCAGTTTGACCAGTTCGTTGTCGGCGGCAGCGTTGATGTCATCGGATGCAGATTCCGAGGCCTCTTCACCATCACCTAGGCCGGAGAGCAGGTCGTCCATCGAGCCAACATCGGACAGCGCCCCGAAAAACTGATCGACAGTCTTGTTGAATTCACCGGTTGTAGTGACCCGATAGGCGATTTTCTTTTTGGTAAACACATTGTCCGGCATGCGCCCGGCACGCACCCGCTCGGGATCTGGCGCCATGACGATCAGGCCTTCCTGCGTTTCTTCCAGAGGCACCCACTGCTGACCGTCGATAAATTCGCGCTTGATATTCTTCAAGAAATCACTGGGCTTGATGCGATCTGGTTTGAAAGGCTCGTAAGGTACGCTGAAGAATTTGGATAGCGCCTGACCAATAGCCATCATCTTGACGTTGAAATCCTTTACCAACACCTCCTCAACTTCGCTGCCCTTGGTTCGCGCGACGCGTTGCGCCTGTTCAAGCTCGGCAACGGAAATAATGCCGTCTGCTACCAGGTGATCGTATTTGCTGCGGATGACGTGCGCCGGTTTCTGGCGCTGCGTAAAGGCGACCGCCAGGGTTTGCGCCAACTCGGCAATGCCTTCTTCCATCAGTTTGGAGAAGGGTTGATCGGCCTTGTTGTTGATGATTTGCACC
>JAGTRX010000144.1 GCA_018262285.1 Pseudomonadota bacterium | reverse complement strand
CTTCGATTTTTCCGGTACGCGCAAATTTGATCAGCGTACCGGCTACCGCTCGCAGTCTTTCCTGACCGTGCCGATGAAGAATCACGAGGGCGAAATCATCGGGGTGCTTCAGCTCATCAATGCGATCAGTCAGCGCCAGGGAACGGTTGTGCCGTTTTCGCTGGCCGATCAACGCCTGGCCGAGTCGCTTGCCTCCCAAGCGGCGATTGCCTTGACCAACCGCCAACTGGTGCAGCAGCTGGAAAACCTGTTCGAGGCCTTCATTCAGCTCATCAACTTGGCAATTGACGAAAAATCGCCCTACACCGGCGGCCATTGCCAGCGGGTACCCGAGCTGACCATGATGCTGGCCGAGGCGGTCAATGCCACCACGACCGGGCCACTGGCCGATTTCACCCTGACCGACAAGGATCGCTACGAATTACGCATCGCCGCCCTGCTGCACGATTGCGGCAAAGTTACCACGCCGGTGCATGTGGTCGACAAGGCCACGAAATTGCAAACCATTTTTGACCGGATTCATCTGCTCGATACCCGTTTCGAAGTGCTCAAGCGCGATGCGGAAATCGAGGCCTTGAAGGCAATTGCCAGCGGCGCCGACAAAGCACGGGTGGCGACCGAATTGAGCGCTCGCATCGCGCAAATGGATGCCGACCGCGAATTCCTGCGCGGCACGAACATCGGCGGCGAGCGCATGAGCGATGAAAGCATTCAGCGCATCGAGAATATCGGTCGCAACTATCGTTGGCGCAACGAGCAGGGGGAGGAAGTTCCCTTCCTGACCGACAACGAACTCGAAAACCTGAGCATAAGAGCCGGTACGCTGACCCAGTCAGAACGTGAAATCATCAACTACCACATTGTCGCCACCATCAAGATGCTGGAACAGTTGCCGTGGCCGAAACATCTGAAGAACGTGCCGGAATATGCCGGTGGACATCACGAGCGGATGGACGGCAAGGGCTATCCGAAGGGGTTGAAGCGCGAGCAGATGAGCTGGCAGGCCCGGATGATGGGCATTGCCGATATCTTCGAAGCCCTGACCGCCAAGGACAGGCCCTACAAGGAAGCCATGAAGTTATCGCAGGCGCTGGCGATCATGGAAAACTTCAAGCAGAACGGGCATATTGACCCAGCTCTGTTCGAGGTTTTTGTGTGCAAGGAAGTTTACTTAAATTACGCAGAACAGTTTCTCTCTTCCGGGCAGCTGGATATGAAGAAGTAGGGGCTTCATTGTCTATGGGTTATGAGCTGTTCGCCCATCGCGTTGCCCGACTCCAAAATCTTAAAGAAGACCGTCTCCAGGGAAATTGCCGGTTTCACAGTAAGAATGCGACAGCCGGCCTCGTTTAGGCGGGATACGAACGCAGGTAACTCCACTTGCGAGAGTTCGTGCTCATACTCTCCCTCGCGGATAGCGTCGCCCGTAGCCGAGAATCCCGCACTTGCTTGGTAGCGAACGATGAATTGATCGGCGCGCTCACTGACCAGATCGCGTGGTGAGCGCGTGGTAATAAGCCGTCCTTGATGGATGAAGCCGAAGCGGTCGGCAATGCGCTCCACGTCATGCAGGACATGCGAAGTCAGGAATATGGCTCCGCCTTGCCGCTTGTATTCAGTCAGAATCTCTACGACGTCCTTGCGCCCAACCGGATCAAGTCCGGAAAGAGGCTCGTCCAGAACCAACAGCTTTGGGGATACCACCATCGCGTGTGCCAGAGCCACGCGCTGCACGGTGCCCTTTGATAGCAGACGGATGCGACGATCCGCTACGTGACCGATAGAAAATCGCTCCAGCCATTCCTTGCACCATGAATCGGCGTCATTGCGCCGAACTCCATACATGGCAAGCCCCATCTGTAGAATTTCCAGTGGGGTAAATTGATCGTAGAGTGCAGGCGTTTCCGGTACGTAAGCGACACCTTGACGGGCTCGAGCTTCTCTTGCCGATACACCGTAGAGCTGCACCTCTCCTTCGTAGTTGCTGATAATGTCGAGCATTACTTTGATCGTCGTCGACTTGCCAGCCCCATTGGGGCCAATGAAGCCGAATACTTCACCTTCGCTAACTTCGAAGCTGACATCACGGAGAGCTTCGACGGTCTTTCGGCGCGAATGAAAGGTCTTATTGACGGCGGTAAAGGATAGGGCGGCGGTCATTTATTTGGTAGCTCCAGGCCGGCGATTTTGACTTCTCGCATGCGGAAGCGGCCTTCGTGAAATTCGTAGCCGATTTTCAACGGATCGCTCGGCAGCTCTTTGAGAATTCCGGTTTCGAGTAGCATTTTTGGATCGGTAAGCGGCTTGTTGTATCGTTTTTCATAGCTGGTCTGAGCATTTTTGAGCGTTATCAGGCCTCGCATTCGGGCTACGCGTTTATCCAGCATGCCACGGAGCTTTACATCTTTGGCATGATCGCGCTCTCCTTCTAAATAGGATAGTGCTAGGGAATCGTCCTGAAAACTACCCGCCTTGATCATGATGGCGAGTTTGCGGAACGGTGCCGAATTTACCAATGATCGATCTGCCGCATCGTCCAGAGCTTTTACAGCGCCGGAAACGTTGCCCTGGAAAAAATAAAGGTTAAATCCGTAAAGAAAAGGCGGTATTTCGTCCCAAAAGCGACATTGTGCGGCGGCAACGAGCACTTCGTTGCCTTCGCGGAAAGCACCACCCCAAGTCATTAGGGCGTTGGCGAGGTAATAGTTATCCTCATGGCAGGGGTTGAGTTTTGCTACAGCGCCACGGGCCCGAACCACAAACAACATGTTGTCGGCAGCAGCCTCCGGCGAATCGCTGGGGCTCGCAAGGGCTCGGATGTTTTCCATGTTGGCAGCAAGAAAACGGTCTCCTCCGGCAAGTAGCAGTTGGAGTTGTGCTGGGATAACGACGCGATCAAAGACTTCCATCGGGATTGCGGCGTTTACCGGAGGACGGTTATACCAGCCGCTAGCGGCGATAGTGCCAGACAACAGGGCGAGGGCAAGGAAGCCGTGCCGGAGCAAGAGCATCATGAAAAGCGGCGACGCCCAAGTAACCATACCGACAGGCTGAAAAGCGCTAGCGCATAAGCAGATGTCGTCAATACCAGCGTTGGCCAGTTGCCGGGTAAAAAAGCCATGTTGTTGTAAAGCGCAATCATGCGTACGTCGAGCTTCGCGAGATCAGGGAACAGATAGCCGAGCAGGCTTAAGGAGGATTGATAGGTTTGCGCATTACTGACGAGCGTGCTGTCCATCGCAAGCAGTTCAATGATGGGCGAAAAAGAGCGGGCGCACAGCAAGAAGCCCAGTGTGCCGACCAAAACAAAGCTGGTCGATGATGCGGCAATCGAAATCAGTGTACCCACGGCAACTGCCACGGTAAGGTCCAGCGCCATGAATAGTATGGTGATGGCAAAAGGAGTGCCAAGACTGGGAGGGAGCGACAGGGCATACTCCCTGGCTATGAACTCGACGGTAAGCCCAAGAATTAAAGAAAGAAGGAGCAGGCTGCCAAGTGTGCAGGCGAGGACGGCAAGTCCTCGGCCAAGTAGGAAAGCGAAGCGAGTTCTCGGATAGGTCAGAGAAAGCAGGTAGTACTTCCGGTCGAATTCGCGATAGAAAAGCTCTTGAAGCAAGAGTATCGCCATGAGTGGTAAACACAGGCGCAGTAAGGAAAAGCCGACATCGAGGGCAACGGTTGCCGGTTGCCGGCCACTGAACTGCGCTGCTGAAAAGCAGGCAATGACGAGCAGGATGACGATTGCACCGAGAAAATGGGTAATGCGCGCGCGATGGGCAATTCGCGCGCAAATAGCGAAGTCGGCAAGCACAGGGGGGGTAAAAGGTGAGGAAGGTTGTTTGGGCACAGATGAATGAAGCAAGGCGGTGGATCGCATCGCATGGCGGGAAACAGCTCGATCTCTATTTGCTTGTGGGGCTGTTAAGGAGGTGTTGATGATGCGATCAAACACGTATTCCCGGGGCTGGTATGGCGAATTCGCTTGTTGCTTTGCTATTTAGTACCAAACGGAATGTTAAAAATATTCGAGGAAGAAGGCTAGGCAGCTAGAAGCTTGCCTGGCCATCTTCCCCGAAACGTACCCATCACCGATGGGGCCCTGCGTTACATGCTTCTATTTAGAAGGTGGCGGCAGAATTGGCTGCGGCTTGAGCACAAGTTCCTGTTCCCGGGAAATAGGTCTGCATGGTGCCGCCAGCGGTAGAGGCTCGCGGTATAACAGGGCCCGAGATGTTGGTGGTGGTAGTGGAACATGCTGCGGTGTTGGCAGTAGTGCCGCAACCAGCCGGTATGTTAGTAACGGAATTGCGAGAGGTCACGCGTCCGGCTGTATGGCAGGCCGCGATGTTGATCTTGCCATTCGTCGTGTCGCAATCGTAACCGCCAACAACGCCAGAGGATAGGCTAACCGTCAAGTTGTCCTGAAGTAGGGTGCAGGTATCGGTTTGGATGGGGCCGGAGATTGCGGTACCTGCCATTGCAAGCGTGGGAGCCATTGCCAGGCTGAGGATGGTAAGTTTCGTTTTCATGATATGTCCTCGCTTGGGTTATCTCAGGGCTGCGACAGCAGCGGTGACGCCGTTCTTGACATCGGCGGTAGCCGTCGTGTCATTGGCCTTCGCGCGGTAGTCGCTGAATTGCGGAATGGCGATGGCTGCCAGAATACCAATGATCGCGATAACGATCATCAGCTCGATCAGCGTGAAGCCTTTACTGAGCTTTTTCATTTAAATTCTCCTGGAATTGGCGGGGATTCCGCGCGGTAAATTTAAAGCATAGGTTGTGCCAGTTATAGTTTGCTTGCGTTGCGGTGCCGGCTAACGGATCGCACGGTTGGTGCGGGGTGAGAGTTGCCGATTTTTGTCAGGTTTCGGTCGTTTATTGTCAGCTCGCAAGCATCTCTGCCAAACCAATATGCGTGGGTGGTAGTCCTTGCTGATGGCGTGTGTGGATGGTTCGGAAAGCCATTTCGAGATTACGAGTGAACGTCCGGGTATCGAATAACGGTTGGGTTTTCAGATTGTTAGCGAGTTTTTCCTTGAGTTTGGCATGGTGGATTCTGTCGGACGCAATCGTTATGCAGAGGGCGACATACTCTTCGATGGAATGGGTTATTAGTTCGGGCATATCTAGTGCCGTCAGTAAGCTGCCGCCATAACGGCTGCAAAAAGACTTGCCAAGTAAGGTGACCAGCGGCAATCCGCAATAGAGGGCGTTACTGGCAGTGGCGCCGGCGTTGTATGGGGTGGTGTCGAGAAAAAGATCGGCCAGGCGCTGGCGAGCCAGGTGTTCCAAGTAGGGTACGGTACGGGCAAAGATCAGCCGGTCGCCGGAAATTCCGAGGGAGGCTGCCGCGCTGCGCAGGTTGTTAATGGCAGTTTCGCTTTTGCTGTGTAGCCAAAGAACACTCCCGGGAACCTGATGTAGGATTTGCATCCAGGCGGCAAAAATCGGTGGGGTAATTTTGTAGTTTGCGTTGAATGAACAGAAAACGAAGGCATCCGCCGGCAAATCGTAATCTGCCCGCGACTTGGTGGTGGCGGGGATTTCCAGCTTGTCATCATTCGCTTGATAGCAGGGTAGATGGATTATTTTTTCGGTGAAATGCGCCTCGTATTCAATCGGCGCCATGACTTGATCGCCGATAATGTAGTCGTGGCAGTCAGATCCCATCGTTCCTAAATATCCGATGTAGTTGATTTGGATGGGGGCTGCGCGTCGTTGAAAAATGCCCGTTCTGTTCTTCCCTGTGTAGCCGTTAAGATCAATCGCAATATCCACCCTCAAAGAGCGCGCCAGTGCAACGATCTCGTCCTCATTGAGGAACTCTGCATTGACGAAACGTTCGCTGGCGCGAAAGATGCGGTCCCGGACTGATCCTGAGTGATTGTCCAAAGAAAAAATACTTACCTCGAAATTTTCTTTGCAATGTGCCTCCAGGACACCAGCCATGAGGTTCCCTACGGGGTGGCTGCCGATATCTGACGAAAAATACGCGATATGGATGCGTTGGTTGGGCTCATGATGTGGAGCAACGACTTCCTCGTTTTTCCTATATGACAACTCGTAAAAAATTTCGGCTGATCTTTTGTGATACTCAGGGGCATCGACCAGGCTGTGTAAATCGAATGGTTGACAGACGGCCTTGTCTTGATCGATCAAAGCAAGTAGCTGATTCAGGATTTCTTCATGCTGCCGCCAGTCGGAAAGGTGCATTTTTAGATGGGCGATCTTGCCGAGCAGGCACTCAATATCGTCTTTTTCGGCGATCGCAATTTCATAGTTGACCAAGGCCTGGACAAAATTTTTGAGTTCAACGTTTATCGTCCCCAGTATGTTGTTTGCCAAGGCATGTCGTGGTTTTAACTTAACTGCTTGTTCTGCATCGGCTTTTGCTTGTTCTTCCAAGCCGAGGTGCATGAATATCAGGGCACGGATATATAGGGCTTCGACATAATCTGGATTCAGTTTGTGGGCTTTGTTGGCATAGCGCAGCGCCTGTTCTAGTTTATGCAGCTTGACGAGAGCGGTGCAGGCGTTGAAGTAGGC
>JAGTRX010000005.1 GCA_018262285.1 Pseudomonadota bacterium | reverse complement strand
TCGCGAGTTGCAGAAAGCCTCTGGCTGAAGCGTCATGTTCCTGCCCGCCTACCTTGATCACAATGCCACAACACCGCTCGACCCGGCGGTGCGCAAGGCCATGTTGCCCTGGTTCGGCAAGCGTTTCGGCAATCCTTCCAGCCGCCACGAATACGGGCGGGCGGCGCGGGTTGCGGTCGATGCAGCAAGGCAGCAGGTGGCAGTGGCCGTTGGTGCGCATCCGACCGAAATCATTTTCGTCAGCTCTGGCAGCGAAGCCAACAATCTGTTTCTGAAGGGCGTGGCGGCGTGTCACCGTCCCGGTTTTTTGGCCGTCAGTGCCATCGAACATCCCTCGGTGTTGCGGCCGGCCGAGCAACTGGCGAAGCAGGGCTGGTCACTGCACAAGGTGGCAGTCGATGCCAATGGCGTTGTCGATGCGGCCGATTTTGCCGAAACCTTGCTCGATATGCCGCAAATGATTTCGATCATGCTGGCCAACAACGAAACCGGCGTCATTCAGGAGATTGAAACGCTGGCAAGCGCTGCAAAAACGGCAAACGCCTGCTTTCATACCGATGCGGTACAGGCGCTGGGTCGTTTGCCACTGGGTTTTCGGGCGCTCAATGCGGCTGGGGTTTGCGCCATGACGGTTTCAGGGCACAAGGTTTATGGCCCGCAAGGCGCAGCGGCGCTGGTCGTCGACAAGCGCATGGGATTGCAGCCGCTCATTGCCGGTGGTGGTCAGGAACGCGAGTTACGTTCTGGCACCGAAAACGTCGCGGCCATTGTCGGGTTTGGCATGGCTTGTGAATTGGCAGCGCAGCGTCTGAATGAAACGCCGCAGCGTCTGCAAGCCTTGCGTGACCATTTGGAGGCGGGATTGCTGGCCTTGGGCGCGACAATTTTTGCTCAAGCGGCCAAGCGTCTGCCCAATACGAGTTTTTTCGCGCTGCCGGAAATCGATGGCGAAACACTGGTTGGTAAGCTCGACCGTGCCGGTTTTGCGGTGGCGAGCGGTTCGGCCTGTTCCAGCGTGCATCCGGGGCCGTCGCATGTGTTACTGGCGATGCAGGTGGCGCCGGAAATGGCGCTTGGCGCGGTGCGGGTGAGCCTGGGGATGGCGAATACTCAGGATCAGATCGAGCGTTTTCTTGCTGCATTGCAAGAAATTTCGGTTTCTTTGAAACGAATGAGCGCTGTGACGATCTGAAGATTAAGAGGTCTTGAATGAAAGTGAAAATGTCATGAAACTGCCCATCTATCTGGATTATTCGGCGACAACCCCGGTCGATCCGCGTGTTGCCGCGAAAATGATCCCCTACTTGACCGAGCAATTCGGCAATCCTGCCTCGCGTTCGCACAGCTTTGGCTGGGTGGCCGACGAAGCGGTCGAAAATGCGCGTGCCCAAGTAGCGGCGCTGGTCAATGCCGACCCCAAGGAGATTGTTTGGACGTCTGGCGCAACCGAATCGAACAATCTTGCCATCAAGGGCGCGGCGCATTTCTATGCCGGGACCAAGGGCAAGCACATCATCACGGTCAAGACCGAACACAAGGCGGTGCTCGACACCTGCCGCGACCTTGAGCGCGAGGGCTTTGAAGTGACTTACCTCGATGTGCAGGAAAACGGTCTTATTGACCTGCAAGTCCTGGCGGCGGCCTTGCGTCCCGATACCGTGCTGGTGTCGGTGATGTTCGTCAACAATGAAATCGGCGTCATCCAGCCGATTGCCGAAATCGGCGAGTTGTGCCGCAGCAAGGGCATCATTTTCCACGTTGATGCAGCGCAGGCGACCGGCAAGGTGGACATTGATCTGGTGGCGCTCAAGGTCGATCTGATGAGCTTTTCCGCCCACAAGACCTACGGCCCCAAGGGCATCGGCGCCTTGTATGTGCGCCGCAAACCGCGCGTGCGGCTGGAAGCGCAGATGCACGGCGGCGGTCATGAGCGCGGTTTCCGTTCCGGCACACTGGCAACGCACCAGATCGTCGGCATGGGCGAGGCCTATGCCATTGCCAAGGCCGAAATGGCTGAAGAAAACCAGCGCATCGGGGCGCTACGCGACCGTCTGCTGCAAGGCATTCAGGATTTGCCGGCGACCTACGTCAATGGCGATCTTGACCATCGCGTGCCGCACAACCTGAATATCAGCTTCGCCTACGTCGAAGGTGAATCGATGATGATGGCGCTGCCGGATCTGGCGGTCTCTTCCGGTTCGGCCTGTACCTCGGCCAGTCTGGAACCGTCCTACGTACTGCGGGCGCTCGGTCGCAACGACGAACTGGCGCATTCCTCCATCCGCTTCACTCTTGGCCGCTTTACGACCGAAGAGGAAATCGATTACGCCATCGCACAATTGCACCAGAAGATCGGCAAGCTGCGCGAAATGTCGCCGCTCTGGGAAATGGTCCAGGAAGGCGTTGATTTGAATACTGTGCAGTGGGCGGCACACTAAGGAGAAAACTATGAGCTACAGCGAAAAGGTCATCGACCACTACGAAAACCCGCGTAATGTTGGCTCCTTCGCCAAGGAAGAAGAGGGCGTTGGCACTGGCATGGTCGGTGCACCGGCCTGCGGCGATGTGATGAAATTGCAGATCAAGGTCAACAAGGATGGCGTCATCGAAGACGCTAAATTCAAGACCTATGGTTGCGGCTCGGCCATTGCCTCGTCCTCGCTGGTGACCGAATGGGTCAAGGGCAAAAGCGTCGATCAGGCGCTGACGATCAAGAATACCGACATCGCCGAAGAACTGGCGCTGCCGCCGGTGAAAATCCATTGTTCCATTCTGGCTGAAGACGCCATCAAGGCGGCGGTGGCCGACTACAAGAAAAAGCACGGAGATTGATATGCCAGTGACTCTGACTGAAAAGGCGGCCAAGCATGTGGCCAATTACCTGACCAAGCGCGGCAAGGGCTTCGGCCTGCGCTTGGGTGTGCGCACCAGCGGCTGTTCCGGCATGGCTTACAAGCTGGAATTTGTCGACGAAACCGGCGAAGACGATACCGTGTTTGAGAGCAATGGCGTCAAGGTGGTGGTCGATGCCAAGAGTCTGCCTTACCTCGATGGCATGGAGTTGGACTATGCGCGGGAAGGATTGAACGAGGGCTTCAAGTTCAATAACCCCAATGTCAAAGACCAATGTGGCTGCGGCGAATCGTTCACGGTTTAGGTGGCTGGGCCATCGGTTCTAAGTCCCCTCTCCCCTTGCGGGAGAGGGTTAGGGAGAGGGGTAACGAGCAACGATCCGCCCCCTCTCCCCCAGCCCCTCCCCCGCGAGGGGGGAGGGGAGTTTTGAGGTGCTTTGGTGGATTTAACCGCTGATTTTTTCTCGTTGTTCGACCTGCCTCGGCGTTTTGCGCTGGAGCTGGCTGAACTCGACCGTCGTTACCGAGACTTGCAGGCCGAGGTTCACCCCGACCGCTTCGCGGCAGCGGGCGATGCAGAAAAGCGCTTATCCATGCAGTGGGCGACGCAGGCCAACGAAGCCTATCGCACCCTGAAAAAACCGCTGGAACGGGCGAAATACCTGCTGCATCTGGCAGGCCACGACGTGCAGGCCGACAAGAATACCGCCATGCCCGCCGAATTCCTGATGGAGCAGATGGAATGGCGCGAGGCGGTGGCCGATGCCCGTGCCGGTGGCGACCATCACGAACTGGAACAATTGCTTGAGCGCTTGAACGCTGATCTGACCGCGCACTATGGCGAACTGGCAGCCTTGATTGATGAGTTGGCGGATTGGCCGAAAGCGGCCGAGGCGGTGCGCCGGCTGATGTTTATGGAAAGATTGTTGACCGAAATTGAGGATGCCCTGGCGGCGTTGGAAGAGTGAGCTTTGGAAAAGACATTTACCGCAAAGGCGCGAAGACGCAAAGGGCCGCGAAGGAATAGTTATGTATTTGGAGTGTCATGAATCTACTTGGCTTTGATCCTGGTGGCTTGAAGAGTTTCGGTTGGGCGAGCTTGCAAATTGGCGAGTCTGGTTTACCTGTCGCTCTCAAGACGGGTATATCGTCGAGTGCATTGATTGCGTTAAATGAAGCAAAACAATCGGCTAACGAGGCGCCGGTAGCAGTTGGAATCGATGCCCCGCTTTACTGGGTATCTGAGGGGGATCGTAGAGCTGATGCATTCATTCGTAAGTTGGTCTGTGCCGCTGGCGGAAGTTCAGGCACAGTTGGGCATGTCAATTCGTTACGAGGTGCATGCTTAGTCCAAGGCATACTTGTTGCGCGCCTAGCAGCGAATTTGTGGCCTTCCGTCATAGTCACAGAAGCGCATCCGAAGGCACTTCTTCGCGTTCATCCTGCCGCTAGAGAGTTCATTTCGGAAAATCTTCCCAATGCCCCAAGCGAACATGAGCGAGATGCAGCACTTGCTGCGTTTGCTGCTTGGGCTGCAGCAGAGCGTTTCTCAGGTTGGCAAGATATTCGGTTGGAGGAGCAGGCTCCGTTTTTCCCAAGTGGTCATACCGTTTCTTATTGGTTTCCATGTTAGAAATAATGTTCAGCCACTCATCTTTGCTTTGCGGCATGTCGCTCCATTGCGGTGAAAGAATTAGTTTTTCAGGATAAATCATGGCTCTGTTTCAAATTGCCGAACCCGGAGATTCCGCGCTGCCGCATGAGCACAAGCTGGCGGTGGGCATCGATCTGGGTACTACCAATTCGCTGGTTGCCACCGTCCGCAGCGGTCAGGCGATGGTGCTTGCCGATGAGCATGGTCGCCCTTTGCTGCCTTCCATCGTGCGCTATCTGCCGGATGGTGTCACCGAAGTTGGCCACGCGGCGGAGCGCCAGCAAGCGCGCGATCCCAAGAACACTATCGTTTCGGTCAAGCGTTTCATGGGGCGCGGAATCCAGGATATCGCCCATATCGAAGCCATGCCCTACGACTTCGTCGATACGCCGGGCATGCTCAAACTCAAGACCTGTGCTGGGGTTAAAAGCCCGGTCGAGATTTCGGCCGAAATTCTCAAATGTCTGCGCTTGCGGGCCGAGGCAGCGTTGGGAGGCGAACTGGTGGGCGCGGTCATCACCGTGCCGGCTTACTTCGACGATGCCCAGCGTCAGGCGACCAAGGATGCGGCCCGTCTCGCCGGACTCAATGTCCTGCGCCTGATCAACGAACCGACGGCGGCGGCGGTGGCCTATGGCCTCGATAACGCGGCGGAAGGCACTTACGCTGTTTATGACCTCGGTGGTGGCACCTTCGATATTTCCATCCTCAGGCTGACGCGCGGCATTTTCGAGGTCTTGTCCACCGGCGGCGATTCGGCCTTGGGTGGCGACGATTTTGACCATCGCATTTTCTGCTGGACGCTTGAACAGGCCCGGCCGCAGCCGTTGTCGCCGCACGATTCCCGCCTGCTCATGACGCGGGCGCGTGAAGCCAAGGAATATCTGACCACTCACGCTGAAGCCCCGCTGACGGCGCAGCTTTCCACCGGCGAGGTGATTGACCTTAAACTGGATGTTGAGTCCTTTGCCGGCATCACCAAAACGCTGATTGCCAAGACTCTGCAGTCGGTCAAAAAGGCGCTGCGCGATGCCGGCTTGAAGCCGGAAGACATCAAGGGCGTTGTCATGGTTGGCGGCGCCACGCGCATGCCGCAGGTGCAGCAGGTGGTGGGCGAATTTTTTGGCCAGCAGCCGCTGACCAATCTCGACCCCGACAAGGTGGTGGCGATTGGTGCTGCGACGCAGGCCAATCTGCTGGCGGGGAATCGCACCAGCGGTGACGACTGGTTGCTGCTCGATGTCATCCCGCTGTCGCTCGGGCTGGAAACCATGGGCGGACTGGCCGAAAAGGTGATTCCGCGCAACTCGACCATTCCGGTGGCGCGGGCGCAGGAATTTACCACCTTCAAGGACGGCCAGACGGCGATGGCGATTCATGTTGTGCAGGGCGAGCGCGAAATGGTCGATCATTGCCGTTCGCTGGCGCGCTTTGAATTGCGCGGCATTCCGCCGATGGTGGCGGGTGCGGCGCGCATCCGCGTCACTTTCCAGATCGATGCCGACGGGCTGCTTTCCGTTTCGGCCCGTGAACAGACGACCGGCCTTGAGTCCAGCATCACCGTCAAGCCGTCGTATGGGCTTTCCGACGATGAAGTGACCGGCATGCTGAAGGATTCGATGGCGCACGCCAAGGACGATGCTATGCGCCGCGCGCTGAAGGAAGCGCAGGTCGAAGCGCAGCGCCTGATCGAAGCCACCAGCGCGGCGCTGGCACAGGACGCGCACCTGCTCGCCGCCACCGAAATTACCCAGATTCAGACTGCCATTGGCAAATTGCAGACCACCATACTGGGCGACAATCGTCTCAAGATCAATCAGATGATGGATGAACTGGGGCAGGTCACGCAGGAATTCGCCCAGCGCCGCATGGACCAGAATATCAACCGCGCCCTTTCCGGCCGCACGCTGGCGGAACTGGATGGTTTGGAGAAGGGGCATTCATCGTCGGAATAAATCGGTCATTGCGAGGGACGCAGGCCCGTGGCAATCTTGGGGCTGGAATAGATTGCTTCATTCCGTTCGCAATGACGCTCCCTCCACGCTGCGGTCGCAATGACAAAACCCGGCGTTCTGCCTATGGTTTAGTGTTTTTCAAGGAGGAAACATGACCCAAATCGTTGTCTTGCCACATTCCGAGCTTTGCCCGGAAGGCGTCGTGGTCGAAGCCGACGCCGGCAAATCGATCTGTGAAAATTTGCTGGCCAATGGCGTCGAACTCGATCACGCCTGCGAAATGTCCTGTGCCTGCACCACCTGCCACGTTATTGTGCGCGAAGGTTTCAATTCACTGGAACCGGCCGAAGAGGTCGAAGAAGACTTGCTCGACAAAGCCTGGGGGCTGGAACCCAATTCCCGCCTGGGTTGCCAGGCTATCGTCGGTGAGACGCCGCTGGTGATCGAAATTCCACGCTATTCCATCAATATGGCGAAGGAGGGCAGGAAATGAAATGGACCGACATCAACGACATCGCCATCGAACTTGCGGAAGCGCATCCTGACGAGAACCCGCTCAAAATCAATTTTGTTGATCTGCGCGACTGGGTGATGGCGCTGCCCGGCTTCAACGACGATCCCCAGCACTGTGGTGAAAAAATCCTCGAAGCCATTCAGCAGGCCTGGATTGACGAAGTGAACTGATCAGCCCGGCTATAATGCGCCGACACATTTCACTGGAGTGGGCGTAATGACGCCACAAGCGGCAACATGAGTTCGGATAGGCGGGAACCCAATATCGAGGCGATCTGGAGCGCGCAGGATGCGCTGCCACTGGTCAAGGGTTTTGCCGTATTGCTGGTTGCCCTTGGAATTCCTGTTGGCGTTGGGTATTTTTACTTTGCCGGCCCCGATTTCCGCAATGCCTTTGGTTTCTGGATGGCGGTGGTAGGCTGTATCAGCCTCTATCATGTCATACGGAACGATGTACGCCGGGCGATTTCCTTGATCATCTGGTGTTTCTGGGCGCTGTTGATAGGGTGGTGTTTTCTGGTATTCGGTATCCGGACACCGGTTCTTGTGGGGATGCCCGCCTTCATCATGCTGACTGGTTGGTTGCTCGGCAAGCGCAGTGCTGTCCTGATGTCCTTAATGACGCTGTTTGCCCTGGGGTTGTTGTTTCTTTTCGAATCCTCGGGTTGGTTACGGATGATACAGCGGCAAGCAAATGACTATTACATCAGTTACGGCTTGGTTGTCATGATGTCCGGTTATCTGGCCGGATTCTTCGGCAAGAGTTTCCGCAAGCAGTTCGACAGCCTGCAGGAAACGCGGCAATCCTTGCAAATCCAGCTGGAGGCATTGCGCTATTCGGAAGAACGGTTTTCTTTGTTGTTCCGCACCAGTCCGTCGCCCCTGATGATGACGCGGACTTCGGACGGTACGATTTACGAAGTCAACGAAGCCTGGGAAAAGGCTTTTGGTTGGCAAGCCAGCGAGGTGCGTGGCAAAACGACGCTGGAAATCAAATTCTGGCCTTCACCGGAAGTGCGCGCCCGTGCTTTAGAGGCCATTACGCAGCACGGCGGAACTTTTTCCACCATGCGTGATTTTGTCGCGCGCGATGGCAACGTGCGCAGCTATCTGCATACGGTGGTCAGGATTGAAGTCGAGGGCGAACTGCGCACCGTTGCCTCTCTGCTCGATCAAACCGAACGCTTGCAGATGGAAGAGGCGATGAAAACGCTCAATGCCTCGCTCGAGTCGCAGGTGGTGGCACGGACGGTTGCTCTTAGCCAAGCGCTTGATACCCTGAAAAATGCCCAGGCCGAATTGCTGCAATCGGAAAAACTGGCTTCACTGGGTTCGTTGGTGGCCGGCATTTCGCATGAACTCAACACGCCGATTGGCAATGCGCTGACGGTGGCCAGCACGCTGCAGGAAAAAGCGAAACAATTCAACCGGCTGACGAATGAAGGCCAGCTCAAGAAATCGTCACTACTGGATTTTTTGAATTCTGCCGAGGAAATGTGCGATTTGCTTTATCGCTCCTGCAAGCGTTCTTCCGATCTCGTCCATAGTTTCAAGCAGATAGCCGTCGATCAGACGACGGAACACCGCCGCCAATTTGATTTGCGTACGCTGGTTGATGATGTTTTGGTGACCTTGCGGCCGAGTTTCAAAATGCCGGCCTGGCAAGTCAATGTCGAAGTGCCTGAAGGCATTGAGTGTGACAGTTATCCGGGGCCGCTGGTGCAGGTGCTGACCAATTTGATCCAGAATGCCTTTATTCACGCCTTTGATGGCCGCGAAAGCGGTGAAGTCCTGGTGGCGGCGCATCTGAATATTAAAGGTATGGTCAGGCTGACGGTACGGGATAATGGAAACGGCATGGATGCGGCCACCAAGAAACGTATTTTTGACCCCTTCTTCACGACGCGCATGGGGCGCGGCGGCACCGGTCTCGGGCTTTCGATCTCGCATCAGATTGCGACGGCTGTTCTGGGTGGAAGTTTGAAGGTCACATCAAAATTGGGGCATGGTTCCACTTTCATTTTGTCTTTCCCCGCCAACAGGAAAGACATTCAAGCTTGATCAGAAAAAATGGCCACCCGAAGGTGGCCAAACACACTACGAGGATAAATCTTTACTTCTGCACTTAGAAACTTCTCGGGGCGCAGCTGGCCTGATCAGTCCAGCCTGTGCTGCATTGATACAGCGAGACCTTGTTGATGTAGCCATATTTCTTGCCGCAGGCCAGGTAGCCATTGACGTCCAGACGCTTGTTAATATAGTGATAGGTGCAAGTATCCGAGACTGCAACGGCATCCGGCAGCGTCTTGGTCGAAACGCAGGTTCTGGCACTTTCTTCATTCAAACCATTCACGGCCGTGGCGCAGTATTCGTAAGTCGTACTGGTGGTCAGCGGGCCGTTATCGGCGTAGCTGGTTGTGGTAGCGCTGCCGACACCCGTACCATTGCGATAGATGTTGTACTTCGTTGCACCACTCACAGCTGTCCAGGACAATTGAACGCTCTTGGCGGCCGGCGTTGCTGCCAGACCAGACGGCGGGCTGATGGTGTCCGGCGTGCAAGTTACCGCATCCGATTCCGGATAGGTGATGCCGCCAGCAGTGGCTGCTGCAGTAAAGGTATAGGCCGTCCCCTTGTTCAGATTTGTCCAGGTCAGGCTGGTGGCGGTCGTCTTCTGGCTTGCATTCAGCGTTGCGTTCTTGACGCTGTAACCGTCGATGGTGACGCCGGCAGGCGCCTTCCAGGTCAGGCTGACCGAGTCTTTAGTTACTGTGCAGGCCAGACCCGTAACCTTGCCATCGGCAACGCCACACTGCGGCTTGCCCTTGTTGGCGGCCATACGGCAATTGTTTTCTGTAAAGTTTGCTGCCATCCACAAACCGAAGTCGAACTTGGTGCTGACATAGCTGCCGGTCGATCCGGTGCCGCCGGGCCAGTTATGCTGCATTCCCGGCACTTCAATCAAGGCGATACGCTTGGCACCATTGGCATCCTTGATGTAGTGCTCGTTCTCGGCAGTGCCGGTATTGCCTGCTGTCGCGCCGGTAAACTTGATGTCCTTTTCGTGATCAGCGCCACCAGTCAGGCCCAGCAGAAGCTGTGCCGCCTTATGGTTGGGTTCGATAAACTTGGGCGAACACAGGCCATCACTTGAGGGCAATTCAGCGCCGTAGGTTTGCGCCCATAATTGAGTTTTGAAAAATTCCTCTTTCCCTGCGGCTTGTTTTTTACACCAATTGGCCATGGTGGTAGCGTCGCCGGTACCGGACATTGCGCTACCCTGGCTGGATCCAACGGTGGGGCCGGCGGCGCTGCCAATACCGGCATACAGGTCAGGGTTGGCACAACCAACCGCCATGGCATAGGCACCGCCCGAAGAAATGCCGCTGATGTAGACCTGGTTTGGATCAATCTTGTAAGTGCTATTGGCAATGGCAGCCTTGGTGCCCTTGACTATGGATGCAGCGTCCAGCATGTTTGGCGTCGAACCGGTATTGCCATAATCCCAGCAGCTTGCGATCACACCATGCCCGACAGCCGGCACCACAACGATGGCGTTGTACTTATCGGCCATTCCTCCCAGATTGGACTTGATAATATCGGAGTCCTTCTGACCGCAGCCGTGCAAGGTGATGAACAGCGGCCGACCTGCTGCCGGGGCTGCTGCGCCCGGTGTGTAAACATAGGCTTTCAGTCCGCCAAAATCGACTTCCGAACTGGTCCAGCCGGCGTGCGATGAAGTGCTGAAAACTGCAAGTGCTGCCGAGATACAGAGCGCTGATTTTTTCATGTTGAGCATAATGGTTTTCCCCCAATGGTTTGATTGACTGCGTTGCTTTTGCAAACGGGTTTTGTTTGCCGCGGAACCAAGTCTGATCACCCTGGGTTTTATTTGTATTGGGGGAAACCCCTCTTGACAGATAGATTTGCGGATATTGGTTTGGGGTGAAAATTGCCGGTCGGGTTGCGGAAAAGCCCCGTTCCGCCATCTTTCTGGAGATTGCCGGTTGCGCTAATTATTTACCCGTTTGGTGTGTTCTTTTTGTCTTGCGCCCGGAATTGATTTGTGCTACTGCCGTATTTGTTGTTGCGGATTATCGGATCATTTATGGCGAAATAAGCCCAATTTCCAAAGCGCGGCCAATGGCCTGGGCGCGTGTCTTGGTGTTCAGTTTGATCATGGCTTGATGGATGTGATATTTGACTGTGTCTTCCGAGACTTCAAGAATTTTGGAGATTTCCCAGTTGGTTTTTCCCAAATGAACCCATTGCAGGATATCGCACTGCTTGCGACTCAGCAGTGAGCGTGTGGCACCGGGAAAACTTTCTTCCTCCGGATGGGGCGGCAACCCCTGAGCAAGTGCCAGGCAAAGGCTGGGGGTGACTTGTTCAAGATATTCGGCATGTTTTTCACCCACCTGGCCTTCCAGTCTGGCGAAAATAAAAGTGCTGCCGACTTTTCCCCGGCGGTCGAACATGGCGTGGCCGATGATGTTTTGCAGATTGTGCTTGTTGAAAATCCGAATCCATTCGACCGGGAAGAGGTGGTCGTCACGTTTGCTCTGGAAATAAAGCGGCTTGCGCTCTTCCCGCCACAGCCGCATCAAGGGGCTGTCAATGCTGCCATCCGCCTGGGCTAAATCGCGGAAATACTCTTCTGGAAAACCACGCGAATGATATTGGTGCCCATAACTGCCATTTTCGAGATAGAACCCGGTGCCGCAGATCATTACACCGTATTTCAGCAGCGCCTTGAGCGGGCCATCCAGCAGTTCGTTGAGGCTGGCAATGTCGCAGACCCTGGGGGCCTTCTGGATGATTTCCAGGAGCAGGGTGTTGCTATTCTTGCCTGTCCTCATGCGAACATTCAGTCAATGACGTGCGAAACCAGTCCGTCAGCCAGTTTGGGTTCAAACCAGGTCGATTTCGGCGGCATGACATTGTTCGAGTCGGCGACGGCCATCAGGTCGGTCATCTGCGTGGCGTGCAGGGCGAAAGCAACCGCCATTTCGCCACTGTCTACACGCCGTTCCAGTTCTTCCAGACCACGGATGCCGCCAACAAAGTCGATGCGCTTGTCGCGGCGCAGATCGGCAATGCCGAGAATCGGCCCCAGCAGGTGATCGGAGAGCAGGCTGACGTCGAGACGGGCGACCGGGTCGGCGGCTGGGATGAGGGCAGGGTTGATTTCCAGGCGTATCCACTGACCTTTCAGATACATCCCGAAGACGCCGGGATTTTCGGGATGAACACGGCCTTCTTCGGCGCTGATCGAGAAGGATTCGCTCAGGCGCGCCAAAAAGGCCTCCGGCGACAGGCCGTTGAGATCGATGACGACGCGGTTGTAATCCATGATGCGCATCTGGTTGGCCGGGAAAATCACTGACAGAAAATATTCGGCGCTGTTGCCTGCACTCTTGCCACGGCGGGCGGCGGCGACGCGCGAGGCGGCGGCGGATCGATGATGGCCGTCAGCTATGTAGAGATTGGGCATGGCGTCGAAAATGGCGGTGATGCGCTCGATGGCCTGGGCATCATCGATCAGCCAGATCGTATGGCGCACGCCCTCCAGGCTAGTGACGTCGGCCACCGGCATTTTGCTTGTTGCAGCAGCGATCAGGGCGTCAGCTTCCGGCGCGTCCGGATAGGCCAGCAGCACCGGGCCGGTTTGCGCATTCAGCGCTTCGATCTGGCGGACGCGATCATCTTCCTTGTCGGGCCGTGTGAATTCATGTTTGCGAATGCGGTTGCTGTCGTAATCGGCGACCGATGCGGTGGCGACCAGGCCGGTTTGCCTGTGCTCGCCCATAATCAGGCGATAGGCGTAATAAAGCGGCGTGCTATCGCGGTTCAGCACGCCGGCGGCGATCATGCGTTGAAAGTTTTCAGCCGACTTGGCATAGACGGTCGGGGAGTAAGGATCGGTTTCCGGCGGCAGATCGATTTCGGCCTTGGAAATGTGCAGAAAATTCCATTCCTGACCAGCGGCGCGCTGGCGTGCTTCCGCACTGGAAAGCACATCGTAGGGCGGGGCGGCGACTTCGGCGGCGCGCTCGGTGGTAGGGCGAAGACCGGTAAAGGGCTGGATCAGGGGCATGTTGAACTTCCGAAATCAGGCATTGCGTTTGGGTAATAGGTCGCGCAGCTTGCTGGCGGCCTCGCGCAGCGTGTTTTCAGTCTCTTCCCAGCCCAGGCAGGCATCGGTGACCGAGCAGCCGTATTTCAGGTCGGTCAGCTTGCTGGGGATCGGGATGGGCTGGCTGCCGCCGACAAGGTTTGATTCGATCATGACGCCGACAATGGACTTGTTGCCGCAGCGGATCTGGTTGACGATGTCGTTCATGACCAGCGGTTGCAGTTCCGGTTTCTTGTAGCTGTTGGCGTGCGAACAGTCGACGATCAGATTGGCGGGCAGATTGGCCTTGCTCAGAGCCTGTTCGGCCAGCGAGACGGAAACCGTGTCGTAGTTGGGGCGGCCGTCGCCGCCGCGCAAAACGACATGGCCATAACGGTTGCCGGTGGTGCGGACGATCGCCACCGAGCCCTGGCCGTTGATGCCGAGGAAGGAATGTGGCTTGGAAGCGGAAAGAATGGCATTGACGGCCACGGTGAGATCGCCGCTGGTGCCGTTCTTGAAACCGACCGGGGTGGAGAGACCCGAGGACATTTCGCGGTGCGTTTGTGATTCGGTGGTGCGGGCGCCGATGGCCGTCCATGCAATCAGGTCGCCGTAATATTGCGGTGCGGTCGGATCAAGCGCTTCGGTGGCGGCGGGCAAACCAAGTTCGTTGATCTGGATCAGGAATTCGCGCGCCTTTTCCATGCCGATATCGACGCGGAAAGAGTCGTCCATGAAAGGATCGTTGATGAATCCTTTCCAGCCGGTGGTGGTGCGTGGCTTTTCGAAATAGACGCGCATGACGAAGAACAGTGTGTCGCCAATGTCTTCAGCCAGTGTCTTCAGGCGCTGGGCGTAATCAAGGGCGCCCACCGGATCGTGCACCGAACAGGGGCCGACGATGACACAGAGGCGATGATCCTTGCGATCAAGGATGCGGCGCAGGGTTTCGCGGCCTTCATCGACAGTGCGGCTGGCGGCTTCGGAAAGCGGCAGGCGCTGATGGATTTCATCCGGCGTCGGCATGACGTCGAAGGCGGTAACGTTGATATTTTCGAGATGGCGTTGGGGCATACTTTGATTGATACCTTCCGTAGCGAAAAACACGGCACGCCCGCAGGCGCGCCGTCTTGGTTGTTTACGATGCAAATGGCAAAAGTGCTGCAAGTGCTTTGAGACGGATTGTAACAAATGCGCAGCAGACTTGCCGAAGGCTTGCTTTTCGAGTGCCTTATCTCGGTGTTAGCCCGAGTCTGACCATGAACTGGTCGATGGCGTGTATGCCAATTTGCTAGGCCTTGGCGACGAGATCGTTGATCTGATCATGTACTTTTCAATTTAGGGTTGGGAAACGGCCATTTGCAGTCATTGACTGAGCAAAGCGTCAACGTCTGCTTGAGATCGAAAAAATGACGATACGAATTTTATGCCGTGGTGGCTCGGTGCCCATTATCGACCGCGGTTTCCGTGGGGAGATGCTCTGCAAGGGGCAGGCTGAGTTCAAAGACGCTTCCCTTCCCCGGTCGGGAGCGGCACTTGATATCGGTGAGTAGTCTCGCGATGCGACTGACGATGGAAAGACCAAGTCCAAGCCCCTTGTCGTTGTCACGCTCACTATTGCCAATCTGGAAGTACTCTTCAAATATGTCGTCGAGGTGTTCAGGCGCGATGCCGATCCCGGTATCCCAGACCCGAATCAACGCCTGATCACCCCTACGGCTAATGCTGACCAGAATGCCGCCCTTCGAGGTGTATTTTATGGCATTCTCGACCAGGTTGCCCAGCAGTCTCATGAGAAGCTTGCCGTCAGTCTGGATTGCCATTGCCTTGAACGGGAACCATAACTTGAAGCGCAAAGACTTCTCGGCTGCCATGCTCGAAAAATTGGCATCTATCCTTCGAGCCAGTTCTTCCGCGAGGATGAATTCGTGAGACGCCCTGGCCACGTCAGCATCGAATCTCGAAAGGTCCAGCAATGCGTTCAGCAGATCCCTCAGCAGTTGAATCGACTGCGTGAGGTACTTGCTGATCCGTTCTTGCTCGGCGCTTAATTCCGTTTCGGCCAATGCGTTGCTGAATAGGCTGATGGCCTGCATCGGTTGGCGAAGATCGTGGCTGGCGGCGGCAAGGAAGCGCGACTTGGCGATGTTCGCACTTTCAGCGGATGTCTTGGCAGCGATCAGTTCCGTTTCAGCCTGTTTGCGCTTAGTGATATCGTGAACCATGCCAACAAAACTATCGACATCTCCTCTCGAGTCGCGGATTGCGGTCACCGAAAGATCAACCCATAGGATGCGCCCATCATGGTCGAGATAGCGCTTCTCTACCCGATATTGGTCACGCTGTCGCGCCAGAATCTCATTGAAAAACCCCCGCTCACAACCAATGTCATCTGGGTGGGTGAGATCGGCATAGTTCATTCGGCATAGACTCTCGGCGTCGTAGCCAACCATGACGCGGAAAGCCTCGTTGAAGCTGGTGATTCTTCCGCTGGAGTCTGTTGTTGCAATACCAAGCAGTGCAGTCTCAAAAATCTTTCGGTAACGCGCTTCATTTTCCCGCAGAGCATTGTCTCGTTGCTTCAATCGGAACCGGTATCGACGTATCAAGATCAAGAGCAGAACTGAGGTTACCGCTACGAAGAACCAACCTTTCAAGGTACTTACGATAGCGATCTGGGTCGGGTCGGGGAATAGAAAGCTAACAACAGCGTCCGACAGGAGAATCCACAGCGCGGAGATCGTTGCGTATGGAATAACAACCCGCATCATGGGCGAAGGTTCTTGGCCTCCGGGGTTGGGGGTTGTTACCTTTAGGGGCACATACTTGTCAGCCACTACCTATCATCCCGATGACAGCCTTCGACGAGCCAAACCATGCTGGCTTGGACATAGTGCACAACTCATATCGTATAGTAGTCATTCTAACTGCTGGCCGTCGGGATTCCTAAAACATAATGTCCGCAGCCGATGCTTTGCAGACGTTGGCGCAACTTACCCCGACTGATTGCCTTGGATCGTTAGTTGTCTTTCTAATCAAGATCATAGTTTCAGCCCAAGGCTGACCATGAACTGGTCGATGGCGCGTGTGAGGTTGTTGTCCAATCCGACATCGGCATTGATTTCGCCGTGCGACATTGCGACCGGCAAGGTGCTGGCGCGTACGCCCATTTGTTTTGCTTTGGCGACGAAATCATCGGTTTGTTTGCAGGGTTTGTCGGGACGCGTTGTTGAGCAGACGATCAGCATTGGCGCGGCACCGGAGCGCAATTGCGCCATCGGCGAGGCGGCTTTCCACAGCGCCGGATCGCTGCCGAAAGCAGTGTTGTAAATGTTGCCGAGCAAAGGTCGGGATCCGTCCTCGCGCATTGATCTTTCGACATCGACAGCAGCACCGTCCAGTGAAATGGTGCCGAGCCAGGGCAGGTTATTCTTGGCAAAGTTCTGGCGAGCATCGGCGGTCACCAGCGTCACCAAGTGGGCTCCGGCTGAATGACCCATCAGCACCACTTTGGTTTTGTCGGCACCCCATTTTTCGGCATTGCCCTGAATGAAGCCCAGAGCCTTGGCGATGTCGTGCGCCTGATCAACTGGTGTGACTTGCGGCACCAGCCGGTAATTGAGCGAAATCAGCGCGAAACCTTTGCTGCTGTAATACGGTAGTTTGTTCTGCAGGGCGGCCCCCAGCCTTTTGTCGCCGCGCCGCCAACCGCCGCCGTGCACCATGACCAGAATCGGTGCATTGTCGATCTTCTTCTCGGGCAGATAAACGTCCATGCGTTGCAAGGGATCAGAGCCGTAGGCGAGATCGGCATGACTTGGCGCCCTGGTTGTTTTGTCGCCCTGCCTGTGGGCTTGCAGGCGTTCTCGGAGGCGGTTGCGGAAACCCCCCTGACGCGGTTGCTCGCCGACTTGCGTTTCCTGCGCCTGCACGGCCTCGCAAACGGGAATCAGACTCAGGAGGCAAAGGCTGGTCAGCAGAGCGGAGCGGCATTTGCTAAAAACGGATGAATGATTCATGACAACCTCGGCAACACGGCAACAGGAAACGATCAGTATAATCGGCGCGACTGGCCAACCGGAACCGTTGGCCGGTCACATTCTCAATTCCTATTTCTTGCAGGCAATGGTTTCGCCAGCGGCATTGGTGCAGCTACTGGTGTGCTGGAGACCATCCGTCTTGTTGTAGGTTGTGCTGCCATTGTAGGTATTGCCGTTGGCGTCGGTCGCGGTGGTATTGCGTTGCCCACTGACGTTGCCATCGGCAGTCTTGGTCATGCTGCCGGAACTTTTGATGTTGCCCTTGGTGCCGATGGCGGTCATGCTGCTTTGGTGATTGAACGTGCCGTCGGCACTACGGGTGTTGGTGGCGGTGCGTTCTCCCGTTGCGCCTGAAGCGGTTTTGAACGTGCCGCCGCGTGTACGGCTGCGTGAAAAGCTGCTGGCTTCGGCCTCTGGAATTGCGGCGATGAGGGAGGCGGTGCAAATGGCCAGAATGGAAAGAGTGCGTGCTTTCATGTGAATCTCCCTGTCAGTGAATGATGGATCCGGTCTATTAGTGGCTGTGCTGCTTGAAGAATTGCCACATGACCTCGCTGGCCTTGATCGATGCGGTCGGGTCGTCGCCGAGAAGTGAACCTTTTTCGCCACCGGGCCAGGCATGGCCGAAGCCTTCCAGCGTGACCAGTTCGACCGTCGTGCCGGCGCGGCATTGATTCCAGATTTCCGTCTTGACCTCGTGGATCATTTCCCGCGAATAGGTGTGGCAGGCATTGCGCGTTGACCAGAATTTGATGGTGTCGCGAACGGCCGTGTCGACTCTGGAGCCGGCCAGCCGGCTCTTGGTCGGGACGCCGCCTGCGTAAAGCACGTGTTCGTCGGCGGTGCCGTGGAAGGCAATCACTGACAGCGGCACGGCGGGTTTGCAGTCGACATTCATGGCGCCGGCGACCGGAGCGATGGCGGCAAAGCGGGCAGGCGTTTCGCAGCCAAGACGATAGCTCATCATGCCGCCGTTTGACATGCCGGTGACGTAGATTCGGCGCGGGTCGACCGGATGGCGCTGGGCGACGTGGTCGATCACAGAATTAAGGAAACCGACGTCGTCGACCTGTTCCTCAAATGCCTTGCCGCAGCAGTTGCCGGCGTTCCAGGTGAGCAGGGCGTTACGCAGCTTGCCCGATCCGTTCGGATAGACCACCAGAAAACCCTCGCGGTCGGCGATGGCGCTCATGCCCGACATTCTGGCCGCATTTTCGGCATTGCCGCCGCCGCCATGCAGCACCATGACCAGCGGCCGGCGGGCATGAGGGCGCGCCTGAGTTGAGGAGGGTTGCTCGGGCGTATGCAGCAGATAGGTGCGGACATGCTTCTGATGAACCAGGCTGTATTCGGTATCGGCGGCCTGCGCCGCAGGCAGGATGGCTGCGGCCAGAAGTGCAAAGAGCAGCGTGCTTGATTTCATGATGGTCTCCAGGTTGTTGTTGGGTTGTGAGAGAGTTTCATGGCTGAAGTCTAGAAGCCAAAATGCGTTCAAGTTGTAAGTGCCGGAGGCGAGTTGATTGGCGTTTGTTACCGGTATGCGCCTTTGTAATCGTTTGCAACATTTTTGCCGGGAGTGGGTGCGCGTTGGCTGATAAGCTGAAACCAATGCGGGCACAATGGAGCCTGCAGAGGAGATGCAATGATGTCGAACCCGCCGAAAATCCTGATCCTTGATGACGAGGCCGAAATGCGCGCCTTGTTGCAGCGCTATTTGAGCGGTCAGGGCTTCGTCGTGCGGGCGGTGAATGATGCGCCGCAGCTGGACAAGACCCTGGCGCGCGAGAGCTTCGATGTGCTGGTGCTCGATTTGATGATGCCCGGCGAAGATGGACTTTCCATTTGCCGCCGCTTGCGCGCTGGCGGCGAAACCATTCCGATCATGATGCTGACGGCGAAAGGCGATCCAATCGACCGCATTATCGGTCTGGAAATGGGCGCCGACGATTATCTGCCCAAGCCCTTTGAGCCGCGCGAACTGGCGGCGCGCCTGCACGCCATGCTGCGCCGGCAATCCATGTTTGCCGCTGGCTCGACTAGTGCTGGCAAGGAATTGGTGCAGTTCGGTGATTTCACACTGGATTGCTCGGCGCGCCGTTTGCTGCAGGGGACGCAGGAAATCGAGCTGACTTCGGGCGAATTTGCTTTGCTGCGGGCGCTGGCCACGAATCCCGGGCGGACTTTGGGGCGCGAGCGCCTGATCGAACTGGCGCACGGCCGTCAGGCGGCGCGTGAGCAGGGGATTACCGAACGCAGCATCGATGTGCAGATTTTGCGTTTGCGCCGAGTGATCGAAAAGGACCCCAGCCAGCCGCGCTTCATCCAGACGGTGTGGGGTGCTGGTTATGTCTTCGTTCCGGATGGGGAGAAATCATGAAAATCTGGACTTTGCTGACGCCGCGCTCGCTGTTCGGGCGCAATCTGCTGCTGATGGCGGCACTGATTCTGGTGGCAGAACTGGGTGTCGGGCTGGTGCTGCGGCAATTTGTCAGGGAACAGCGCCTGGCAGCGATGGGTGAATCGATTACCGTGCGCACTGAGATGCTCAGTGCGGCACTGCGGAACATGACGGCCGAGCAGAGGCAGGGCTACTTGAACGGTCTGGAAAAATCCGGAGTGTTGGTGGCGAGCGGTAAACCGCAAGTTATTGCAGAAACGCGGCGCCCGCTGGTCAAAGCCATTTTGCGGCAATTGTCCGGGCATCTGGGCGCGCAATACAGGCTGGAATGGCAGGAATCGCCGGAACAGCGGCTGTGGATCGGCACGCAGATCGAGGGCCAAACCTACTGGTTCGGTCTGAACAGCGGCACGCTTTTTTCCAACCGGGGACTTTCGTTTCTCGGGGTGATGCTGGTGACCGGGCTGGTCGCGCTGTTCGGCGCCATACTGATCCAGCGCCGCATCAACTGGCCCCTGCGCCTGCTCGCCGAAGCTGCGGCAAAGGTGGGGAGTGGCCAGCAGGCGCCGGTGGATATTCCAGAAGCACCGGTTGAGATTGCCCAACTCGCTGCCAGTTTCAACCAGATGTCGGCCGATCTGGAGACTGCAGACCGCGACCGTGCTTTGATGCTGGCTGGCGTTTCACATGATTTGCGCACGCCGCTGGCCAAGTTGCGTCTGGCGGCAGAAATTATGGCCAATGACGACAAGCCGGACGCGGAATTGATCGCCGGCATGATCCGCAATATTGCCGTGGCTGATGCCATTGTCGGCCAGTTCATCGACTTTGCCCGCCAGGGCGATGACGAAGCCGTCTCGCTGTGCGACATCAACGAAATGGCGCGCGACGTCGTGGCGACGGCTGCTGGCAAGGTGCAACTGGAACTCTCGGGGGTGTCGCCCTTGTTGTGCCGGCCGGTCGCCTTGCGGCGTGCAATCGCCAATCTGATTGATAATGCGCTGCGCTACAGCCCCGAAGATCGCGGGAATGTCATTCTGCGCACACAGCAGCGCGGCAATACCATACAGATTGCCGTACTCGACCAGGGGCCGGGCATTCCGGAGGATCAACTGGCACGCATCCGTCAACCTTTCGTCCGTCTGGAGGCGGCGCGCGGTGGCAAGCCGGGATCTGGCCTGGGACTGGCTATTGTCGAGCGTATTGTCCGACAGCATCACGGCGAATTGCTGATCGAGAATCGCCCGGAAGGCGGCCTGATGGTAACGCTGGTGCTGTCTGGAGAGAGATAACGAGCTTTGCCTATTTGGCTGTCAAAGCGCGGATCATTTCCTTGATATTTGCCACCTTGTCGCCGAGCGTCGGTGAATGGCGAACCAGCGCCAGTTTGTCCTGTCCGGCCAGCTTGTAGCTGCGGTTTTTCTGGATCAGGTTGATGATGTTCATTGGCTCGATGGGTGGATTGGGGATGAATTGCAGGACAATCTGGTCGCTGCTGGCATCGAGTTTCTGTACGCCGAGGGGTTTGGCCAGCAGGCGCAAGCGATGCGAGGCGATGAGCGAGGCGCCTTGCGGCGGCAGGTCACCAAAGCGGTCAATCAGTTCTTCCTGCAAGGCGCTGATTTCGTCGTCGTCGCTGCAGTTGGCCAGCCGCTTGTAGAGGGTCAGGCGTTCGTGCACATCCGGGCAATAGGCGTTCGGCAGCAGGGCGGGCGTGTGCAGGTTGATCTCGCTGTCGAGCCGGAGCGGCTGCGTCAAATCGGGTTCCTTGCCCAGTTTCAGAGCGGCGACGGCGCGGTTGAGCATGTCGCTGTAAAGGTTGAAACCGATCTCCTGCATTTCGCCTGACTGGCTTTCGCCCAGCACCTCGCCGGCACCGCGAATTTCTAGGTCGTGCATGGCGAGGTAGAAGCCGGAGCCGAGTTCTTCCATGTGCTGGATGGCTTCGAGTCGTTGGCGCGCCTGCTTGGTCATCGCTTTTTCATCCTGCACCAGCAGGTAGGCGTAGGCCTGATGGTGCGAGCGACCGACGCGGCCGCGCAACTGGTGCAATTGCGCCAAGCCGAATTTCTCGGAACGGTTGATCAGGATGGTGTTGGCATGCGGGTTGTCAATGCCGGTTTCGATAATGGTGGTGCACAAAAGCAGGTTGGCGCGCTGGCCGGTGAAATCGCGCATGACGCGTTCGAGTTCGCGTTCGTTCATCTGGCCGTGGCCGACGACGATGCGCGCTTCCGGCACCAGCTTTTCCAGCTTTTCCCGCATGTTTTCGATGGTGTCGACCTCGTTGTGCAGGAAATAAACCTGGCCGCCGCGTTTGAGTTCGCGCAACACGGCTTCACGGATGATGCCGTCGGAAAATTTGCTGACGAAGGTCTTGATGGCGAGGCGTTTTTGCGGGGCGGTGGCGATCACCGAAAAATCGCGGATGCCTTCCATGCTCATCGCCAGCGTGCGCGGGATGGGCGTGGCGGTGAGGGTCAAAACGTCGACCTCAGCGCGTAGTGATTTCAGCGCCTCCTTCTGGCGCACGCCGAAGCGGTGTTCCTCGTCGATGATGACGAGGCCAAGGTGCGAAAATTTTACGTCCTTGCCGATCAGCTTGTGGGTGCCGATGACGATGTCGAGTTTGCCGTCGGCCATTTCCTCTAACGCTTGCGCCGATTCCTTGGCGGTCTTGAAGCGCGAAAGTTCGGCAATTCTGATGGGCCAATCGGCAAAACGATCGGAGAAAGTCTGGAAATGCTGTTCGCAGAGCAGGGTGGTCGGGCACAGCACAGCCACCTGCTTGCCGCCGGCGACGGCACAGAAGGCGGCACGCAAGGCGACTTCCGTTTTGCCGAAGCCGACATCGCCACAGACGAGTCGATCCATCGGTTTGCCCGATCGCATGTCGTCAATGACCGCTGCGATGGCCTGTGCCTGATCGGCCGTTTCCTCGAAGCCGAAGCCGTCGGCAAAGTTGTCGTAGTCACTTTCCTTGAAGGCGAAGGCATGGCCCTGGCGGGCGGCGCGAATGGCATAAAGGGCGAGCAGTTCGGCGGCGGTGTCGCGCGCCTGTTCGGCGGCTTTCTTTTTGGCCTTTTCCCATTGGCCGGAGCCGAGGGTATGCAGCGGCGCGGTTTCCGGGTCGGCGCCGGAATAGCGCGAAATGACGTGCAGTTGCGACACCGGCACGAAGAGCTTGGCGTCATTGGCGTAATGCAGTTCGAGGAATTCCATCGGACCATCGCCGAGATCCATGTGGATCAGGCCACGATAACGGCCGATGCCGTGGTTTTCGTGCACCACCGGGTCGCCGACCTTGAGTTCGGTCAGGTCTTTCAGCCAGTTATCGAACCCGGCCTTGCGCTGGGCTTCGCGCCGGCTGCGGCGGGGAATGCCGGCGTAGAGTTCGCTTTCGGTGATGAGGGCGAGCGCAGTGAGAAGTTGAAAACCGCCGTGCAGGGGGGAAATGGTCAGACCGAGTTTGGCGTCGGAAGCGATAAATTCAGCGAAATTTGCAATATTTTCAGGCTTCAGGCCGTGTTCGATCAGCAGTGCATTCAAAGTTTCGCGCCGACCTGGCGATTCGGCATGCAGCAATACGCGGCCGGGAAATTGGGCGATAAAAGATTTGAGTGCCGAGAGCGGGTCTTCAGCGCGGCGGTCGATGGCCAGAGGCGGCAACGGTGAAATAGGGGACAGATCACGGTTTTCCCCGGAAAACCGTGATCTGTCCCCTATTTCCAATCTGCCATACGCCTTGGCGGCCAGAAAGAAGTCTTCATCACTGAGAAACAGTTCGGCAGGTGGCAGGAGGGGGCGGTTTTTCTCGCCGGAAAGCAGGTTGTAGCGCGAATGGGTATCGCGCCAGAAATTGGCGATAGCGGTGGGCACGTCGCCTTGCAGGATGAGCAAGGCATCCTTGGGTAGATAGTCGAAAAGACTGGCGGTTTCATCGAAGAAGAGTGGCAGCCAGTATTCGATGCCGGCCGGGGCGATACTGCTGGAGATGTCCTTGTAAATGCCCGATTTGGCCGGGTCGCCTTCAAACACTTCGCGGAAGCGCTGGCGAAAATGGGTGCGGCCCTTGTCGTCCATCGGGAATTCGCGGGCTGGCAACAGGCAAATTTCGGAAACCGGGTAAAGGGTGCGTTGGTTGTCCGGGTCGAAACTCTTGATGCTGTCGATTTCGTCGTCGAACAGGTCGATGCGGTAGGGTAGTGCCGATCCCATCGGATAGAGATCAATCAGGCCGCCGCGAATCGAATATTCGCCCGGCGAAACTACTTGTGTGACATGGTTGTAACCCGCCAGCGTGACCTGGGAGCGGAATTTCTCGGCTTCGAGTTTTTCGCCCTTCCTGAAAGCGAAAGTATAGGCGGCCAGAAAAGCCGGTGGGGTTAGCCGGTAAACAGCGGTGGAAGCGGGAACCAGCAAAATGTCGACTTCACCTTGCAAGGCCGCCCATAGGGTGGCGAGACGTTCCGAAACCAGATCGTGATGCGGTGAAAAATGGTCGTAGGGCAGGGTTTCCCAGTCTGGCAGCAGGCGCACGCGCAGCTCGGGGGCGAACCAGGGGATTTCCTCAAGCAGACGGGCGGCATCGGCGGCGTTGGCCGTCACGACTGCCAATGTGCGTTGATGTTCAGCTAGTTGCGCCAATGCCAGCGCCTCGGCTGAACCGGCGGGGACATCGAGGTCAAGCCGGTGAGCGGGTTTGGGTAGAGCAGACGAAAATGAAAAATTGGGGCAGGTGGGCATGCAAAATCATCAAAACAGCGCAAGGATGCCGATTATAACGAGCCAGCCCACTCTATAGCGGGCGAAAAGGATTATGATTTCAGCGCTCCGTATTGCTGCTTCACAACTTGGAAATGAAAAGAAGGAATTAGTCATGAAGATCAGTAGTCTTCGTATTGGTCAGAAACTGGTTTTGGTACTGGTGCTGGCCATTTTTGTAGCGTTTTTGATTGCCGGAGTGGCGGTCAAAACGATAGGCAACCGATATGAGGATGCAGCGGCGTCAGCTGTTTCGGCCACAACGACCAAACAGGTGATGAGTACGGTGCAGGTGTTTGCTGATGAACTGGCGAGTACGGCCGATCGCCTGCTCGGAGCCATGAGTCTTGGCTACCCTGAGCGCTTTCGGCTCGATGAGGCGGCCACCATGCGTATCGGCAATCATACGGTGCCTTCCCTGTATAACGGTGCGCGTCTGATCAATCAGGATCATGTCTATCTCGACCGTTTTTTCAGCCAGACCAAAACAGTGGCAACAGTTTTTGTGCGCGATGGCAAAGATTTTATCCGGGTGGCGACTTCGCTGAAAAAGGAAGATGGCAGCCGTGCATTCGGAACCGCGCTGGATCAGAAACATCCGGCTTACGCCAAATTGCTGGCCGGTGAGGGTTATCAAGGTCCGGCGAGGCTTTTCGGGCGCGATTACTACACTAAATACCAGCCGATCAAGGATGGTAACAAGGTGATTGGCGTGCTGTTCATCGGGGTTGATTTTACGGATGCCCTGATCAAGTTCAAGGAACGCCTTAAACAGCTCAAGCTCGGTGAAACCGGCTACGTTTTCGTCATCAACGCCAATGCGGCGGACAAAGAGAAATACGGTTTTTATCTTGTCCATCCAACCCGGGAAGGCAAGAATTCTTTGGAGCTTCAGGATGCGCAAGGCAAGTACCCCTTCAGGGAAATGCTGGAAAAGAAGACGGGGGAAATCCGCTATCAATGGAAGATCGAGGGCTCTTCGTCGGCACCCTTGATTGTGGCGAGTTACGACGTGTTTCCAGAATTCAACTGGCTGATTGCCAGCCGCGCCGATAGCGCCGAGATTTCCCGGGGGGTGACGGCAGTGGAGTGGGTCATGTTGGCGGCGGGGCTGATTATGTTGGTTGTTTTGCCCCTCATTATCGTGGTCACGGTCAAGCGCTTGGTTGCCCATCCGCTGGCGGAGCTGCAGGGCTTTTGTAACGAAATCGAGCGCACACACGATTTCACCAAACAGGCGCCGGCGCATGGTGACGATGAAGTTGGTCAGACGACGGAAGCGGTGCTGCGCTTGTTGAAGGCTTTGCGCGGCACTTTCGGCCAGATTCTGGGCAGTGTTAACCGGGTTGATGAAGCGGCGCGCAGTTTGATGTCAGCGGCACGCGACACGGCCAAGAATTCCGGTTTGGCGAGCGATTCGGCCAGCGACATGGCCGCTTCGGTTGAGGAATTAAGTGTTGGTATCAACCAGATTTCCGATAGCGCCAATGAGGCGGCGACGCTTTCGCGTGACGCCGGCCAACGTTCGCAGGAAGGCGGCAAGACCATTCTCGATGCCACCAGTGAAATGGACGCCATTGCTGACAAGGTGCGTAATACATCTTCCGCAATTACTGCGCTGGGAGATGAGTCGCGGCAGATTTCTGGCATTGTTTCGGTGATCAAGGGGGTGGCCGAGCAGACCAACTTGCTGGCTTTGAATGCCGCTATCGAGGCAGCGCGAGCCGGTGAAGCCGGGCGCGGTTTTGCCGTTGTGGCTGACGAAGTGCGCAAGCTGGCCGAGCGCACGACGCAGGCGACGTCCGAGATTGCCAGTGTGACGGGTTCCATCCAGCAGCGCGCCGATCAGGCCGTCAATGCTATGTCCGAGGCGGTGGCTCAGGTTGAACGCGGCGCTGCTTTGGCAATGCAGGCGGGGTCGGCCATAAGCGATATTCGCGCCGGTTCGGAGCGCGTGGTCGAAGTGGTGCGCCAGATCACAGATTCTTTGGCGGAATCGAGTTCGGCCAGCCAGAACATGGCCAACCAGACCGAGCGCGTTGCGCATGTGGCCGAAGAAAGCAGTCATGCCGCCCAGCAGTCGCTGCAGTCGGCTGAAAGTCTGGAAAAATTGACGCGCGAAGTGCGGGAGACGGTCGGGAAATTCAAGATTTAGAGAAGCGTGAGTGGCGAGGAGTCAGGGGGTACTGATTAAATCCAGATACATCATTCCGGCGAAAGCCGGAATCCAGGAAAGTTAACGAACTGGACCCCGGCTTTTGCCGGGGTGACGAATGAATCAGTGTTTCCCAAGAGGTGAGGTGTGAGGGGGAAAGGGGTTTCAACTAGTCCCCTTCTCTCAAAAAAAGGGGGAAATATGTCGATAAAAAAACTGCTGGCATTGGTCATTCTTCTTCAATCTGTAGCGGCCACGGCAGCGCCGATGCCGGTGGAGTCGGTTCCCGATCCCTTGAAAACCTGGGTGCCCTGGGTGCTGCATGGCCGGGACACTCTGAAATGCCCGCAGACCTTCGCTGGTGGTAATGCGGGTGAATGTGTCTGGCCTTCGCGCCTGGCCTTGCAGGCGGGTACCGCTGCTGCCCAGTTCCGGATGGAGGTACAGGTCTACGCGCCGAATGCCGGGGTTGAACTGCCGGGCGAAGCTGAACACTGGCCGCAGGAAGTCAAGGCCAATGGCCAGACGGTGGCCGTGGCGGCCAAAAACGGTCGTCCTTTCGTCACCTTGCCGGTGGGCGCCTATGCTCTGACCGGTAGCCTGCCCTGGAAGCAGATGCCGCAAAATCTGATGTTGCCCAGAGCTACCGGCATTCTGCAATTAAGCATCGACGGCAAGACAGTTACCCCGCAGACCGACCAGGATGGCCGCGTCTGGCTGCAACAGGCGGCGCGTCAACAAGAAAGCCGTGACTCGGTCAGTATTCGTACCTACCGGCTGGTGAGCGACGAGATTCCCCTGCGCGTGACGACCCGTTTCGATTTGGACGTCGCCGGCAAACCGCGCGAAATCGAACTCAATGCGGCGTTATTGGAAGGCTTTATCCCGGAGTCGATCGGCAGTGCCTTGCCGGCCCGTCTGGAAAAGGGCGGCAGCCTCAAGATGCAGGCGCGCGCCGGCAACTGGCCAGTCGAGATTCGCGGCCGTTTGATGACGCCAGCCAAGAGCCTGTCGCTGCCCAAAGCTACTGCAATGCCCGAGGAAATCTGGTCCTTTGTCGGCCGCAACGATTTGCGCATGGTGACGGTGGAGGGTGTGGCCTCGGTTGATGCGCGTCAGGTTTCCATGCCGGAACACTGGAAGCAATATCCGGCCTACCGCCTGCGGCCGGGGGAGACGATGAAACTCGTCGAAACCCGGCGCGGCAATCCGACACCCAATCCCGACAAACTCGCTATCGCCCGCGAAATCTGGCTCGATTTCAACGGTGCTGGCGCGACGGTGCAGGACAAGATTACGGGTACCCTATCGCGTTCCTGGCGTCTGGAAATGGCAGCACCCGCTGTCCTTGGCCGGGCGGCCTCCAGCGGTATTGACCAGATGGTGACCCGACTCAAACCGGGCGATCCGTTGGGTATCGAGGTCAGGCAAGGCTTGGCCAATATTGGCGCTGACAGCCGTATTGAAAACTTCAGCGGCAAACTGCTGGCCACCGGCTGGCTTTCTGATTTCAACCAGGTGTCGACCCAGCTCAATTTGCCGCCGGGCTGGCGGCTTTTCCATGCCAGTGGTGTCGACAAGGCGGAAGGTTCCTGGGTGGCGAGATGGACGCTGTGGGATTTCTTCTTCGTCCTGCTCTCTGCCCTGGCTGCATTCAAATTGCTCGGTTGGCGCACTGGTGCCCTGCTGGGTGCGGCGCTGGTCATTTCCTGGCATATGGAGGACGCGCCGCAAGTAGCATGGATTGTCCTGCTGGCCTTTTTGGCACTGACCCGGGTGTTGCCGGAAGGGGTGTTCAAGAAGCTGGCGAACTGGGGCAAGGGCATCTGTCTGGCGGTGCTGCTCGTCATCCTGGTGCCTTATGCAGTCGATCAGGTGCGCATGTCGCTTTATCCCTCGCTCGAATTGCAGAGCCAGAGCGCTGGCCGTGGATTCAGCCTGCCCGGCATGGCGGCCTATAAAGCCGAAGCCAATGTGGAATCTGATGACAAGATGCCGATGGCGCCCCCGCCACCAGAGCCCATGCCCGCAGAGAGCGAAGAAGATGGTGCACCGGCAGTTCAGGCGGATGCCAGACAGCAGGCCGAAGTGATGAAAAGAAAGATGGAAGTGAACCAGGCCATGACGGCCAAAGCAGGTGTCAGCGGCAAAATGCTGCGGCTGGAAAGCAAAATGTCCGGTATGTCCCGGCAGGATAAAGCGCAGATTCAGCTTGAGGAAGTCGATCCGAACGCCAAAAATCAGACGGGTCCTGGTTTGCCGGATTGGAACTGGCGTTCGCACCGTCTGATCTGGCAGGGGCCGGTGGAGAAAACACAGGAGTTGAATCTTTACCTGATGCCGCCAGCGCTGACCATTATTTGGCGTCTGTTGAGTGTCGTCCTGATGGTGGCCTCCTTGTTGGCGCTCATCGGCCGGTTGCCTAAATGTCCGCTCTGCGCGCGACGGGCTGGCGCTGCCACGGCAGCCTTGTTTGGCCTGCTTTTGGCTTTGTCGGCAGCCGCACCTTCGGTTGAGGCTGCCACCAACGCCGCGCCGCCGATGCCCCCAACTCCGGCCATTCTGGACGAACTGCGTGACCGGCTGACAGCACCGCCAGATTGCGCGCCCAATTGCGCCGAACTTTCCCGCTTGCTGATCTCGGCAGAGGGGGCGCGCATCCAGTTGCGCCTGGAACTGCATGCCATTGCCAATGTCATGCTGCCCTTGCCGGGCAAAGCAGCGCAGTGGCGACCCTCGGCGGCGACGGTGGACGGCAAGCCGGCCGTCATTCGTCGCGCCGATTCCGGTACGCTGTGGCTGGCGCTGGAGAAAGGCGTGCATCAGGTGGTGCTCGATTCCGATGTCGGCGATGCTTCGACCGTGCAGATTGCCTTGCCAATGGCCGTGCGTGAAGTGCGCTCGGAATTGAAGGGCTGGAACATGTCCGGGCTGGATGCCCGCGAAATGGCTTCGGGCGCCTTGAGTCTGACGCGCGAGGCGGTTTCCGGCAAGGCCGAGGAAACGGGAACACAGCGCGATTCCCTGCCGCCGCTGGTGCAGGTCGAACGCACTTTGCGACTGGGTTTGCGGTGGACGGTGGAAACACGCATTGTCCGCGCTGCCCCGAGCAAGGCGCCGGTGGCGGTCAAGATCCGTCTGCTCGAAGGCGAATCGGTCAATGACAATTCGGTGCGGGTTGAAGCGGATCAGGCCATTGTCCAGTTGGGCGGCGAGGAGGGTGCCAGCTTTGTCAGCACCCTGAAGGAAGCGCCCAAGCTCAAGCTGGTCAGCAGCCGCGAAGTTAACCAGATCGAAGTCTGGATGCTTGATGTGTCGACGCAGTGGCATGCCGTTCTTTCCGGCATCCCGCCCGTCCTGCATCAGAGCGGCAACCGTTGGGCGCCGCGTTGGCAGCCGTGGCCGGGCGAGGAAATCGGCATCGCCATTAGCAAACCGGCTGGCGAGGCCGGCCAGACCCTGACCGTGGATAAACTGGTCAGTGCCGTGACGCCAGGTCAGCGCGCCAGCGATGTCGCCACCGAACTGTTGTTGCGCAGCAGCCAGGGCGGCAACCACAGCTTCCAGTTGCCCGAAGGCGCGCAATTGATGGAAATCTCTATCAACGGTCGCGTGCAACCGATCCAGGCCGAAGGGCGCAAGGTCACCATTCCGCTCGTTCCCGGCGCCCAGCGCATCAAGCTGGTCTGGCGCGAGGCGCGTGGCATGGAATGGCTGTTTGCAACGCAGTCGTTTGGCGTTGGCGCCCAAGGCGTCAATGAAAGCCTGCACATCAATATGCCGCAGGATCGCGTCATCCTGTCGCTCGGTGGGCCGCGTCTGGGGCCGGCGGTGCTGTTCTGGGGCGTCCTTGTTGTTGTCCTGGCCATCGCTGTCTTCCTTGGCCGTTCGCGTTTCACGCCGCTGAGTATTCTGGCCTGGTTCCTGTTGGGATTGGGTCTGGCGCAATCGACCCTGATTGGTGCGGCGGTGGTCGGCGGCTGGTTCCTCATTTTGGCAGTGCGGCAACGCTGGATGAGCGAGGCGGGGCGCTGGGGTTTCAACCTCCTGCAAATTTTGTTGGTGCTATGGACACTGGTGGCGGCTGGGGTGATCTTTTACACGGTACAGGCCGGCCTGCTCGGTTATCCGGACATGATGATCGAAGGCAATGGTTCGAGCGCCTCTTACTTGCGCTGGTACGTCGACCGGCTGGGTGGTACGACGGCGCAGGCCTGGGTCTTCTCGGTGCCGGTGCTCTTATACCGGGTGGTCATGCTGATCTGGGCACTCTGGCTGGCGGCTTCGCTGCTGAAATGGGTGAAGTGGGCCTGGGAATGCTTCGGCACCGGCGGCTACTGGCGCCGGCGTCCGAAGAAGCCTGATGCGGCACCACAAGAAGCCAAACCAGTGGCAGAAATGAGCAACAAGGACGATGAAGCACCGGTGGGTTGATGAGAGTGTGCAGTAGAATGGCAGCAAAAGGAGAGTTCTGTTCATGCGGCAAGGTCTGAAGATTTTATGTGCGGCAGGTTTCGGCTTTCCCGCGTTGGCGCAGGCGGTATCCCTTGAACAGGGTGATTTTTCCGTCAATCTGCTGACGGTTGTCCTTTTTGTCCTTGTTCTGCTGCTAATTGCCATGTTGGCAAAGAAGCGTTGCCAGTCCAGGGTGGAACAGGTTTTGCTGGAAAGTGAAGCGCGCTATCGGGTGCTGGTCGAGCAGGCGCCTGATGCCATTGTACTGTACGACGTCGATGCTGATCGTATTGTCGATTGCAACCCCGCCGCCGAGAGATTGAGCAAATGCAGCCGGGAAGAATTGTTAGCGGCTGGAAATGCCGAGCGTTTTTTGATTCCGGATCAATTCGGTGGATTGAGTGTCAGGCAGTTTGTTCTGCAAATCTTTGATCGCGTCAGTGCTGGCGAAAAGCCCAGTTTTGAGCATTACATCCGTGATGCCGAGGGCAAGGAAGTACTCTGTGATGTTCATTTTGTCCACATGCCGGCCAAGGATCGCCGTTTGTTGCGTTGCAGTTTCGTTGATATCTCCGGGCGCCAGCGGGTGGAAGAGGCGCTGCGCGAGAGTGAAGCGATCTTCAATGCTTTCATGGAAAACAGCCCCATCTATGTTTTTTTCAAGGATGAGAATATCCGTCCGATTCGTTTGAGCAAGAACTATGAAACGATGCTGGGCAGGCCACTGGCCGATTTGCTGGGCAAAAACATGGACGAGCTTTTTCCGTCCGATCTGGCGAAAAATATGGTCGCCGACGACATGCGAATCCTGCAGGAAGGCAAGACCATCAGGGTTGAAGAAGAGTTTAACGGGCATTACTACTGGACGGTCAAATTTCCCATTCTTCTGGACGAAAAGCGCTATCTGGCAGGCTACACCATCGATATTACCGAACGCAAAGAGATTGAAAATGCCTTGCGGCAAAGCGAAAAGCGCTACCGCCAATTGACCGAAGATATTTCGGATGTGGTCTGGGAGCTGGATCGCGATCACCGCCTCACCTACGTCAGCCCGGCCGACGAGCGTATTCGTGGCTTCAAGGTCGAAGAAACGCTTGGCAAATCAGTCACCGACCTGATGACCGAGGAGGGGCTGCGCATACACAACGAAGTTGTCCGCCAGCGCCAGGAGGCGGAAAAAGCGGGTATGCCGCCAAGCGCAACCTCGTCCTACGAGGTTGAACAACGCTGCAAGGATGGCCGGGCAATCTGGATGGAAATCCGCGCCTCGACCGATCGTGACGAAAATGGCAATGTTGTCGGTTTTCACGGTATCAGCCGGGATATTACCGAGCGCAAGCTGATCGAACAGGAACTCGACAAGCATCGTGCACACCTGACCGAACTGGTTGTCTCCCGCACCATCGAGCTGGAAAAGGCCAAAGAACTGGCTGAGGCCGCCAATGTCGCCAAGAGCGCTTTTCTGGCCAATATGAGCCATGAGATTCGCACACCGATGAACGCTATTGTCGGCCTGACCTATCTGTTGCGCCATGCCAAACCGACCCCGGAACAAGATGTGCAACTCGAAAAGATCGACAGTGCCGCTGCGCACCTCCTGACGCTGATTAACGATGTGCTCGACATTTCCAAAATCGAAGCCGGCAAGCTCGAACTCGAGCAAAGCAATTTCCCGCTCTCTGCCGTTCTCGACCATGTGCGCTCCCTGATTCTGGAGCCGGTGAAGGCCAAGGGGCTGAGCATCCAGGTTGAAGTCACCGATGTGCCGCTGTGGCTGCGCGGCGACCCGACCCGCTTGCGTCAGGCCTTGCTCAACTACACCAGCAACGCCATCAAATTTACCGAACAGGGTACGATCACCCTGCGCGCCAAGTTATTGGAAACGGTGGGCGATGAGATGGTCGTGCGTTTTGAAGTCGAGGATACCGGCATCGGTATTGCGCCGAAGAAGATACCCACCCTGTTCCGTGCCTTTGCACAAGGTGATGCATCAATGACCCGCAAGTTTGGCGGCACCGGCCTCGGCCTGGTGATTACGCGCCGGCTGGCCGAACTGATGGGTGGTGAAGCTGGTGTCGAAAGCAAACTTGGCAAGGGCAGCACTTTCTGGTTTACGGCTCACCTGCGCCATGGTCAGGGCATGATGCCGCTGGCTATCTTTGATAGCAGCAAGGGTATCGAGGCTGAACTCTTTGACCGTCATGCCGGCGCCCATATTCTGGTGGCCGAGGATAATCCTGCCAACCGTGAATTGACTATGGAATTGCTGCATGTGGCGGGGTTGGCCGTCGATGTTGCGGTCGATGGCCGCCAAGCCGTGGATAAGGTGCGCGCCGGAAATTATGATTTGGTGCTGATGGATATCCAGATGCCAAAAATGGACGGTTTGGAAGCAACGCGCGCCATCCGATCACTGCCGAAAAAGGGAAAACTGCCGATTCTGGCGGTGACTGCCAATGCTTTCGAAGAGGACAGGCAGGCCTGTCTTGAGGCCGGTATGGAAGACTTTATCACCAAGCCCATCAATCCCAAGGTGCTTTACGAAGCCCTGCTCAAGTGGTTGCCGGGGAAGGACTGACCAGCCAGCGTTCGAACCAGGCGGCGGCTTCGCTCGCCGCCTCGTGTGGATTGATCAGACGCAATTCGTGCGCTGCCTGAACAAGATCGAAAGCGCGTCGTGCGGCGTTGGCGGCAGCAATATCTTCAACATCAATCAAGACAAGCAGCGGTGTGGCGAGCGCTTCCAGATATTCGCGGCCGGCATTGCTGATGAAACCGTTTTCGGTCACCAGGGCAAGCACATCGCGGTCGCGTTGTGCTGTGGCACGGATGGCGGCAGGGGTGATGTGATCAACGGCGTAAAGGCCGAGAGCCAATTCCTGCATGTCGCCATCGTGACGAATGAAATCGAGAGTATCGGTGAGGCGTTCGGTCAGGAGCGCGGTGTTATGTGTGGCGTCGGGGAACTGGGCTTCGCGGATGGTCAGCAGTTCGATGCTGAGGGTGGCGATATTGCGGGCGACCAGTCCGGCGCAGAGGTCGACGTGCGCCAGGCTGATCCCGGTTCTTGGCAACAGCACCAGGGCGCTGGCGTATTCCGGTCGTGTCAGTTGGCCGAGCAATGCGCCGTGGGATGTTCTCGAAAAAATGTTGCGATGAAGTGCGGTCATGAGAGCTTGATTATCCTGGAGCAGACGGCTGCTTTCCGGGTCGGTTGCCGAAGTGTCCGGCTATTCTGTTCTGGCAGTCGGGGCAGTGTCCATCCAGATCAACATTGTACTGATGGATATCATACCAGTCGCGCACGATCAATTTGGCGTGGCAGACCGGGCAAAATGTCGTGCCGCCTTCCCTGTCGTGCAGGTTGCCGGTGTAGACGTAATGCAAGCCGGCATCGAGAGCGATTTTTCGCGCCAGACTCAGGGTTTGGCGCGGCGTCGGCGGCGTGTCCGGCATTTTCCAGGCGGGGCGGAAGGCGGAGAAATGCAGCGGCACGTCGCTGCCCAGTTCCTTGGCGATCCAGTGGGATAAGGCAGCTAGTTCTTGCGGGCTGTCGTTGTAGCCGGGGATGATGAGGGTGGTTATTTCCAGCCAGCAATCGGTTTCGTGGTGGACATAGGCCAGGGTGTCGAGCACCGGTTGCAGGTGGCCGCCGCACAGCCGGTGGTAGAAATAGTCGCTGAAGGACTTGAGATCGATATTGGCGGCGTCCATGACGGCGAAAAATTCCTGACGCGGTACCGGATGAATGTAGCCGGCGGTGACGGCAACATTGCGGATGCCGCGTTCGCGACAGGCCAGCGCAGTATCGATGGCGTATTCGGCAAAAATGATAGGGTCATTATAGGTATAGGCCACAGCAGGTACCCCTTGCCGTTCGGCGGCACGGGCAATTTCTGTTGGCGAGGCGGCAACGACGAGGCGGTCAGTGTCTTTGGCCTTGGAAATATCGGCATTCTGGCAAAACTTGCAATTGAGATTGCAGCCGGCTGTGCCGAAGGAAAGGATGCGGCTGCCGGGATAAAAGTGATGCAGCGGTTTCTTTTCGATGGGGTCGATGGCGAAACCGGATGAGCGGCCATAGGTGGTCAGGATCATGCGGCCGTCTTTGGCCTGACGCACAAAACACAGCCCACGCTGCCCCTCACGCAGGCTGCAGTTACGCGGACAAAGTTCGCACAGCAGATGGCCGTCGGCGGTGGTTGACCACCAGCGTGCCGGGTGCTCGGATTCCGGCGTGTTCAGGCGCTTGTCTCTTTCCATTTTTCGACCTGATAGCGTTCCAGGACGACATCCGGACTCCAGTAATCGGCGGGCAGCCCGGCCTTTTGCTTGAGATGGGCCATGAAGCTGGGAGCGTCCGGCAACTGTTCCCAGACCTGTGGCAGGAAGGTGGCGCGGTAATGGCGAACACGCAGGATGACGCCGTCGATATTGGGTTGCAATTGTGCCAGCGCATCGGCTTCGCTGGTAAAAGACAGTGGCGTTGGCACTGTCAGGAGCGAAACCTCGACCGCGATGACAGGCAATTCGGCAGCATCGACCGGCGCAAAACGCGGGTCGGAAAAAGCGGCGGCGCAGGCGTTGGCGCGGACATCGTCGATTAGCGGCCGGTAGGCGGACAGGGTGCCGATGCAGCCGCGCAGAGAACCGCGTTTCATCAGGGTGACAAATGTTGCGCCCGGCGTGTGCAGTTCCGGCAGGTCGGCAATAGGCCAGCTGGCGACACCGAAACGTTCACCGATGGCGTTACGCGCCAGGATGAGCAGGTTGGCGCCCAGGTGAGCGCGTTGTTCAATACCAATGCCGCGCAGCGGCTCACCAACCTCCCCTTGCCCGCTTACGTGAGAGGGGTCGGGGGAGAGGGGAGTGGGCATAACTTTCATTTTTTGGGGTTGCTCATCGTCATGCCCGTCAGGCGGGCACGGAGCTCTCTGGGTAAAAGGCAAAGGCAGCATAGCCGACGACGGCACTCTTGTCGCCGGCCGTGTCACCGGAATTGCACAGTTCGACCAGTTCCGGTGTCAAATTGTGCCGCGTAGCGGCAAGCAGGAGGCCATTGATCGGATGGGCGCCGCAGGCATCATGCGGGTCAATACTGGGGTCGCAGTCGAGTATGGCGTCGCAGGTCATACGGTCGCGCACCCGGGCGCTGGCGTAAGGCAAAAAGTGCGACAAGTCGGAACTGACGACGATCAGGGTCTCGTCGCCACCCCACACGGCCTCCAGTACCTCGGCAACACTTTCCGGTTGCACCTGGCCGACCGCCAACGGAACCAGCGTGAAGGATTCGAGTACAGACTGCAGGAAAGGCAGTTGCACTTCCAGCGAATGTTCGCTGGCGTGGGCGGCGTCGCTGACGACGACTTGCGGCAAGGCGCGAAGCTCACTCATCGCTTGTTGATCAAGCGGGATGCTTCGCAAGGGCGTAGCAAAGGCGTCGACCGAGGGTAGCGCCAGTCCGGCAACGGCGGTATGGTGGCTCGGGCCGAGCAGGATGACGCGGTGGATAGTGCCTCTCCAGGGCTTGATGCGGGTATAGACGGCAGCAGCAGTGCGGCCGGAGTAAATATAGCCGGCGTGCGGGGCGATAATGGCCTTGGGTTGACGGGTGTCGCTTACCACAACCGAATCGAGCAGGCGGGAGATCTCGCTGGCGAGTGTTTGCGGCTCATTAGGGTAAAAGCGCCCGGCGACTACCGGCTCGCGAGTTTTTTTGGGGTTGTCAGCCATGTCCATCATGTTCTCCCCGTGGCACCTTGCTTCAGGCTCACAAACCCATTTTAGGCGATATGGCAGGAATATTCCGGTAATAATACCGGTCACATAACCCTCAAACGGGTAGGATGCGTTTGGACTATTACCAAAGTTAATCGGCATTTAAGGGCGGTTCTTGCAGGTCCACTGAGACCGGCCTTCTCGGGTAAAATGCCGAAATGCCCAAACATATTGCCATCGTTCCCGCTGCTGGCAGCGGCGCCCGTTTCGGGGCGGAAGTGCCCAAACAATACCTGCAAATCGACGGCAAGCCCTTGATATATTATGCCCTTTCTGCACTTTGCGCCTGCCCGGCCATTTCTTGCGTCTGGGTTGTTCTTTCACCGGAAGATGCGCACTGGACAAGTTTTGACTGGGGATGCCTGGGCGACAAACTGAGAGTCGCTTATGTCGGCGGCGAGACGCGTGCCGACAGCGTGCTTGGCGGCTTGACTGCGGCGGCGACCGAGGCTGCCGGGGATGACTGGGTGCTGGTGCATGATGCCGCCCGGCCCTGCCTTCCGGCAGCGCTCCTGCAACGCCTGATCGATGAACTGGCGGGCGATGCGGTCGGAGGCATTCTGGCTCTGCCGGTGGCGGATACCTTGAAGCGCGCCGATGCCGAAGGTCGCATTCGGGCAACCGAGCCGCGTGATGGTTTGTGGCAGGCGCAAACGCCGCAGATGTTCCGCTTTGCTCTGCTGCGCGAGGCGCTGACGCAGGCATCCGGCGTCACCGATGAAGCCGGGGCAGTGGAAGCGATGGGTTTAAGGCCGCGCCTGGTGCGCGGTGATAGTACCAATCTCAAGGTAACCTTCCCGGCTGATCTGGCCTTGGCAGGCAAAATTCTGGCGGAGGTGACGAAATGATCAGGGTCGGACAGGGCTACGATGTGCATCAACTGGTGGAGGGCAGGCCACTCATCCTGGGCGGCGTCACCATTCCCTTCGAACGCGGCCTGCTCGGTCATTCCGATGCCGATGCCTTGCTGCACGCGATTACCGATGCGCTGCTGGGGGCGGCTGGACTGGGCGATATCGGTCGTCATTTTCCCGATACCGACCCGCGCTATGCCGGGGTCGACAGCCGTGTTCTGCTGCGGGCTAGTGTCGAACTGCTGCGCGATGCTGGCTGGAAAATCGGCAATGTTGATGCGACGATCATCGCCCAGCGCCCGAAAATTGCTACTTTCGTGCCAGCCATGATCGACAACATTGCCGCTGATCTCGGCATTGATTCCGGCAGCGTCAACGTCAAGGGCAAGACCAACGAGACCCTCGGTTATCTCGGCCGTGGTGAAGCAGTCGAGGCGCAGGCGGTGGTGCTGATTCGGCACAGGTGAGTAAAACTTCAACGCAGAGGCGCGAAGGCGCAGAGAACCGCAGAGAAAACATTTCGATATTTCAAGCTAGCGCGTGAGCAATTGATGAATTGGTTTTCTCTGTGGCACTTTGCGTTGAAAAGTTTTCTCGAATGAGTCAGTCACCCAATTCCATGCGCCTTTTTTTCGCCCTCTGGCCGGAATCACAGGTTGTCGCTGAATTGTCGGCGCTGGCGCAGGGTGCGGCGCGGCGCTGGGGCGGACGGGCAACGCGGCCGGAAACCTTGCACCTTACCTTGGCTTTTCTCGGCGAAGTGGCGGTCGAGCGCTTGCCGGCGGTGTTGGAGGCCGCGTCCGGAGTCGAGGCTGACCATTTCGCCATACGCTTTGATCGACTCGGCTACTGGCCACATAATCATCTGCTGTGGGCGGGCTGCACCGAGGTTGATGCTGCTTTGCGGGCTTTGGCAGAAGATTTGGCGCAGCGCTTGCGGGCTCAGGGTTTTCGTCTGGAAGACCGGCGTTTTGTGCCGCACATGACCTTGGTGCGCAAGATGATAAAGCCACCTGATCGGTTACCGGCAGTGTCAGCGATGAGCTGGAATTGCCGTGAATTTGTTCTGGTGCGTTCTTTGTCAGTGCGCGGTGGTGTGGACTACAATAGGCTGGCCGCGTGGGCGCTTGGGACGGGAGAGTAGGAGTAATGTCGGGTAAATCGGCCGGAGCCGCAGATATTCTCAGCGTACTGATTCTCGAGTCGGAAACCCGGGAGTGCGAACGTTTGCTGCAGGCGCTGCAGAGTGGCGGCCATACCGTTTTTGCCCGCTATGCCTTCAATCCTTCGGAATTGGCAGCGGCGCTTTGCGAGGATCAGCGCTGGAGCATCATCCTCCTGAATTGCAATCTGGAAAATTTGCCGGCGACCGAAACGCTCGACACCATCCGCGTTGCCGACCCGACAGTGCCGGTCATCCTGATTCTTGACCGCGACAGTAAATTTCTGCCCTCGGGCCTGCTCGAATCCGGCGCTCAGGATTTTGTTTTGAAGAGCAATCTTTCCCGCCTGTTGCCGGTGGTCGAGCGCGAATGCGCCAATGGCCTGTTGCGGCGCGATAGCGAGAAAACCGTGCAGGCGGTGCGTGATGCGGCAGACGCCTTTGGCGAGAGCAAGGCGCGCTTTCTGCAACTGGCGGGCAATATTCCACAATGCTTCTGGCTGGTCGATGCCGCCACCCTGCAGTTCACCTACATCAGCCCGGGCTACGAGCAGATCTGGGGAGAATCGGTCAATAAACTTTATGCCGATCCGGCCGACTGGCTGCGGCCGGTGCATGCCGACGACCGCGAAAAGCTCGAAAATGCCCTGCATTTACGTCGCATGGGTGGTCTCGACGAGAAGTTCCGCGTCGTTCGTTCCGATGGCCGTTTGCGCTGGCTGCACGCGCGCAATTTCGCCATTCGCGATGATGATGGCCATGTCGTCAGCATTGGCGGCATTGCCGACGATATTACCAGTTTTGTTGCCGATCAGAGTCAGGTCGCCCATCTTGCCCTGTTCGATGCCCTGACGGCGCTGCCCAACCAGATCGCTTTTTACGACCGCCTGCAGAATCTGCTCAATATTTCGCGGCGCAAGGGTATGCGGCTGGCGGTGATGATTATCGATATCGACCGCTTTCATGTCATCAATGAAACCCTTGGTCATGTCGCCGGGGATGAATTGTTGCGCCAGGTGGCGGGGCGGCTTTCTGGCGTTGTGCGCGAGGGTGATACGGTCGGACGCTTGGGCGGCGATGTCTTTGCCGCCATTCTGGCCGATACCGCCGAGGTCGACCAGGCCGAACTGGTGGCGCGGCGGGCGATTGAAACGCTGGCCTTGCCGGTGCAGGTCGAAGGTCATGAAGTTTTCGCCACGGCGAGTGTTGGTATTGCCTTCTATCCGCAGCATGGCGAAGAGCGCCATGAACTGGTGCGTAATGCCGAGCTGGCCATGCGCCGCGCCAAGGAGGATGGCCGCAACAATGTCGAGCTTTATGCGCCAGACCTCCAGGAGGCGATGCGTGACCAGCTTTTTCTGGAAGTGGATTTACGCAATGCCGTTGTGCGTGGCGAATTTATTTTGCATTACCAGCCGCGCTTATGCTGTCACAGTGGCCGTGTGCAGGGTGTCGAGGCGCTGCTGCGCTGGCAGCACCCGAGTCGCGGCCTGATTACGCCCGAACAGTTTCTGCCTTTGCTGGAAGAAACCGGGCTTGTTCTTCCGGTCGGTCGCTGGGTGTTGATCAAAGCCTGCGAACAGGTCGCCGCCTGGCACAAGGCCGGTGTCGATGTGCCGGTCGTTTCGGTTAACCTGTCAGCGCGCCAGTTGCATTCCGAAACGCTATTCGATGATGTTGTGGCGGCGCTTTCTGCCAGCGGTTTGCAAGCCTCAATGCTTGAACTCGAATTGACCGAAAGCATGTTGATGCAGCAGCATGCGACCAAAGTCATGCACACCTTGGCCAGGTTGAAGGAACTCGGTGTCGGCCTGGTACTCGACGGTTTTGGTACCGGCTATTCCAGCCTGGTTCAACTTCGGCGCTTTCCTATTGATGCCGTCAAGGTTGATCGCTCCTTCGTACAGGATATTACCGCCGGCGATAATGATGCCTCGCTGACCCGTGCGATCATCAATCTGGCGCATAGTCTCAAGCTCAAGGTGGTGGCGGTTGGCGTCGAGAGCGAGGGGCAGTTGGCATTGCTCATTTCGCATGGTTGCGACGCTTTTCAAGGCTATTTTTACTCCCGCGCTTTGCCGGTGTCACAACTTGAAATGACCCTCGCTGGCAGACATGGTTTGCCGCCGCATTTGCAGAAACCGGTGAAACGCCAGCCAACCGTTCTGCTGGCCGGGTTTGAAGGGCAGCAGGAAGTGTTGGCGATGCTGGAGCCTTTGCCTTGTCATGCCGTGGCGGTAGACGGGGTTGCGGCTGCGCTTGAATGGCTGGCCGCTAACTGGCCGGATGTCATTGTTTGCGGCTCGCCGCGTCAGGATTTTGCTGCGCTTGAGTTGTTGCAGGAGGCGCGCCGCCGCTACCCGGAGTGTGAATGTTTCCTGCTGGCAGATTCCTGTGTGTGGAACAGCGTTGCGGAGGCTACCAATACCGGAGACATCGACCATCTCCTGCGCCTTCCCTTGTTGCCCGAGCATCTATGCCGCCTGCTCCAGCAGGCGCTGGCGCGTCGCCAGGTGGCGCTGGAATTTGCCGATCTGGCGGAAGCCGCAGCGCTGTCGGCGCGCGAGCTGGTGCGTCTGGAAGAAAGCCGCATGCATCTGGAGGCGGAAAATCGTCTTCTGCACCTTCGTAATCGCAGCGGCTATGCGATACTGCAGGCCGTGGTTGGAGAATTACCCTGGCCGGTGCTCGGCGTTGATCGCGAGGGTATGCTTGCTTTGGTCAATGAGGTGGCGCAGGAGTTGTTTGCCGACCGTTGGCCTGTACTGGGAACATCGCTGCAAGCCATGTTGCCGGAGGCTCCGCAGCAAGGCGGCAGCGGACGATTGGTGGTGCGCGATACGCCCTACCGCGCTTGGTGGCGCGAAGTGGTGATTGGCGGCGAGATTTATGGATATTTACTATTTTTGCAGAAGGACGAGTTGTGATGGGTGTTGAAGACTTAGCAACCGACCGGCTACTGCCCGGAATGGTGGTGGCCGAGGCGGTTGTCGATGAAGGTGGCCGGGTACTGATACCGGTGGGTGTGGCCTTGAGTGAAAGTACAATTGCCAGCCTTGTCCGGCGTGAAGTGCCGGCAGTCAGGATAGAGCAGGAAGTTGTCGAAGATCCGGCGCGAGTCGAGGCTTATCGTCAGAATCTGCGTGAGCGCATCGATTATCTATTCAGGCATGCTGGTCAAAGCGAGACAAGTCGGGCGCTCTATCAGACCATTTTCGATTACCGTCTGGAGCACCGCGCATGACTAGCCTACACAAGGACAAAATTGCCGTTCGCCTGCAGCAACTGCCGCCCTTGCCGCAGGCAGTTACGGAACTGCTGGCCAGCTTCGCGCAGGAAGATGTCGATGTTGACAAGCTGGCGCGCCAGATTTCGCACGATCAGGCCATTACGGCACGGGTGTTGCGTGTTGCCAATTCCTCCTTCTACGGCCTACAGAGCAAGGTGGGGACGATTCAGGAGGCGGTTGTGGTGCTCGGTTTCCGGGCGGTGCGCAGCATGGTGCTGGCGGTGGGAATGAACAGCACTTTCCGTACCGATCAATGCCGTGGTTTTGATGCCGAGATTTATCAGCGCCATTGCGTCGGCACCAGCTTAGCGGCCTGGGGGTTGGCCGAAATGGCGGGCTGCAATCGCGATCTCGCCTTTACGGCCGGGCTGTTGCACGACATCGGGCAACTGGCCCTGGCCTCCAATTTTCCGGTCGAGTATGCCAAGGCGTTGGAATACCAACGCCAGCACGATTGTTTTATCGTCGTCGCCGAACGCGATGTGCTGGGTGTCGATCATACCCAGGTGGGCGGCATGTTGGCTGAAACCTGGCATTTTCCGGCAACTTTGCATCAGGCGGTGTCGGAACACCACGAGCCGGCAGCGGCAAAGGCGGATTCGATCGCCAATCTCATCCATGTGGCGGATGTGACGGCGCATGCCCTTGATTTTTCACGCCTACAGGAAGATATGGTCATGCCGCTCGACCCGGTGGCTTGGGAACGGGTTGGTGGCGACTGGCTGGCTTTGCGGCAAGCGTTGCCGCAGATCGAAAAGGGTTTTGCCGAGACCTGTCAGAGCCTCATGCTCTGAGCTTGTCGCGGCGAAGTCCATTTTCGCCGTGATCGGCCAGTGTTTTTGTGGTATCTTGGCCGCCTTTTCCAGCTGCTTTTCCGGGGTTTTTCGCCTGCGCTGAATGAGTTTCCTGTCGCTAATCATCGTCTTCCTGCTTGAGCAGTTGCGCCCCTTGCAATATCAGAGGCTGATCGCTGCTCCGCTAAAGGCTTTGGCCGATTTTGTCGAATCGCACATCAACGCCGGCTCATACCGGCATGGTGTCATGGCCTGGATGATCCTGGTTCTGCCCTTTGCGCTGCTGGCGCTGGCCTTGCACTTCCTGCTTTATCGCGTCAATCCCCTTCTGGCTCTGCTTTTCAATGTCCTGGTGCTTTATCTGACCATGGGCTTTCGCCAGTTCAGTCATCACTATTCCGATATTCAGCAGGCTCTAGGCGAGGGTGAGCTTGAGAGGGCGCGCAGCCTGCTTTCCGAATGGCGGGGAAGTTCCTGTGAAAAAATGGGGTCGGCCGATATTTCCCGTCTGTCGATCGAGTTGGCGCTGGCCGCTTCGCATCGCCATGTCTTTGCCGTACTGCTCTGGTTCGTGATTTTGCCTGGCCCTTGTGGCGCTGTGCTTTATCGCCTTTCGGCGCTTCTTGCCGAGTACTGGCGCGAGCGGCCGGCAGCAGGTAATAGTGATTTTGTCAGGTTTTCCCGTCAGGTTTTTGCTATCATTGACTGGTTTCCCGTCAGAGCGACGGCGGCGGCTTTTGCCGTAGTCGGCGACTTTGAGGACGCTGTTTATTGCTGGCGTACCCAGGCGGATCAGTGGACTGATTCGGAGTTGGGGATCGTGCTGGCGAGCGGTGCGGGTGCTTTGGGTGTTCAGCTGGGGATGCCGGTCTTGGAAGGCGATGGCCTGACAGACAGGGTCGAGCTCGGTGTTGGTGATCCGGCGAATGTTGATTTCATGCAGAGCGCTGTTGGCCTGGTTTGGCGGGCGACGGTTTTCTGGATGTTGCTGCTTTTTTTGTTGGGGCTTGCCAGTCTGGTGAGCTGAGTTTCTTTAATAGGAGATGTATATGTCTAAAGCAAGCATTATTGGCGCCTATAACACCGAATTCGGTGCGTTCGTAACCAAGGACAAGGCCACCGGTCTGATGACCGATACCAAGACCTACTACGATATGATTATCGAAGCCGGTCAAGGCGCAATCAAGGATTCTGGCCTGGATGCCAAGGATATTGATGCCGTATTTGTTGGTTCCTGCTCGCCAGGTTCTTTCAACAACCAGGAACACGTTGCTCCTCTGGCCGTTGAAATCGACCCGGCTCTGCGCTTCAAGCCGATGAGCCGTGCCGAATGCGCTTGCGCTTCCTCGACTGTTGCTCTCTACAATGCTGTGTATGGTATCGAATCCGGCCGTTACAAGAACATTCTGGTCATCGGCGTTGAAAAGATGAACCTGTTGCCGACGCCGCAAATGACGGCAGTGTTGGCCGGCAGCTCGCACTGGCCGAGCGAAGGCTCCAAGGGCTGGTCCTTCCCGATGCTGTTTGCTGCTTATGCCAAGGGTTATCAGGCACAGTACAATATTCCGAACGAAGAGTTCGAAAAGATGCTCTATACCGTTGGCGCACTGTGCTACAAAAATGGTGCCGAGAACCCCCTGGCCCACCAGAAGAAAGGCCCCGCTTCTCTGGCCGAAATCATGGCGCTGAACGAGCTGGACGCCAAAGGCCGGTGCAAGAACGTCATGGTCGCCGCACCGCTGCGTCTGCATGACTGCTCGCTGGTCTCCGATGGTGCCGCCGCTCTGGTGGTTACTGCTACCGCCAATGTCGGTTCCCGCAAGGCCCGCGCTTCTGAAATCGCCGGTATCGGCCATTCCTGCGAGCGTCTGGCTGAGAACGTTCGTCCGAACATGTACGAACTGATGGCCGGCAAGGACGCCGCTGCCAAGGCTTACGCTGAAGCCGGCATCAAGGCTTCCGACGTCAATCTGGCTGAAGTGCATGACTGCTTCACCATCAACCAGATCCTGTCCACCGAAGCGCTTGGTTTCTCGGCTGACGGTCGTGCAGGACATGACTATCTGGCTGGCCGCTTCACGCGTGACGACGACAAGGTTTCCGTCAACCTGTCCGGTGGTTTGAAGTCCAAGGGTCACCCGGTTGGCGCCACTGGCGCTTCCATGCATGCCCTGATCCACAAGCAACTGATCGGTGAAGCCATCGGCGTCAAGGCCAAGAAGGCCGACATCGGTGTGGCGTTCAACGTTGGCGGTTCTTCCGTCACCAACTGCGTCACCGTTCTGCGCAAGCTGTAATTTTCCAACCTACGAGAGGTCATCATGAAGAGTTTTACCTACAACGACATGGACTTCACGGTCGAAAAGGTCGGCAATGCTTGGGATATCAAGAACGGCAACGCGCTGGTTGCTGCCGGTCTGTTCGCAGGTGTGGCCGATGCTGATGCCGAAGCCAAGGCGGTTGCTCTGGTCAAGACCATTTTCCCGGTTGGCGTGAGAGTGATTGGTCCCGATACGGTGCATCCGATTACGGTTGGCGATATCAAGTACTTCCCGCCCGCCGTCAATCATGCCAATTTCGTGTACTGGAACAAGGACAGTTCGTCCCAGGCCAAGAAGCTTTGATCGGAATGATCTCCGGCTGGGTTTCAGCCGGAGGTTTGTCCTGACCAATGAATTGAACTGAATTTTTTAGAGGTAATAAATATGGAAATCAAAGGTAGTGTTGCACTCGTCACCGGTGGTGGCAATGGTATTGGCGAAGCTGTCGTCAAGTATCTGGTCAAGAATGGCGCCAAGGTAGCCATCGTTGACATGAACCAAAAGAACATCGACCGCGTTGTGGCCGATGTAAAGGCCATGGGCGGCGAAGCCATTGGCGTCATGGGTAATGTCACCAGCGAAGCCGATACTGCCAAGTTCATCAAGGCTGCTGTCGATGCCTTCGGCGCGCTGAACATCGTCGTCGCTTCCGCCGGTATCATCAAGGACAGCATGCTGCTGACGCTCGACAAGGAAACCGGCAAGGTCTCCCGCAAGATGGGTCTGGACAAGTGGCAACCCGTCCTCGACGTCAACCTGACCGGTACTTTCCTGACGCTGCGTGATGCAGCCGAAGCCATGGTCAACGGCGGCTTCAAGGGTATTCTGGTGCCGATCTCCTCCGTCAACAAGGCCGGTCAAGTTGGTCAGTTGAACTACTCCTCGACCAAGGTTGCGGATGCTCTGCTGCCGAAGATCATGGTTGGTGAGTTCCTGATGCGCGGCATCCCCAATATCCGTGTTGTTGGTATCGCCCCTGGCTACACTGCTACCCCGATGGTTGCCGGCATGAACCAGGACGCGCTGAAGGCCATCTGTGCCGACGTGCATCTGGGTCGCCTGATCGAGCCGGAAGAAATCGCCCGTGCCATCGGTCACGCTATCGAGAACGAAGCCATCAACGCCACGACCCTCGAAGTAACGGGTGGTCTGTGCTACAAGGGTGGTATCGCCAAGTAATACTCCTGATTTCAGGATACAAAACCAGACCTGCGGGTCTGGTTTTTTTATCTTCGTGTTTCTGTGGCCGTCGAAAAAAAGCCCGCGTCATGACGCGGGCTTTTTGTAAGTGTGTGAAGTGATCAGTCGAGATTAACCACGTAGCTGGCTTCTTTCAACTTGGCCTGAGCAGCGGCGAGGCGGGCGATGGGCACGCGCGGGCCGGAACAGGAAACGTAGTTCAGACCGATATGGTGGCAGTAGTGGATGGAAGCCGGGTGACCGCCATGCTCGCCGCAGATGCCGATCTTGAGGTCAGGATTAGTCTTGCGGCCGCTTTCGACGGCGATCTTCATGACTTGGCCGACACCCTTGACGTCCAGCACCTCGAACGGATTGTCCTGCAGAATGCCGGTTTCGTTGTAGGCGGGCAGGAACTTGTTTTCGGCGTCTTCACGGCTGAACGAGAAGGTGGCCTGGGTCAGGTCGTTGGTGCCGAAGGAGAAGAATTCGGCGATCTGCGCCATGCGTTCGGCGCGCATGCAGGCTCGGACGACTTCGAGCATGGAACCGAACTTGAAGCGCACATTGATGCCGTGCGTTTTTTCCACCTGCTTGTGCAGACGCTGGACGATGCCGTGAATACGCTTCAATTCCTCAACAGTGGCAACCTGCGGCACCATGATTTCCGGGTGTACCTCAACGCCTTCCTTACCGCACAGCGCAGCGGCTTCGAGCACCGCCTGAATCTGCATGGCGTAAATTTCCGGGTAGGTGATACCCAGACGCACGCCGCGATGGCCGAGCATGGGGTTTACTTCGGAAAGCGCCCGAACCTTCTTCAGCACTTTTTCCTTCTTGGCGACGGCATCCTCTTCCAGATGCGAGGTCTTGAAGGTATGTAGACCGTCCATCAGTTTGATGAGTCCATCGGCATATTGCTGATAGAGCTTGGGATTCAGGAGCTTCAGGGTTTCCGGCAATTCTTCCAGACCCCGGATGGTGTCGCGCATGTGGTGCAGGTGAGCGATTTCCAGTTCAAGCTGCGAAGCAGTCGGCAAGAATTCGTGCATGGGCGGGTCAAGCAGGCGGACAGTAACCGGCAGGCCTTTCATAGCTTTGAAAATGCCCTTGAAATCGCTGCGCTGGATGGGCAGCAGACGATCCAGCGCAGCCTGGCGTTCTTCCGTTGTCTCGGCCAGGATCATTTCCTGGACGATGGGCAGGCGGTCCGTGCCGTTGAACATGCGCTCGGTACGGCACAGGCCAATCCCGACGGCGCCGAATTCGCGCGCCTTGGCGGCATCTTCCGGGGTGTCGGCGTTGGCCAGGACTTTGAGTCGGGAAACCTGATCGGCCCAGGCCAGCACGGTAATCATGTCTTCGCTGACTTCGGCTTCAACAGTCGGAACTTCGCCGGCATAAACGTGACCAGTGCTGCCGTCGATGGTGATGACATCGCCTTCGTGCAGCGTGGTGGTGCCGATAATGGCGCGGCGGACGTTGACGTCGATAACAATCTGCTCACAGCCGGAAACACAAGGTTTGCCCATGCCACGGGCAACAACGGCAGCGTGCGAGGTTTTGCCGCCACGGCTGGTCAGGATGCCCTGCGCCTTGAAGAAGCCGTGAATGTCTTCCGGCTTGGTTTCCTCGCGCACCAGGATAATTTTTTCGCCGGCCAGACCGCGTTCTTCGGCCGTATCGGCATCAAAGACAATCTTGCCGGAAGCCGCACCGGGCGATGCTGCCAGACCTTGCGCCAGCGACTTGCCCTTGAAGCTGGGTGAAAGTTGCGGCACCAGCAGTTGTTCGAGCACGGCCGGGTCGATGCGCAGCAGCGCCTGTTCCTTGGAAATAAGGCCTTCGTTGAAAAGATCGACAGAGGTGCGCACCATGCCACGAGCGTTCATTTTGCCATTGCGGGTTTGCAGGCAGTAGAGAACGCCCTTTTCAATGGTGAATTCAAAATCCTGCACCTCGTGGTAGTGCGATTCGAGGCGATTGTGCAGTTCCATGAGTTGCCGGTAAATTTCCGGCATTTCCTTTTCCATCTCGGCGATGGGCTTGGGAGTGCGGATGCCGGCGACGACATCCTCGCCCTGCGCATTGACCAGATATTCGCCATAAATGGCGTTTTCGCCGGTGCCGGGGTTGCGGGTGAAGCCAACGCCAGTGCCGGAATCGTTGCCCATATTGCCAAAAACCATGGTGCACACGCTGACTGCCGTACCGTTGGCCTGATCCTTGGTGATCCTGAACTGTTTGCGATAATCGACGGCGCGCTTGCCCATCCAGGAACGGAAAACGGCAGCAACGGCGACTTCGAGCTGTTCGTAAGGGTCTTGCGGGAAAGGCTTGCCGGTGTGGCGCTGGACAACAGCGAGAAATTCTCTCGCGACTTCTTTGAGCTGATCCGCCTTCAGATCAACGTCATCTTTGGCACCGTATTTGTTTTTGATGGCATGCAGTTGGCTATCGAACATTTCGTCGGCGATACCGAGCGCAATCTTGCCAAAAAGGTGGATAAAGCGACGGTAGGTGTCGTAAACGAAGCGTTCGTCCTTGGTTTGCTTGATCAACCCTTTCAAGGACTGATCATTGAGGCCGAGGTTGAGGATGGTATCCATCATGCCTGGCATCGACATCGAAGAGCCGGAACGCACTGAAACCAGTAGCGGATTATCGTCGCTGCCGAAACCTTTCTTGGTCTTCTTCTCCAGCGCCGTCATGTGTGCCTTGATTTCGTCCATCAGGCCAGCCGGCAACTGGTGAACTTCGAGGTAGGCATTGCAAGCCTCGGTGCTGACAGTGAAGCCCGGTGGCACATTGAGACCAATCTGGGTCATTTCACAAAGGTTGGCGCCCTTGCCTCCCAGCAGCATCTTGTTTTTGCCGTCGCCCTCTTCGAAATCAAAAACGTACTTGCGCTCACTCATGGTTTTACCCTTAAAAAATGTCTTACCGAGGAAGAAAAACCGCAATTTTGCCATGAGCCAGAAGTAATTCCAAAATTCAATGCATCCCCTGCGGCGGAGGATGGGTTTGACGGCTTGAAATCGTGTCGCATTCGGCGCAGAAATACGTTTTTTTCGATGCCGTGGCGTTAGCGTAAGCTTGGCTGTCTGTTAAAATTCAAGGCTTATTGAAAAGTTGAAAACCGTGTCCGAAGAAATTCTTCTCCAGATCGAGAACCTGCAGTTCACCTACGATGAGCGCCCTGTTTTGCAAGGCATCAACATGCGCATCCCGAAGGGGCGGGTGGTTGCGGTCATGGGTGGTTCGGGGTGCGGCAAGACAACGCTGTTGCGCCTGATTGGCGGGCAGTTGCGCCCGAGCAGTGGCAAGTTGCGGGTTGGTGAATACGATGTTCCCAACCTTGATGTCGATGCTCTTTATGCCATGCGCCGTCGCATGGGTATGCTCTTCCAGTTTGGCGCCTTGTTTACCGACATGTCGGTATTTGATAACGTTGCCTTCCCAATGCGTGAGCACACCGATTTGCCGCCGGAGATTATCCGTGATCTGGTGCTCATGAAGCTCAACGCCGTGGGTTTGCGCGGTGCCGCTTACCTGATGCCAAGTGAGCTGTCCGGCGGAATGGCACGACGTGTTGCACTGGCACGCACCATCGCTCTCGACCCCATGCTCATCATGTACGACGAGCCTTTTGCCGGCCTTGATCCCATTTCCCTAGGTGTGGTTGGACAATTGATTCGTCACCTCAATGATGCCCTGGGAGCGACCTCGATCATCGTCACCCATGATGTCTATGAATGCCTGAAAATTGTCGATTACGTTTATTTTGTTTCGCAAGGCGTTATCGTTGCCGAGGGTACGGCAGATGAAATTCGCGCGTCCGATGCGCCCTTCGTCAAACAATTCGTCAATGCCGAAGTCGACGGGCCGGTTCCCTTCCATTATCCGGCCATGGATTATCGTCAGGAGTTGTTGAACGATCATGTTTGAAACAATTCTTGCCTTCTTCCGTGCTATTGGTCACCAGGTGACTGCAGCCATTTGCCGTCTTGGCCGGGCGGTGCGCTTCTTCCTTTCCGTTTTCTGGCTCTCTGGTACGGCTTTTCGGCGTTTCCATCTGACCATCCGCGAAATTTATTTTTCCGGTGTGCTCTCGCTCATCATTATTCTGGTTTCCGGCTTGTTTGTCGGCATGGTGCTGGGACTGCAAGGCTATGAAACCCTGCAGCGCTACGGTTCTTCCGAAGCGCTGGGGGTGCTGGTATCGCTCTCGCTGGTGCGGGAACTGGGGCCGGTCGTGGCGGGGCTGCTCTTTGCCAGCCGTGCCGGTTCGGCCATTACGGCGGAAATCGGCCTGATGAAAGCCACTGAACAGTTGTCGGCGATGGAAATGATGGCGGTCAATCCGATTGCTCGTGTCGTGGCGCCGCGCTTTTGGGGCGGCGTGATTTCGATGCCCTTGCTGGCGGCGCTTTTCTCCGCCATGGGCGTATTTGGCGGTTGGCTGGTCGGCGTTGTCATGATCGGTGTCGACGATGGCTCCTTCTGGTCGCAGATGCAGGCGGCGGTGGATTTTCGTCTCGATATCATCAATGGCGTCATCAAGAGCTTTGTGTTCGGCGTTCTGGTGTCGATGATCGCCGTTTTTGAAGGCTATGATTCGGAGCCAACAGCGGAGGGCGTTTCCAGCGCCACCACCCGTACTGTCGTAACTTCGGCTCTGGCCATACTTTTTGCCGACTTTATCCTGACAGCACTCATGTTTCGGGGACAATGATGAAGCGCACTACACTTGACCTTTGGGTCGGATTTTTCGTGGCAATTGGTTTTGCCGCACTTGTTTTTTTGGCGCTGAAAGTCGGGAATCTTTCCGGCAATAACTTCGTCGATCCTTATACGCTCAAGGCCAAGTTTGATAACATCGGTGGCTTGAAGGTGCGCGGAGCAGTCAAAAGTTCTGGTGTGGTGGTCGGGCGGGTGGCGGATATCCATTTTGATCCCAAGACCTACGAAGCTGTGGTGACCCTTACGGTGGATGGCCGTTACAGTTTCCCCAAGGACACCATCGCTGCTATCTACACTTCGGGTTTGCTCGGCGAGCAGTATATTGGTCTGGATGTCGGTGGCGACGAGAAAATGCTCAAGTCTGGCGATGCGTTCTTCAAGACGCAATCGGCAGTGGTGTTGGAAAAAATGATTGGTCAGTTCCTGTTTGGCAAAGCGGCAGAAGGACAAGAGAAAAAATGATGAAGACAATATCGAAGATCTTTGGCGGACGTTTGACGGGGTTTCTCGCAGCTGTGATGCTGCTTGTTTCCGGTGTCGCTGCGGCTGGTGATAATCCGGCAGACCCCTATGAGGGCTTCAATCGTGCCATGTTCGGGGTCAATGAGGGTATCGACACTGTCATCGTCAAGCCCCTGGCCAAAGGCTATGACGCTGTTGCACCCTTGCCGGTGAAGGCGAGTGTCGGCAATTTTTTTGGCAATGTCAGCGATCTTTTCATCGGGGTCAATAATGGCTTGCAGGGCAAGCCGGGTAGTGGCGCTTCCGATATAGGCCGTCTGCTCATCAACTCGACCATTGGAATTTTCGGCCTGTTCGATGTCGCCAGCGAGATGGGTCTGGAGAAGCACAATGAGGACTTTGGCCAGACTTTCGCGCGCTGGGGCGCTGGCGATGGCGGCTATCTTGTGCTACCCATTTTCGGGCCGCGCACAGTTCGTGACAGTTTTGGCTTGCTGGTCGATAGCGCGGTTGATCCGGTCTCCCATATCGACAACATTCGGGTACGCAATAGCGCCACGGTTCTGCGTTTTGTCGATGTGCGGGCGAGTCTGCTGCCCTCCGACAAAGTGGTGGAAGAAGCTGCTCTCGACAAATATTCCTATGTGCGGGATGCCTATTTGCAGCGTCGCCGCAACCTGATTTTCGACGGCAATCCGCCCAAGCTGGAAGATTGATTTTTTAGGGACATCAAGATGAAACGTTTCGTTTTTTTTGCGCTTTCTGCTTTGTTAGCGTTTTCGGTCTGGGCGCAGGAAACGCCGGATGCCATGGTCAAACGCATCACCGATGAAGTGTTGCTTATTGTCCGCACCGACAAGAATTTGATCAATGGTGATACCAAACGTGCTATCGAACTGATCGACCAAAAAGTGCTGCCACACTTCAATTTCCAGCACATGACGGCGCTGGCTGTCGGCAAGGACTGGCGCAAGGCTACACCGGAGCAACAGCAGAGGCTGACAGCGGAATTCAAAACCTTGTTGGTGCGCACCTATTCCAATGCCCTGACCGGCTACAAGAACCAGACGGTGCGCTACAAAAATTTCAAGATGAACCCCGGTGCGACTGAGGTTACCGTGCAGACCGAAGTCCTGCAGCCGGGTGGCCAGCCGATTCAGCTCGATTACAGCATGGAAAAACTCGACAAGGGCTGGAAAGTCTATGACGTAGTGGTTGGCGGTATCAGTCTGGTGACCAACTACCGCGATCAATTCGGCCAGGAAGTGCGCGCCAATGGCATTGACGGCCTGATCAAGGCGATTGCCAACAAGAACAAGTCGCTCGAAGCCGGCAAAAAATGATCGAGCGAACAGAAGCGGGTTTGCGTGTGACGGTGCCGATGCTGGTGCCAAATGCTGCCGCCTTGCTTACCGCTGGTAACGCTGTATTTTCTGAAAATTTCGAGACGATCGATTTGGCGGCGGTAGAGAACGCGGATTCTTCCGCGTTGGCGGTCATGCTGGGTTGGCTGCGCGCTGCCGAATCCGCCGGCCGGCAACTGAGGTTCATCAATCTGCCAGCCGGTGTAAAGGCGCTGGCTGTGCTTTACGGGATCGATAAGCTGTTGCCGGTTTGAGCGCGACAATTACCGTAAGGGCGCGAAGGCACTAAGTTCGCAAAGAAATCGTTAATGCCCTGTTCCTGGTTTTGCCGTTGTTTTTTCCTTTGCGACCCTTGGCGTTCTTTGCGTCTTTGCGGTGAAAGATATTTCAGATTTTCAATATGGCAGTTGCCGTTTCCATTTCTGGGCTGGTCAAGCGCTATGGCTCTGTTGAAGCTCTGGCTGGAGTTTCGCTCGACATTGAAGCGGGCGAATTTTTTGGCTTGCTCGGTCCTAATGGCGCCGGCAAGACGACCCTGATTTCCTGTCTGGCCGGTCTGGCGAAGCCGACTTCCGGCAGCCTTGCCGTGCTTGGCCATGATGTGCAGACCGATTACCGGCAGGCGCGTCGTCTGTTGGGTGTGGTGCCGCAGGAACTGGTGTTCGATCCCTTTTTTACCGTGCGCGAGACCCTGCGCATCCAGTCCGGTTATTACGGCGTGCGCCATAACGATGACTGGATTGACGAGATTCTTGATCAACTCGACCTGACTGCCAAGGCTAATGCCAATATGCGGCAACTTTCCGGTGGCATGAAGCGGCGGGTGCTGGTGGCGCAAGCGCTGGTACATAAGCCGCCGGTCATCGTTCTTGATGAACCGACGGCAGGGGTCGATGTCGAATTGCGCCAGGGTTTGTGGCAATTCGTGCGGCGCCTTAACCGCGAAGGCCATACCATCATCCTGACCACGCATTACCTGGAAGAAGCCGAGGCCTTGTGTGGGCGCTTGGCGCTGCTCAAGGAAGGTCGTCTGGTTGCCCTTGATTCGACGCAGAATTTACTCAACCGCTTTTCCGGTCATACCCTTGCGGTACGCTTGCCGTCGGAGGCGAGTCTGCCGGCAGAATTGCAGGCACTGGTGACGGGCGAGAGGAATGGCATGCATCTCCTGCGTCTCGATGATTTTGCGCTGATTGAAAACGTCTTGGTGCAGTTGCGACAGGCTGGCTTGTCCGTGACCGACATGCGTCTTTCTCCGCCTGATCTGGAAGAGGTTTTTGTGCGGGTGATGCAGCAATGACGGGATTTTTGACTCTTCTTTACAAAGAGTGCTTGCGCTTCTGGCGGGTGGCCTTCCAGACCATCGTGGCACCCATCATGACGGCCTTGCTTTACCTGATGATTTTCGCGCAGGTACTCGATAAGCAAATGTTGGTGCACGGTGTGCGCTATGCCGCATTCCTTGTTCCGGGGCTGGTGATGATGCAGGTCTTGCAGAATGCCTTTGCCAATTCCTCTTCCAGTCTGATTGTCGGCAAGGTGACCGGCTCCATCGTCTTTGTTCTGCTGCCCCCCATTTCCTACGGTACCTTTTTTGCAGCACATGTGCTGGCTTCGATATTGCGCGGCTTGATTGTGGGTATCGGGGTTTTGCTGGCAACGTTATGGTTCACACCATTGCGTCTCGAAGCGCCCTTTTGGGTGCTGGCCTTTGCTCTGGTGGGGGGAGGGTTGTTTGGCGCACTAGGGGTGATTGGCGGCATCTGGGCGGATAAATTCGATCAACTGGCGGCATTTCAGAATTTCCTCATCATGCCCTTGACCATGCTTTCAGGCGTTTTTTACTCGATCCATTCGCTTCCGCCCTTCTGGCAGAAGGTCTCGCATTACAATCCCGTCTTCTATTTGATTGACGGCTTCCGCTATGGTTTTTTTGGCGTTTCCGATGTGTCGCCAGAACGCGGCTTCGCCGTGGTCTTTGCCATTTTCGTCGCGCTTTCTTTGTGGTCGCTGATGCTGCTTAAGCGCGGGTGGAAATTGCGGACTTGATATTCAACGCAGAGGCGCAGAGAAAGCACCGCAGAGAGAATCTTTTCAATCAAAACTCTGCGACCTGCTGTGCCCTCTGCACCTCTGCGTTAAAATCCGTGCAACTTTTGGAGTGCCCTTGTGGATAAATTATTGATTGAAGGTGGTTGCCGGCTGAACGGCGAAGTCGCCATTTCCGGCGCCAAGAATGCCGCGCTGCCCCTGCTGTGCGCCTCCCTGCTCAGCGCCGAGCCGCTTTGTCTGGAAAATGTGCCACAGTTGAACGACATTTCCACCATGCTGCACCTCCTCGGTGACATGGGGGTGGCGGTCAAGCCCGAAGCTGGCGGTTTGGTTCTCGATGGCGGCGGCCTTGATAACCCGGTGGCCTCCTACGAAATGGTCAAGACCATGCGCGCTTCCATTCTCGTGCTGGGGCCGCTGCTGGCGCGTTGTGGCGAAGCCAAAGTTTCCCTGCCCGGCGGCTGTGCCATCGGCGCCCGGCCGGTCGATCAGCATATCAAGGGCTTGCAGGCGATGGGGGCGGAAATCACGGTTGAACACGGCTATATTCATGCCAAGGCAAGTCGCTTGAAAGGTGCGCGCATCTGTACTGATATGGTGACCGTCACCGGCACCGAGAACCTGATGATGGCTGCAGCGCTGGCTGAAGGTGAAACGGTAATCGAAAATGCCGCTCGCGAACCGGAGGTGGTCGATCTGGCCAATTGTCTGGTCAGCATGGGCGCCCGCATTTCCGGCGCCGGAACCGACGTTATCCGCATTCGTGGCGTCGAACGCTTGAACGGCGCAACCCATTCCATCATGCCGGATCGCATCGAAACAGGTACTTTTCTGTGTGCGGCAGCGGCAACAGGCGGCGATATCCGCCTGACCAAGACTTCTTCCGCCTATCTCGATACAGTCATCGATAAATTGATGGATGCCGGTTGCGATATTGTCACCGAGCGCGACGCCATCCGCCTCAAGGCGCCAGAGCGGCTCAAGGCCGTCAGCCTGCGGACGGCGCCTTATCCGGCCTTCCCGACCGACATGCAGGCGCAATTCATGGCCATCAACGCGGTGGCGGAAGGGGTGGCGACCATTCGCGAAACCATTTTCGAGAATCGCTTCATGCACGCCGTCGAACTCATGCGGCTCGGTGCCGATATCCAGATCGAAGGCAGCAACGCCATCGTGCGCGGCGTCGATCATCTCGAAGGAGCCACGGTGATGGCCACCGATCTGCGTGCCTCGGCCTCGCTCATCATTGCCGGGCTGGTGGCGCAGGGCGAAACTTTGATTGATCGTATCTATCACCTCGATCGGGGTTATGAGCGCATTGAATACAAGCTCTCGAAGCTGGGGGCGAGGGTGAAGCGCGTCAAATGACCAGGTTCGCCATTCTTTATCGAACTGATTGAGGTTTACTGCAAATGCCCTGGAACGAGAATATTCAAGAATTGCTTGATGAGCACGGACTGCAAGCGCGAGAGCTCTACCTGCTGCCTCTGATTCCGCTCATCGAACTGATGTGGGCGGATGGCGTCATTCAGCCAGCGGAAGTCAGTATTCTGTACGATCAGGTCACACGCCACCTGGCCGAGCTTCACACCAGCGCTGATGGCGAAGAAATTGTCACGGTCAGCGAGGCCGAAGCGTTTCTCGACCGTTTTCTCAATAATCCGCCTGATCCGCAAAAAATGCGTGAACTTCGGCAATTGAGTCTGCGCCTTCTGGATGCTGGTTCTGATCGCCAGGGGGTAGAGCGGCGCAAACGGGAGTTGTTTGACAGTTGCCTGGATATTGCAGCGGCGGCGGTGATCAATTATCCCTACGGCAAACGTGATCGCATCATTGCCAGCGAGAAAGCCTTGCTGCGCGAAGTTTTTGCCGGCTTGCGGCTAGGTTGATTTAACGATTGTCGCGTTTATCGTCGGGCTCGAAAAAGATCCAGCGAATTTCCGGAAAGTTTTGCTTGAGTCCATCCTGCACGACATTGATGGCATCGGTCAGGTGTCTGGCGGATTCCGACTCAGCCATGCGCGCCTTGACGGCGACGAAGATATAGCTGCCCATCTGGTAAGTGATCAGGCTATACATTTCGGCAATTTCGGGGCGGGCAGCCAACCAGTGGGAGATGGCCTGTTCGCGTTCCGGTGCGGCGGATTCACCGACCAGCAGGCTCTTGACCTGGGCGCCGACGCCGATGGCGACGATGATGAGGAGCGCGCCAACGCCAACGCTGCCGAGCGCATCAAAGATCGGATTGCCAGTCAGAATTGCCAGCAGGATGGCGATGAGCGCCAGCGCCAGACCGGCAAGAGCCGCGATGTCCTCGCCCATGATGACAATCAGTTCCGATTCGCGGCTTTCGCGGAAATAGGAAATCAGCGATACCTTGCCGGCTTTTTCGTGAATTTCATGGATGCAGCCGCGCAAAGACCAGGCCTCCAGCACAATGCCGACACTGAGCACGATAATGGCAATCCACGGGTCATGCAGGGGTTCGGGGTGCATCAACTTGTGGATGCCTTCGTACATCGAAAAAGCGCCGCCGAGTGTAAAGAGCATGACGGCGACCATGAATGACCAGAAGTAGGTCGCTTTGCCGTAGCCCAGCGGGTGTTGGGGCGAGGGCGGACGCCTGGATTGTTTGAGCCCGAACAGCAGCAACAGTTGGTTGGCGCAGTCGGCGCCGCTATGGACAGCTTCGGCCATCATGGCGGTGGAACCGGTGTAGACGGCGGCGGCAGCCTTGCTGGCGGCAATGCCGGCATTGGCGGTGAGGGCGTAAATGATGGCGCTCATGCGTTCTCTCGTTTTTCTTGGTGGGTTCAGGGCGGGTTGGGACGGTGGGCAAGTTGCCACGTTGCAGTACAGTCAAATTTTACTCCGAGAATTCCTGTGAGCGGCATGTCCCCTCCAGAAGCCGCATTTTGACTAGGCTCAGTCCTTGCTAGCGAGCAAACCGGTTGGCACAGGCGGTATACTTGACCCTTGGATAGACGAGGAAAAAATCGACATGGAAAATATAAAGCCCCGCGCCGGCGAACAGTCCGCTACTGCCGGCACGGACACAGGCGAAAGTCGCCTGATGCTTGCCCCGCATTTCTCACTGCACGAATTTACCGGGAACAAATTCTTGCTGCTTTCAGAAGAACGTAGCATCAAGCTCAACGATCCGTTCTACGTCCACATCCTGCCCCTGCTCGATGGCCGCTACAACCGCGCCCAAATCATCCATGCCCTCGCGGCCAAGTTGGGTACCGGGCAGGAAAATGCGTTTGCCGACTTCCTGGCTGCCATGGTCAACAAGGGCTACGTCATTCCGGTCGATTCTCGCGCCGATCACGCCCGCCTGGCCTGGCTTTGCGCCTCTGGCCTGGAACCCGAAACCAGCGCCGGCAAGCTGGCGGCGTTTACTGTGGCTATTCTGCCCTTTGGCAGTGACGGCGCTGCCGGCCATGCTGCCTCGGCTGACCTCGCCGCGCTGCTGCTCTCCGAAGGGTTGACCGTTACCACACCGGAAACGGCCACGCTCACCCTCGTCGTGGTCGAAGATTACCTGCAGCCGGGGCTGCGCGATTGGGCGGAACAGGCGCAAAAAGCTGGCAAGGCCTGGATTCCCTTCAAGCCAGGCGGCTTGCGCCCCTCGCTTGGCCCGGTCATTGCGCCGCATGTTGAAGGTGGCGCCTGTTATCACTGCCTGGTGCGCCGCATGGTTGAGCACCGCCCCGGCGACCGCGTCGTGTCGCCTACGCCATCGGGTCCACGCCCGGCGCGTGCCTGGACGAAGGCAACGCTGGCGCTGGCGCAAGCGCTGGCGGCGCGTGAGCTTGCCGAATACGCCCTGGGGCGCCGTCAGGATATCGAACGCCATCTGCTTTCCTGGACGACCGCCGAAGCGGCGCGTGAACTCCACCCGCTGCCCCGTTTTGCCGACTGCCCGTCTTGCGGCACGCCAGTCAGCGGGCAGGAAGATCGCCCAAGGCCTGTAATCCTGGCCGGGGATTCCATCCTGCGCGACGCAGACGGTGGCTGGCGCGCGCTGGAACCGGCGGACGTGCTGCAAAAGCTGGAAACCATCGTCAGCCCGCTGACTGGTATTGTCTCCGCCATCCAGTTCACCTCGCCTGCCGACGGCTTGTTCGTCTATTCCGCCTCACAGGGCGCCAGTGCTCCGGCCGACCCACGGCAAAACCGCACGCTCGGCCGTCCGGGTGGCGCATCCGGCAAGGGACTGAGCGACGCGCAGGCCAGGATCAGTTGCCTGGCCGAAGCCATCGAGCGCCACGCCTGCCAGTGGTCCGGCAGCGAAAGGCGGCGGCAGGCGCGCTGGCGCGATCTCGGCGATTGTGCGCCCGACCCCCGTCTGCTGCTCCAGTTCAGCGCCCGCCAGTACGCAGAACGCCAAACCCTGAACCAAAGCTTGGGCGACATGGGTCACATCCCCGAGCCTTTCCGTGAAGAGGCCATTATCGACTGGTCGCCGGCGTGGTCGCTCAGGGACGATGCCGAACGTTGGCTGCCAAGTCGCTTTTGCCATTTCGACTACCGTGCCGATAGGCTGCCCGGCGACCATCCCTTCTGTTTTGCCGACTCCAACGGCTGCGCTTCCGGTGGCAGCCTGGAAGAAGCTATCCTGCAAGGTTTTCTTGAACTCGTCGAGCGCGACGCCATCAGCCTCTGGTGGTACAACCGCCTGCAACGGCGCGCCATTTCCACCGCTGGTCTGGACGACGCCTTCATCGCCCGCATGCAGGCACATTACGCCTCGATTGGCCGCAACTTCCATCTGCTCGACCTGACCACCGACCTCGGTATTCCGGTGGCGGTCGCGCTTTCCGCCACCCATTCCGGCGGCCGCATCCTGATGGGTTTTGGCGCCCATCTCGATGGCCGGCTGGCTGCCTTGCGCGCCCTGACCGAACTTAACCAGATCCTGCTGTTTGACCACCAGAACGGCAAATCGGCGTCCACCGCCGATCCGGATTTCCAGCAATGGATCGATCAGGAAACCCTGTCTGGCCACCCCTATCTGCAAGCGGCGGATGAACCACCGCTGGATGTGCGCGATCTGCCGCCGCCACATTTTGCGACGCTCGCCGATGCCCTGCGCCACTGTATCGCGCTGGTAGCGGACAAGCACGATTTCATTGTGCAGGATCTCGGCCGCCCCGACCTGCCACTATCGTGCGTGCGAGTAGCCGTGCCCGGCCTTTGCCATTTCTGGAACCGGCGCGGCGCGTCCAGGTTGTACGAGGTTCCGGTCAGAATGGGCTGGCGCGACCGTCCGGCCGACGAAAGCGAACTCAATCCCATCCCCTTCTTCCTTTGACCCCTCCTCGCCAGGAAACACCATGCCACCCCCAGAACTCATCATCGAAACGCTTGCGCCGGAGCACTATGCAGCGCTGGCGCGCATGCTTGGCGAAGAACAACTGCTGGTTGAGAACGCGCCCATGCGTTCCATGTGGCAGTCGATGGTGGACGAGCCTTTCCGCCAAAACAGCGTGGTGCTGGTTGCCCGCCGCGGCGATTGCGTTGAAGGTGTCATGGCCGCCGGTCGCCGGCCGTTTTATCAAGACTGCAGCCAGATGTTGATGTTCTGGGTGCGGAAAGGAAGCCGCCGTCAGGGCATAGGCCGGGCGTTGAAGGCGGTGGTCGGGACGGCGCTGCGCCAACAGGGGGTTCCCCGCATGATTGCCGGGGTTCCAGGTTTTCAGGACGATGTGCGCCAATTTCTTCTGGCTACCGACTTTGTTCATCTGGAAACCAGCCTGGTGATGGGCGCTGGCGATAAAATACCAAGTGTTGAGCCGGTTCCCGGATTTTCCTGCCGCCACTATACCGGCGGCGATGCGGCGTTCGATTCTGGGATTGCCGAATTGATGAACAAAGCCTTTGTCAATGAGGGCGTGGTTCCGCCGACGAGCGGGGAGATGCTGGCCGATATCCTCGATAGCGCCGATAGCTGGATGATTGTTGCGGTTGAGGAAAAAACCGGTAGTGTGGTTGGCTATTCGGAATGTACGGATTCCGGCTTTTTCAGCAGCATTGCCGTTGCCCGCCGCCACTGGGGAAGCAGCCTGGCAGACTGGATTGCAGCGCTTTCGCTAGAGCGCCTCAAGGACTGCTGCAAGCTGCCGCCCTGGGCGCTGGTGCGGCCGAACAATCGTGCCTCGATTGCCTTGATGGAGCGCTTTGGCTGGCAGCAGGTCGGCACTTGTGAGTTCTACGCAGCGCCGGCTTGAGCGCTTCGGGTTTTCCCGGTAGGTAATAAAAAACGGGCGTCTCCTCGCGGGGAAACGCCCGTTTGCTGGTTGGTTGATTGGTCAGTCTGTCGGTAGGTCGGCAGAGCTTGGACTGGCGCAGCGGTAACACTGGCGAAGCTGTAATTCCGGCGCACTGGCGAGTTCCTCGTCCTGCATTTCGGCAGGTGAGAGGCGGCACACGATGCACACTGGTGCCTCTGCCTTGATCGCTAAATCTTCGTCCTGAACCTCAGCCGGAGACCGGTGGTTGCAAATACACTGTCGAATACACTGTCGTTGAACCTCCAACTTGATGGACAAGTCTTCGTCCTGCACTTTGACCTGTGTGTGTGTGCAGAAACAAGCGCCACAATGCATTTGGGTAGCATTCATGGCCAAGTCTTCGTCCTGAAGCTCGGCCGGAGATGGCCGGCAGTAAAAGCACTGCCGTTGGGCTTCTGCATTCATGGACAAGTCTTCGTCTTTCTCCACTACGAAGGTGCAGATACGGGCTGCGTAGGGGGTAGCCGACCATGCTGTGAGTTCTTCGTCATGAAATGCTGCTGGATTATTTCTACTGCAGAGATTGCTACAGGTCGTGCAGGGGTAAGCCGACAAGGCTGTGAGTTCCTCGTCCTGCACTTCTGGGATGCGGCATGCGCATGCAGCGCATCGTCCTTGACCCTCGGTGCAGTTGGCCAGGTCTTCGTCCTGCAGTCCCGTGGGGTTCATGCAACGAAAACAAGACACGTTCGCACTGGCAGAAGCGGACAGTTCCTCGTCGTTGATGGGGCGGTTATTCATGCTGCATCCTCCTTGATGTGAGTTGCCGAAAATACGGCTGGGCTGATGAAACAATTTATACCCCGTCAAAATACGCTTCGCGGTGACCCTGCGCAAGGAAAAATTACCGAAAAAATGCTGCTTTCAAGCCGGGCGGCCGCAGAGGACAAACTCGCCGACGGCGGTTTCCTCGCAGGGGTCGAGCCCGGAGGCTTGGGCGAATGCTTCGAAATTACCGGTGCCGATGGCGCAGGCCGCGAGTCCCTGTGCAGTCGCCACCAGATTCATTTGCTGGTAGAGGGCACCGACGTCCTTGAGGATGAGGGCGTAGGCGAAGGACTGGTATTTCCAGGTCACGCGCGGAACACGGGCGGCCAGCGTCAGCGACACATCGGCCGGTCCGGCGAGGTTCATGGCGGCCGAGGTGTCGGCCAGCAGGCGTTGCACTGGTGGCGTCAGCCCAGACAGGTGTTCCAGTACATGATCGCGGGCATCGTAATGGTAAAAACCGGGTGCCAGCCCTTCGACTTGCTGGACGGCGAGATAGGCTTCCAGCGGGTGAATGGCGCCACCCGAGCAGCAGGGGCGAAAGCTGGCTTCGTAATGATGGCCTTTTTCAGGCTGGGCGGGCAGCAGTTTGCGCATGCGCAGGCTGCGGTAGAGAAATTCGGCCAGCTGGTCGAGTGTCAGCGGCAGGCGCCTGTCCGGGCGCAGGGAAGCGCGGGACTCGCTGACGGCCGAGAAGGGCGGGTCGCTTCTGGCCAGAGCTTCAAGATCGGGTCGGGGCAGGGCGATCCGCGTTGCCGACATGGGCGGCTTGCTGGCGGGCAGGGCAGGAATTTTGCCGAGAAAACGGAAGGGAACGCCAAACGGCCTGCCGTAACGGCCGGCGCGGCTGCGGCTGTGGAAAAGAAGATCGTGGAATTCCCATTGGCGCAGAGCCGTGCGCTGGTCTTCCTCGATTTGCCCCTGCTCGTCACAGGCAAAGGCAGCGCCGGCATTGACGAGCAGCCAGAGCAGGGTGGTCGCGGCTGCGCCAGAAAATGCTTCGTCGCCACTTTCCGGCGTGCAGCGCGACAGTTCTTCGGCATCATACGGGCGGGCGAGCCGGCTGGTGAGTCCAGCCAGGATCTCATCATGGAGGACGAGATGGGCATGGCCAAGACCGCTTTCGACGATCATGGCGTCATCCTCGCGACGCAGGAAGGCAAAGCGCGAAAGACGGAAACGGCCAGTCAGGGCAGGTTCCTGAACGCGAAAGGTGGCAGAGGGTTCGAGCGTGGCCAGGCGGCGTTCGCCGATCATCCAGGTCAGGCGCAAAAAGCCCTTGTCGGCCAGACGCTGCAAAACGACGGGCAGTATTTCGGCATCGGGGTCGCCAGGCTCACTCCGGCACAGGCTGGCGGCGCTTTGTGCGCCCGCCTGCAGGGCTTCAAGCAGGCGGCGCAGGGGAGCCGCCGGCGCAATCAGGCGCAGGGCGTGCCGATCCTCGTCGGCGGCCAGCAGGTCATCGCCGTCGGCAAAGACCGTGATGGTGGGCTTGAAGGACATTAGCAATTCAGGGGGCATGGGGACTCCTGGCGGGTGTCAAGCCCGGATCAGGTTGGTGGGGAAAATGTTGGCACGCGTCAACACAATCTGGCGAAAAGGGCATGGGATCAGAAACTGGCGGCAGCGAGGGCGTAAGTGATGGCGCTCATACTCTTTCGTGATGGGTTTGGTGGTTGTCGGGGCGGTGGGCAAGTTGCTGCGTTGCAGTATAATTAAATTTTACTCTGAGAATCCCCGTGAACGGCATCACTATAGCCCTTTCCAAGGGCCGCATCTTTGAAGAAACGCTTCCGTTGCTGGCGGCGGCCGGCATTGTTCCGAAGGAAAACCCCGAAACCTCGCGCAAGCTGATTATCGAAACCAATCAGCCGGGTGTGCGTGTGGTCATTGTCCGCGCTTCCGATGTGCCGACCTATGTGCAATACGGCGCCGCCGATCTGGGCGTGGCCGGCAAGGATGTGTTGATCGAGCACGGCGGCGAAGGACTGTACGCGCCGCTCGACCTTAAAATTGCCGCCTGTCGCATGATGGTGGCGGTGCCGGCCGGTTTCGACTACCAGAATGCCGTCAAGCAGGGTGCCCGCCTCAAAGTGGCGAGTAAATATATCAAGACGGCGCGCGAACATTTTGCCGCCAAGGGCGTCCATGTTGATTTGATCAAACTTTACGGCTCGATGGAACTGGCACCGCTGGTCGGTCTGGCCGATGCCATTGTCGATCTGGTGTCGACGGGTGGCACGTTGAAAGCCAACAACCTCGTCGCCGTCGAAGAGATCATGCCCATTTCCAGTCGTCTGGTCGTGAACCAGGCGGCGCTAAAGATTAAAACCTCAACCATTCAAACCATCATCGATGCCTTTCGACGGGCAGTGGAGCAATCACCATGATCAACATCAAACGCCTGAAAACCACCGACGCGGACTTCAAACAACGGCTCGACCAGATTCTGGCCTTTGAAGGCGCCCAGGACGACAGCATCGACAATGTCGTCAATAACATCCTGAAAGATGTGAAAGCGCGCGGCGATGCCGCCGTACTCGAATACACCAACCGTTTCGACCGCCTTTCGGCCAAATCCATGGCCGAACTGGAAATACCCAAGTCGGCACTG
>JAGTRX010000052.1 GCA_018262285.1 Pseudomonadota bacterium | reverse complement strand
GCCATATCGGCATTGCCGAGCAGATAGGCCATGCGGCCGCTGATGTCGCGCAGACGTTCGGTGGTCATCATTAGCAATGCCATCAGGATCTTGCAGCCGGTGCCAGGTTCACTTCTGAGGATATCGTTCAGTCCTTCGCGGTCGAGTACGGCAAAGGTCAATTCGGAACTGGCGATGCAGCCCGCTGAACGCGGCTTTTCATCGATCAGCGACATTTCGCCCAGCATCTTGCCCGGGTCGGCCAGGCCCAGTTGCCTGTAGATGCCGTTGTTGTCCTTTTTGACAATCTCAATCTTGCCTTCCAGCAGCAAAATCACGAAATCGCCGGGCTCGTCCTCGTAAATAATGGTGCTGTGGGCTGGCACACGGTAACAATCCATTTTGGCCAGCATGGTCATCACATCGCTGCGCTCGAAGTCATCGAAAGGGTGAATGATTTGGAGGACCTCCAGCACGCGCTGAACAAAGTGCGGCTGCGTGGCTTCGCCAAGGTATTCAAAGCGGGAGAATCGTTCTGGTCTTTGCATGATGGGGCGCCGATAGCGTTGTGAAACTGTCCTCATGATAGCATCGGGTGGTCTATTTTTCTGTTGGGCAACCTGGGCTATCATGGTCGCTGCGCGAAACGATGAGTCCAATCCCAGAGATGCCATCCGAAGCAGAACGACAGGTGGAAGAATGGCTCGGCCAGCAGGGTTTTCCCCAGTATGCCGGGCTGTTTGCCGAAAACGCCATTGATTTTGGTCTTCTGCCGACCTTGTCCGAGGCCGATTTGCGCAGCATTGGCATTCCGCTCGGCCATGCCCGCAAATTGGCGACGGCAGCGGCTACATTGGTAGACCAAGTCACTTCTAAAATCCCGGTGGTTTCGCAGTCGGCTGTGGAAGCCGAACGTCGCCAACTGACGGTCATGTTCTGTGATCTGGTCGGCTCGACGGAATTGTCGTCGCGTCTTGATCCCGAAGATCTGCGCGATATTATCCGGCGTTACCAGAAAGCCTGCGGCGATGTGGTGGCGCGCTACGAAGGTTTTGTCGCGCAATACTTGGGCGACGGAATTATGGTCTATTTCGGTTATCCGCAGGCGCACGAGGACGCGGCCGAACGCGCCGTGCGCACCGGCCTCGACATCATTGCTGCGGTGCGGGAACTTAGCCTGCCGGCAGCTGCCAAGTTGCAGGTCAGAATCGGTGCGGCGACCGGTTTGGCCGTAGTCGGCGATTTGATCGGACGCGGTTCATCCGAGCAGGCGGCGGTGACCGGCCAGACGCCGAATCTGGCGGCACGTGTTCAGGCGCTGGCCGAGCCGGGCTGCCTGACCATTGCGGAATCGACACGCAAATTGGTCGGCGATTTGTTCGAATACCGCGAACTGGGGCTGCACCGCCTCAAGGGTATCGACGGCGAGGTGCGCGTCCTCGAAGTAACCGGCGCCCGACAGAATGCGGCGCGCTTTGAGTCCATCCGCACGATGCGTGGCGATTGCGTTGGCCGCAGCCGCGAACTCGATTTTCTGCGCTATAAATGGCGACGCGCTGTTACCGGCCAGGGGCAGGTTGTCCTGGCCTGGGGCGAGGCCGGGATTGGCAAGTCGAGATTGTTGCGCCTGCTTAATGAAAGGTTGCACGGCGAGTCCCTGATCCGCGTGCATGTGCAGTGCTCACCGCAACACGGAGCGAGCCCTCTCTATCCCGTCATTCATTCCAATCTGCGGGTGCTGGGTTTCCGGCCGGAAGATGGCATCGAGCAAAAACTCAACAAGATCGAAGGCTTTCTCGAACTGGGCGATCAGGTCGAATGCGCGCCGCTACTGGCAGCGCTGATGTCTGTGCCGGGCGAAGGGCGCTATGCGCCACTCAACCTGTCGGCGCAGGAACAGAAAGAGAAAACACTGAATATGTGTGTCGATTTCGTTGCCAATATGGCGACCCGCCAGCCGGTGCTGTATCAGGTTGAGGATGCGCACTGGATCGACCCGACCACCGAAGAAATGCTGGGCAGGCTGATTGCGCGACTGACGGATCGGCGTGTTCTGCTCATCGTGACCGGAAGGCCGGAATACCGCCCCGACTGGCTGGGTTTGCCACAGGTGTCGCCGCTCGATCTGGGGCGGCTGGGTGAAACGGAAATTCGTCAGATGGTGCGTGATCTGGCGGGCGGCAAAGACATGCCCGAGGAGGTGTTGACGCAAATTCTGACCAAGACCGATGGCGTGCCGCTCTTCGTTGAAGAATTGACGCGCAATCTGCTTGAGTCCGGGCTGTTGCGCGAAAATGGCACCGCCTGGGTGTTGGCCGGATCTCTGCCCGAAACCGCCATCCCGTCAACACTACGCGACAGCCTGATGGCACGGCTGGATCGTCTGGGTTCAGCCAAGGAAGTTGTGCAGGTGGCAGCGACCATCGGCCGCAGTTTCTCCTATGCGTTGCTGGCTCTGGTGCTTGATTATCCGGAAGCGATGTTGCGGGCTGCACTGGATCGTCTTTTTGTCGCCGGCCTGATTTTCCCACGCGGCCATGCGCCGGCTGCCGAATACTGGTTCAAGCATGCGTTGATTCAGGATACGGCCTATGAAAGCCTGCTGAAGAGCCGGCGCACGGCCTTGCATATGCGTATCCTGCGCGCGCTGGAAACGCATTTTCCGGACTGGGTCGAAAGCCAGCCACAAGTGCTGATGCACCATGCCCTGCGGGCTGATCTGGCGGAAAAGGCCATTCATTATGGCTGGAAAGCCGGGCGCGAAGCGCTGGTGCGTTCCGCCAACCGGGAAGCACTGCAACTACTTGGACAGGCCATCGCATTGGTACATGCCCTGCCGGATGGCAAGGAACGTATCGAAACCGAACTTGATCTGCAACTGGCCATGGGTCAGGCGGCGCTGGCGCAGTATGGTTATTCGGCACCCGAGACGGCTGAAATTTTTGCGCAGGCCGAGGTGCTGGCGCAGCGCGTGGATCACCCGCAACAGTATTATTCGATTCTGTATGGTCTTTGGGCGACCAATGTCATCAATGGCCGGCTCAGTCAGGGTGGTGACCTGGCGCGGCGTTTTCTCGAACGCGCCAGTCAGAGTGAAGACCATGCCTATCAATGCATTGGCCATCGTATGGTTGGTGTCGTTGCTTTTTATCGTGGACAATTGCAGACGGCGAATGAGCATCTTGAACGGGCAATTGCCTTCTATGATGCTGATCGGCATGGCGGACTGGCATTGCATTTTGGTACGGACATCGGGGTTACGGCGCATATTTTTCTGGCCTGGAACGATGCGGTGCGCGGTCGGTCGCAATCGGCTCGGCAACACGCCGAAACGGCATTGGCGTTGGCGACCCGCCTGGGGCATGCGCTTTCGCAGGGGCAGGCGCTGCACATTTGCGCATTTGTGCCGATTATTGTCGGCGACTTTTCGGCAGCGCTGGTCGCCAGCGAGCAAGTCGCGGCCTTTACGGAAGAGCATCAACTGGGCTATTTCCATTTTTGGGCGCGCAATTTCCGCGCCTGTGCCGAAGCCAAACTCCATGCTTCCGGGGCGTTATTGTCCCGTCGCACCGAGATCGAAACGCAGCAGGCTTTCAAGAATAGCGTTGCGGTCTGGTATTTCCACTGTTGGGTGGCGGAATGGTTGTTGAGCCAGGGGCGCGTGGAAGAAGCGGCTCAGGAAGTCAAGCGCGCCATTGCCCTGATTGACACCAGTGACGAACGCTGGGGTCAAGCCGAAGTCGAGCGTTTGCGCGGCGAATGCCTAGCCGCGATGGGGGTTTGGGAAGAGGCCGAGCACTGGCTACGGCGCGCCATGGTAAGCGCGCAAGGTATCGGCGCCCTGATGTTTGAACTGCGCGCAGCATTGTCGCTGTATCGATTGTTGCAGCGACAGGGTGGGCAAGCCGAGGGTCAGGCAATTTTGACCGTTATTCTGGAGCGATTTGAAAGCACGGCCGATCTGGCGGAAATCAGGGAAGCGCGGCGCGTCGTTGCGCAGTAATTTTGGGGCAACTTTAAGCGTTCTTGTTTAACAACAAACCATGCACCTCGCGCAAGCGTTGCGCCAGAATGCCGGCGATGTTGCGGAAAATTTTCGAGCTGATGACGGTGTTTCTCCAGCAATCGCCTTCCCGGATGCGAATAAGGATGCAATCGGTGACGGCTTCAATGCTGGCCGAACGTGGTGAGCGATCGACCAGAGCCATTTCGCCAAAGCAGTCGCCACGCCCGAAATTGCCTAATTGATGCTTCTTGAAACCGTCGCCTTGCTTGAGCACTTTGGCTTCGCCGTTGATGACGACATACATGAAATTACCGGTATCGCCCTCGCTAATGATGCGGCTGCCGGCCTCGAAAATCCTTTTTTCGGCACCATTAAGTAATTCCAGAAGTTCGGCCTGGGTAAAATCGGCAAAGACCGGAACGTTTTCAATCAGCTTGTTTAGCAGAGATTGCAGGTCGGGGCGGGAGAGGCTGTCATTGAGCCACATGGCATCGCTTCTTTGGAGGTTGCAAACCGGTTGCAAGTTTAACGGGATCGGTTATGTTTGTCGCCTGCCCGGTTGAACGGCGCAGCATAGGGCACTCGATTCCGGCTGCAAAAACTGTGAAAATGCTCGAAGAATTGTTCATTCGATGCGAGGGGATCATGATAACGAAAGCGAAAAAAGGGAAAAAAGCATTACTGTTGGGGGCGGGTGGGCCGCTCGGTGGCCTGGAGGCGGGGGCGCTGATTGCGCTGGATGAGAAGGGCGTCAAGTTTGACGTGATTTCTGGTGCCTGCATTGGTTCCATCCTGACACTGGCCTATGCCAGTCCGGCCGGTGGCCGCACGCCGCGAGAAGCACTTGAATTCTGGATTGGTGAAACCGGTGTTTCGGATGTTCTGTACAAGAGCCTTCCCTTCGATTTCAAGGTCTTCCAGAAACAGGCCGGTGCACTCAATCCGCTGGCCGATGAATGGCTGAAAAAAATGCTCAGCTTGAATCCGCTCTATTCCTACGAGCCGGTCAATGCCATGCATCGTCTCTACAGCGAAATGTATCTGCTCAGTCTGGTTTCCATGATGCCGAGCACGGCGCCGTTCGATGTCTCCTTGTCGCGCATCGCGCCGGTGCTGGAAGTGCTGATCGATTTCGACAACCTCAAGAATGCCCCGCATGACATTTATATCAATGCCATGGATGTTACGGAGAAGGAAATTGTCATTTTTGATAAGCACCAGATTACGCCCAAGCATGTTCTAGCCGGTTCTTCGCTGTTCTACATCTGTCCGCAGATGGAAATCGATGGCAAGTATTACGCTGAAGGTTCGTACATCGACAGCCTGAATTTCAAGGGTATTCTGGCCAAACATGACGAAATTGAAACCATTGTTGTCATGAATATCCTTAATCGCAAGGATCTGATGCGGCCAGCCAAAAACTTGGTCGATTCGCTCAATTTGTCGATCATGTTGCCCTTCATCACCATTGCCGAGGACGACCTTAAATTGTTCGAGGCCAAGCACAAGGGCAAGCGCAATCTACTGAAGGCCCAGTTTGACATTCCCAAGGAACACATTCCGCACGCAATGGACTGGAGCGTTTCCAACTTCAAGCGTTTGCGCGATATTGGCTACGAGGCCGGATTGAAGCTCTACGCCGAAAACAAGGCGCTGTTGAGCTGACTGTCTGAACGGGGAGTGGAAAGCTCGTCTTGCCCTTGTCAAACTGACAGGCCGGGCGCACGATGGCGTCTGGATTTTTTCTGTGTCTTGGCATCTTTGCGGGGCTTGCTGGTGTGGAAAATAAAATGCGATTTTTGCCCTCACTCCTTGTTTTGGCTTCTCTCATTTCGGTACGGGCTGTTGACAAAGGTGTGATCCCGGAATCTGCCGCGTCAGGCTGCCGCAGTGCTTTCCGGGGAGGAAACTCATGACATCTTTCCGTACCGTCAGCCTGTTTGCCAGTGTGATGATCTTGCCCATGCCGGTGCTTGCCGACAGCAACAAATCCGAAGAAGCGCTGGCACGCGAACTCGAAGGGCTTTCCAGGCAAAGTGTGGTGACCGCCTCGCGCGAGCGCACGCCGCTGGAAATGGCGACTTCGCCGATGACCGTCATCACTGCCGAGGATATCCAGCGCCAGGGCTTGCGCACCCTCAAGGAAGTGCTGGAACGTAGCGCCGGTTTCTCCCTTACCCCCAAACAAGCCTACGACATCGTTGCAGCACGCGGCATCAACCGCAACATGAATATCCTGTTTTTGGTTGATGGTCATGTGCACAACATTGCCAACGTCTATGGCATGGATCAGCAGCACCTCTATCCGACGCTGGACAAGATCGAGCGTATCGAGATCGTGCGCGGCCCCGGTTCCACCCTGTGGGGCAGCGATGCGGCAGCCGGCATCATTCACATCATCACCAAGGACGGCGCCCAGCTCGACGCCAGCCAGCAGCCCGGCGGCAGCGGCAGGGCGAGCGTTGACTACCAGCAGCGCGACGGCCGGACGAGCGCCAATCTGCTGTGGGGCAAATCCTTTGCCAACGGCGGCGACTTGATGACTTCACTGACCTGGATGAAGAGCAATGGCGACATCCTGCCCTTTTATCGTGCCCGCGCCAACGGCCCGGAGCTTGATGCTGCCGGCAATGGCCTCACCAACTGGAAGGATAGTTACGAATTGTTCGTCAAGGGCCGCTGGAACGGATTTACCCTGACCTTTTCCGATACCGAACTGCACTGGGCGCAGAATTCCAATTACACCCACACCCGCTATATCGACCGAACCTGGAAACAGACTTCGCTCAGACTGACCCATCTGGCTGAACTGGAGTCGGGCTGGAATCTCGAATCGCGCCTGTGGGCGGATCAGACCAAACTCGACAGCACGGCGCGCTACCCGGAAAGCGGCTTTGGCGCCGAAGGTATTCTGCGCCTGGCCAAATCCGATTACCGCTTGCTCGCCGGGGCGCGTTACGCCTGGCGCAAGATCGGCCCGGATACGCCGGTGGTGGCCACCTTCAGTACCTTGCCTGCCATTCGGGATCAGACCGTCAGCCTCTTTGCCGAGGGCGATTACACCGGCTTGGCGCCCTGGATTTTTACCTTGGGCGGCCGCCTTGAGTACAACAGGCCACGCTCCAATGAGACTTTATTCATGCCGCGTGCGGCAGTGGTGCGGCCGCTGGGCGAACAATGGACGGTGAAATATCTGCATAACACCGGGATTGTCCGTCCCGGTTATATTTATCGCGGCAAGGATTTTGCCAATCCGGAGCCGGATGGCAGCACTTACTGGCTGGGGGCACAGAAGGCACAGAAAGTAAGTTCCGACGATCTGCAACTCGTTTATCAAACGCCATCCACGCAGGCCACGCTGACCTTTTATCGCACCCGTTTTGACGACTACATCATCTCGGCCAATTATGGAACATTGGCTCCCAACATGGCGCTGGTTCCTGCCGGGCAAACCTGGAATCTGGCCTATCTCAATATCGACCGCCTCACGACGCAAGGTGTTGAGCTGGAAGCGCGTCAGCGTATTAATCGTGATGTCACCCTTTACGGCAACTACACCTACACGCGCGTCAAGCGCGGCCGTGCCGTGCAGGAAACCGTGATTGGCCCGGTCACGCTCGGCCCCAATACCATGTTCGACGCGGCTGGCAACATGGTCGGCATGCCGCGCCATATGGTCAATCTGGGCGCCAATATCCGTTTGCCGGCCAGCCTCGACCTCGATGTTCACCTGCGCTACCAGGATCGCGCCGATGTGCTCTGGCAGACGGCGCCCCTCACCTACCGCACGCTGGGGCCGGACTATTTTCTCGATTTCGCCCTCACTTGGCGGCCGCCGGCCAGCAAGGGACTGGATGTACGGTTTTACGGCCGTAATCTGCTTGACCGCAAGGGCGTGCTGGCCGGAAGCCAGGTGCTCTACCAGCCGGAAGGCCGCGCGCTCGGCATTGAATTGGGGTATCGCTTCTGAGCAGCCCATGAGCCAGTCCCGATTTCTGATCCCGATATTCCGCGCCCTCTGCTTGGTGGCAATGCTGACCAGTTTGATTGCTGGCGCCCAAATTGATGTCGATCGGGTCAAGATTTCCTACGTCCAGCACTTTATTGGTTTTGTTCATTGGCAGAACTCCGATCGGGGCAAAGAGGTTGTCTTGTGCAGCTTTACCGATTCACGTCTCGGTCGTCAGATGCTGGAAATGCTCGATAGCAAATCGGTTGCCGGCTCTACCATCAGTACGCGTAGCCTGAGTCTCAGTAATCCGTTGGTGGCTGGTTGCGACGTCTTGTTTATCCCTGAATCGCTGGCGGATTTCACCCCTTCGCTGTTGGCAAGGGTGGGGAAGGCGCCGGTACTGACGATCAGCGATATGGAGGGCTTCGTTAATCGTGGCGGCATGATCGGATTTGTCGTTGATGGCGACAAACTGCGTTTTGATGTCGGCATACGAGCTGCCAGTGGGTGCGGCATAGGCCTGAGCGCCAAGCTGCTCGAATTGGCGCGCCAAGTGAGACGATAGACCAGCTGAGGGTATTCGCCGAGAACTGTATTGATGGGTTGAAAATGATGACTGCTCTTTGCGCATAAGCGCAATATTCTGCTTGAAGTGGCAAGGCTATATCGAATAGGAATGCGCATGAAAGGGTCACGGTTTTTTAGCAGATTGCCGATCAGGAAAAAGATGCTGGTGCTGACGATGACCATCACCATCATTGCGCTGCTTCTGGCCAGTGCCGTTTTTCTGGCTTATGCGCGCCATAGCGCCAAATCCGGGCTGGTCGAGGATATTTCCTCGCTGGCGCAATTGCTAGCTAGCCGCAGTACAGCGGCGCTGACTTTTGATGACAAACGCCTGGCAGAAGAGAATCTGGCAGCGGTCCGCTCAAAAAGCGCGGTGATTGCTGCCTGCATCATCGACAAGACGGGCAAGCCCTTTGCCAGCCTGGACGTTTATCCGGCACAAGGTTTCCCTTGTCTCATTCCACAGCAAGGAGAGCGCCATTATGTGTTCAGTACGCAGTACCTCGATATTTTTGAGCCCATGTTGTTGCAAGGCGAAGTGGTGGGGACGATCTATCTGCGCGCCAGCCTGGAAGAGCTCAATGGCTTGTGGATGAAGTATTTGCTGGTAGCAGTGGCGATTGTGATTTTCTGCGCTTTATTGGCTTTGCTGCTTTCTGCCCGGCTGCTCGGGATTATTACCGAACCTCTGACCCGATTGACCGGTGCCGCCGAAAAAATCGCCCAGCGCACCCGGGAAGAGAGCTTGGTGACCGAGGCAGAACGTGTAAAAAAAACGACTGCCGATGAATTGGGAACCTTGGTTGATGCCTTTAACAACATGCTCGACCAGATTGGCGAGCGCGACCGTTTTCTGCAGGAGGCCAATGAGCATCTTGAGGAGCGGGTGCAACGGCGCACCGAAGAGCTTATTCGCGCCCGAGAGCTGGCCGAAGCTGCCAATCTGGCCAAGAGTAACTTTCTGGCCAGAATGTCGCATGAGTTGAGGACGCCGTTGAATGCCATTCTCGGTTTTTCGCAATTGATGGTGAAAGACGCCACTACTTCGGCTGAACACCGTCACCAGCTTGGCATTATCAATCGTAGCGGTGAGCATTTGCTGACCATGATCAACGACGTGCTGGATCTTTCCAAAATTGAAGCGGGAAAGATGACCCTGTCAGTGGCGGTGTTCGATTTGCGCCATTTGTGTCAGGAAGCGGTCGAGTTGATGCGTTTCCGCGCCGAGGAAAAAAAGCTGTTTCTCAAATTGCTCATTGAAGATGAGGTGCCGCAGCGAATTCGCTCCGACGGCATGAAGTTGCGCCAGATCATCCTGAACATGTTGGGTAATGCGGTCAAATTCACTGAGTCAGGCGGTGTGGTCTTGCTGGTATCGATGCCACAGCCGGGAATCCTGCGTCTCGCGGTCAGCGATACCGGCATCGGTATTGATCCGGACAGCCAGAAATCGATTTTTGAGCCTTTTGTGCAAGCCCAGAATCTGGCCAATGCCAAGGGAACCGGTCTGGGTCTGGCGATCAGTCGCAAGATGTGCGAAATGCTGGGTGGCAGGATAGGCGTTGATAGTGAGCCTGGGGGCGGCAGCTGCTTCTGGCTTGAAATCCCGCTTGAAATGGCCGCTGATGGCGAACCACTGACGTCGCTGGCCGAGACGCGCCAGGTCGCTGGTCTGGCAGCGGGGCAGCCGGTATGGCGCATCCTGGCTGCCGAGGATGACGAGTCGAGCCAGGCTCTGATTCGCAAATTGTTGGAACAAACCGGTATCGAAGTGCGCGTTGCCGGCAATGGCGAAGAAGCGGTGCATATTTTTCGGCAATGGAAACCTGATCTGGTGTTGATGGACATTCGCATGCCGGTCATGGATGGTATCGAGGCGACCCGGATTATTCGCGGTTTGCCAGAGGGGGCGCAGGCGCCGATTCTGGCGCTGACGGCGAGTGCCTTGCGCGAAGAGCAGCCGGAAATTCTGGCGGCCGGGTGCAATGATGTTCTGTTCAAACCGGTCAATGTGCAACAGTTGCTGATGGCGATTGCCGCTTTCTTGCCGGTGGAATACCGCTACGAGGCGCCATCCTCAGAAACCGGCGCGTCGGCTGGCTACTTCGAACGCCATAGCCAGCCGGAAGTCGAGGAGGCGCAGTTGCCGGAGGAATTGTGGCAAGTGCTGATGACGTCGGCGCAACGCCTTGATGGCGAGACCATTGAAGCCAGATTGCCGGAAGTGGCCAGATTGGCGCCCGCGCTGGCACAGAATATCGGCCGCTGTGTACAGGGCTTTGATTTTGGCCAGATTGTCATTTATCTCGAAAGCCGCCGTCATTCGTGCCACAATCATGACATCGACGCTGCCGCAGGAGAACGGCATGGTTGACCCGGCAAATGTCCTGATCGTTGATGATCTGCCCGAAAATCTGGCAGTGCTCGGCCGCATTCTCAAAAACGCCGGCCATCGCGTGCGTGCCACGCTTTCTGGCGAACTCGCGCTCAATGCGGCGGCCATGGAGCCACCGGAAGTGGTGCTGCTCGATGTCATGATGCCGGGCATAGATGGTTACGAAGTCTGCCGCCGGCTCAAGGCTGAACCCCTGACCGCCGATATTCCTGTGCTTTTTGTTAGCGCCTTGAGCGACCCGACCGACAAGGTCAAGTGTTTCGAAGTTGGTTGTGTTGATTTCATCACCAAGCCCTTTGATGAGCGTGAGGTGCTGGCGCGCGTCAATACCCATACCGCCTTGTCGAGGGCGCGCCGGCAACTGGAGGAAAAAAAGCGTGCGCTGGAGAAGACGCTGGCCGATCTTGAAGCCGCGCAGAGCCAGTTGGTCGGCGCCGCCAAAATGGCTTCGCTCGGTGTGCTGACTTCCGGCATTGCGCATGAGTTGAACAACCCGATCAATTTTGTTTTTGCCAATGCGCAAAGCTGTCTGAAGATATTGCTGCAACTCGAAGCGGTCTATGACCTTTACGATAGCCTGACGCCGGAAAATTTTGCCGAAAAGCTGCGCGAAATCGAGGCGATCAAGAGCAAAGTGGATTACCAGGGGTGTCGTCATGGCTTGCGTGAGTTGCTTGATGGCATCCGGGTCGGCGCTGATCGCACTGCCAATATTGTGCGCAGCTTGCGCTATTTTTCACGCAACGGCGCCTCCCATTCGACCGGTTTCAACCTGCATGAGAATATCGACACGGCTTTGCTCATGCTCAGAAACAAGATCGGCAAGGCCATTACGGTTGAATGTGACTATGCGGCCGTGCCTTCCGTTATTGCCCAGCCCGGCGCCCTCAATCAGGTGATCGTTAATCTGGTGAGCAATGCCGTCGATGCCATCAATGAAAAACCCGAGCCGCACCACGGCGACAAAATCATTATCCGCACGCGTGAAGCGCAACATCAAGGCAAACCGGCGGTTGCCATTGAGGTCATCGACAGCGGCGCCGGTATGAGCGACGAGACGCGCGCGCACCTCTTCGAACCGTTCTACACGACTAAAGAAGTTGGTTCCGGAATGGGCATGGGTTTGTCGATTACTTACGGCATTGTGCGCAATCACGGCGGCGTGCTTGAAGTTGAGGCGATGCCGGGCGGCGGCACGCTTTTCCGTGTGCTGTTGCCGCGCCAGAAATAAAGCAGAAAAACCAGGAGTCAAAGTTCATGGACGAGAAACTGCCCAAAATTTTATACATCGATGATGAGGAGTGGAACCTGACGGCTTTCCGCTTCATGTTCCGCGATGAATTCGAGGTGATGACGGCCGCCGATACCGATACGGCAGAAAACATCCTCAATGAGCATCTCGACATCGATGTGGTCATCAGCGACCAGCGCATGCCGGATGAAACCGGCGTGCAGTTCTTCGAGCGCATGCACCACCGCCTGACGACGACCGAGCGCATTATTTTGACCGGCTACAGCGATATCGATGCGGTGATCGGCGCCATTAACCGGGCAGGCGTTTATTTTTATCTGAGAAAGCCCTGGCAGGAAGAGGAAGTCCGGCTGGTGTTGCGCAATGCCATCGATTCGGTGCGCATGCACCGGACATTGATTCGCAGCGAAGAAACCCTGCGCATGATCGAAGAGAACGTCAATGATGTGATCACGCGCACCGATCTGAATGGGCGCTATCTTTATCTTTCGCCGGCGATCGGCCGGGTTTGTGGCTACGCGCCGGAAGAGGTCGAAGGGCGCGCCATCAGCGAGTTTTTGCACCCTGACGACGTCAAACAACGCATCGAAGCCCAGTTCGAAACCCGTCAGACCAAGCAGGCGCAGACCATCGTCTATCGCTTCCGCCATAAACATGGTCATTACGTCTGGATGGAGGCCAATGTTCAGGCGGTCTGGAAAAACGACGAAATCATCACCGATGTCATTACGGTAAGCCGTGACATCACCGAGCGCAAAATCGCCGAACAAAAAATCGAGTTTCTGGCCTATCACGATGCTCTGACTGAGCTGCCAAATCGCTTGCTGGCGCGCGATCGCATGCACCAGGCGATCGCTAATGCCGAGCGGCAAAAAACCAAGCTGGCTTTGCTCTTTCTTGATCTCGACAATTTCAAGACTGTCAATGATTCACTGGGTCATGCTGTTGGCGATCTTCTGCTCAAGGCGGTGGCAGGACGTTTGAAGGAATGTGTGCGCGATAGCGACACGCTCAGCCGCCAGGGCGGCGACGAATTTTTGATCATCATGACCGAGCTTGAGAGCGCCGAGGTGGTTGCGCCGGTTCTCGACAAGATTCATGACCACATTCAGCGTTCTTTTGAAATTGAAGGTAACGAGCTGACCACTTCAGTATCGATAGGCGTCGCCATTTATCCTGACAACGGCAGGGATTTTGACACCCTGCTGAAAAAAGCTGATACCGCGATGTACCGCGCCAAGGAACAGGGGCGCAATACCTACCGGTTCTTCGATGCCAAAATGAATGTCGATGCTGTCGAGCATTTGAACTTCCGCAATGGCTTGCGGCGCGCCCTTGATCGCGACGAGTTCGTTTTGCACTATCAGCCCCAGATCGATTTGCTCAGTGGCAATCTGATTGGTGCCGAAGCCCTCATCCGTTGGCAGCATCCTGAATTGGGGCTGGTGGCGCCGGGGCGTTTTATTTCGGTTGCCGAAGATAGCGGCCTCATCGTGCCGATCGGCGAATGGGTTATCCGCGAGGCCTGCCGTCAGGCGGCATCCTGGCCGAAGGCGGGAGGGCGACAGGTAGGAGTAGCGGTCAATCTTTCGGCCGTACAGTTCAAGCGCGGCAGCCTGGAGAAAACAGTGATGCGCGCCCTCGATGAATCCGGCCTGCATCCCGCCTTGCTCGAACTCGAATTGACCGAGTCCATCCTCATTCGCGATACCGAAGAAGTGCTTGCCACGGTCAGGCGCTTGAAGGCGCTTGGAGTTAAACTCTCCATCGACGATTTTGGTACGGGCTATTCCAGCCTGTCTTACCTGAAGCGCTTCTCCGTCGATAAACTCAAAATCGACCAGACCTTCATTCGCGACATGGCGACTGATCCCGAAGACGAGGTGATTGTTCGCACCATTATCCAGATGGCGCAGAGCCTCGATTTGCGCACCATTGCGGAAGGGGTCGAAACCGAACAGATGCTCAGTCACCTCAAGTTGTTCCATTGCGACGAGGTGCAGGGCTTCCATATTGCCAAACCGATGCCAGCCGAGAATTTTGTCAGCTTTATCGGCACTGACTGAACGGCGAGGATTTTGGCTCGCACGACAAACCGGGCATTTTGCTAAACTGCGCGCCAATTCTTATTGGATCGCAAGCAAATGCTGCAATTTCAATTGCTCGCCCGTGACGGCGCTGCCCGGCGCGCCCGCCTGACCCTGGCTCACGGCATTGTCGAAACGCCGGTCTTCATGCCGGTCGGTACTTATGGCACGGTCAAGGCGATGACGCCGAAAATGCTCTCCGAGATTGGCGCGCAAATTTGCCTGGGCAACACCTTCCACCTCTGGTTGCGGCCAGGCATGGATGTGATCCGCGCCCACGGTGGCCTGCATCGCTTCATGGCCTGGGATAAACCCATCCTCACCGATTCCGGCGGCTTTCAGGTCTTTTCGCTCGGCGCCCTGCGCAAAATCAGCGAAGAAGGCGTGAAATTTTCCTCGCCCATTGATGGCGCCAAGCTTTTTCTGACCCCGGAAGAATCAATGCGCATCCAGCAGGCGCTAAATTCCGACATTGTGATGATTTTTGACGAGTGCACGCCTTATCCGGCCAGCCGTCTTGATGCCGAAAAATCGATGTGCCTTTCCCTGCGCTGGGCAAAACGTTCGCGTTCCGAACACGACGTTCTTGGCAATGGCAATGCCCTCTTTGGTATCGTGCAGGGCGGTATGTACGAGGATTTACGTGATGAGTCGCTGGCCGGGCTGGTCGATATCGGCTTTGATGGTATGGCCATCGGCGGCCTTTCGGTGGGCGAACCCAAGGCAGAAATGGCGCGCATTCTCGCCCATGTGGCGCCGCGCCTGCCGGCCGACAAGCCGCGTTATCTGATGGGGGTGGGTACGCCCGAAGATTTGGTGGCGGCGGTGCAGGCCGGGATCGACATGTTCGACTGCGTCATGCCGACGCGCAATGCCCGCAACGGCCATTTGTTTACCCGTTTTGGCGATCTCAAAATCAAGAATGCCCGCCATAAGGCCGATACGCGCCCGCTCGACGAAACCTGCACCTGTTATGCTTGCCGTAATTTCAGCCGTGCCTATCTGCATCATCTGTTCCGTGCCGGGGAAATCCTTGGCAGCATGCTTAATACCGTCCATAACCTGCACTACTACCAGACTCTGATGCTGGAATTGCGCGAAGCGATTGCCGAAGGCCGGCTGGCGCAGAGGCTCAGTCGTTTTCATGGTGATCGCGCCACGGAATTACCCTGAGACAGTGTTAGAATTGAGCGTTTTATTGACAAGAATTTGAAGGAGCAGTACATGATCAGTCTTGCCCACGCTCAACAAGCAACTGGCACTGCAGGTGGTGACTATACGGGCATCATCATGATGGTGGCCATGTTTGCCGTTATCTATTTTCTGATGATCCGGCCGCAGCAGAAGAAAATGAAGGAACATCGTGCCATGGTCGAAGCCCTGCAAAAGGGCGATGAAGTCATCACCCAGGGCGGTATTACCGGCCGTATCACCAAGGTTTCCGAAGGTTACGTCAGCATCGACATCGCCCAGGTCAAGGAGGCGCCGGTCGAAATTACGGTGCAGCGCGCTGCAGTCACCACCGTTCTGCCCAAGGGAACTCTGAAAAGCCTGTGATCAATTAGCCAGTTCGACTGCTCACGCCTCAAACCTTACTCTGTACGTACAAAATGAACCGCTACCCGCTCTGGAAAAATGCGATTGTTGTGATCGCTCTGTTGTTGGGCCTGATCTATGCCGCGCCCAACGTTTTCGACGAATCGCCAGCGGTGCAATTGTCCAGCACCAAGGTCACGACCAAAGTCGATGAGGCAACGCAGAAACGCGTTGAGGAAATTCTCAAGGCGGCCAAGATCGAGCACGATGGCATCCAGCTTGATTTGGTTGGTATCAAGGTGCGCCTGAAGGATACGGACACCCAGTTGAAAGCCAAGGGCGAGTTGGAAAAAGCTTTTGTGCCGGATGCGAGTGATCCAAAGTACGTCGTTGCCCTGAACATGCTGTCGGCTTCGCCGAACTGGCTGACCAGCATGGGTGCCCGGCCCATGTATCGCGGCCTGGACTTGCGCGGTGGCGTGCACTTCCTGCTTGAAGTTGACATGAAGGGAGCGCTGACCAAACGCATGGATTCGCTCGGCGCCGATCTGCGCACCCTGATGCGTGACAAGAACATTCGCCACGGCGGCATCAATCGCGAAGGTGAGCGTCTCGTCATCAAATTCCGCGATGCCGCAGAGCGCAACAAAGCCAAGGATGCGCTGTCTGATCGGCAGGCTGATCTTGAAGTTGTCGAACAGGGGCAAGGGACGGATCTGCGTCTGGTTGCCAGCCTCAAACCGGCGGCGATCAAGAAACTGCAGGAATTTGCCGTCAAGCAGAATACGACAACCCTGCACAACCGTATCAACGAACTCGGCGTTGCCGAGCCGGTCATCCAGCAACAGGGGGCTGACCGTATTGTCGTGCAGTTGCCGGGCGTGCAGGATACCGCCAAGGCCAAGGATATTCTCGGCCGCACGGCAACGCTGGAAATCCGCATGGTCGATGATTCGGCCGGCGCCCTGGAAGCGGCGCTGGCAGGTAGCCCACCTTTTGGCACCGAGCTTTATACCGAGCGTGGTGGCCAGCAATTATTGGTCAAGAAGCAGGTGGTGCTCACCGGTGATCGCTTGACCGATGCCCAGCCCGGATTCGACAGCCAGTCGCAGGAACCGGCGGTGCACCTTA
>JAGTRX010000004.1 GCA_018262285.1 Pseudomonadota bacterium | reverse complement strand
TTTTCTTCCTGCAAGCATCTGATTACAATTTCTGCGCCGCTGATCATGATTTACACGCCTGTCAAAGCTGTTAGCCGAAAACCTGTAACCTTAATTGACGAGCCGGGATTGGTCAAGGCATCCGCCTGAGCCTTTGCGCCAGACAACCGCATTCCAACAGGGAGAATCTCCTGGCAACGCCGCACGAATTATCCTGGTTTCTCGAATCGGTGCAGCGGCGCGCCTTCAAACAGGCGATGTTTGCCGTGCGTAACGAGGAGACGGCGCTCGATATTGTTCAGGACAGCATGCTCAAGCTCGCTGAAAAATACGGCAACCAGCCGCATGAAGAACTGCCAATGTTGTTTCAGCGTATCCTGCAAAACACCATCCGCGATTTTTACCGGCGCAGCAAAGTGCGGTCGATGTGGACGACGGTGTTGTCGGCGCTCTCACCCAACGACGACGAAGATTACGATCCGCTCGAAAGCATTGAGGCCGGCGACGGCGCAATGATCAGCAATTCGCCGGAAGGGGCTTTGCAGCAGGCACAAACCATGGCCATCATCGAGGCCGAAATTGCAAAACTGCCAGCGCGTCAACGAGAAGCCTTCCTGATGCGTTACTGGGAAGACATGGATGTGGCAGAGACCGCTGCGGCGATGGGTTGTTCGGACGGTAGTGTCAAGACCCACTGCTCACGTGCGACCCACACTCTGGCCGCGGCGCTTGCCGCCAAGGGAATCAAGTTATGACCGAAGAACGCTTTGCCTATCATATTTGTCAGGGACTGAATCACAGCCTTGACGACATCTCGCCCGGCGCCTTGCGGCGACTGGAGGCGGCACGTCACCATGCCCTGTCGCGTCAGCGGCAGGAGGTGCGGCAAACTGCTCCGGTGCTGGCAGGTACTGCCGGACATGGCGATATCAAGCTGTCTGTTGATGCTCGTTTTTGGCAGATGATGGCCATTCTGCTTCTTCTGGTCGGCATGGCGCTGGCCGTTTACTGGCAAGGTCACCAGTACATCAATGACCTTGAGGATATCGACAGTGCTCTGCTGGCCGATGACATTCCTCCTGACGCTTTTCTCGACAAGGGCTTTGCTGCATGGCTCGATTCCTCCGAGGAATAGCACTTCTTCTGGCACTGGCATCTCCCGCTTGGGCGTTAGCGCCGACCCCGGCGGTGATTGCCACGCCGCCCCAGCCGCAATGGAAAGAGTTGAGCCTTGAGCAGCAGAAGGTTCTGGCACCGCTTGTTCGCGATTGGGATCAGATGGAAAATTTCCGGCGCAAGAAGTGGCTGGGGATTGCTGGGCGTTATCAAAAAATGAAACCGCAAGCGCAGCAATTGGTTCAGAAGCGCATGCAGCAATGGGCGGCGATGACGCCGGAGCAGCGTGCCAAAGTGCGCAGCGACTATAAGGCGTTCTCGCAGTTGCCACCGGAAAAAAAAGCGGAAATCCACAAAAAATGGCAGTCCTACTCGAACTTGCCGGCAGAAGATAAGGCGCGCCTCAAGCGCGGTGAAAAGCCTGCTCCGAAAGTGGTTGCTCCGATTGAGCAGGCCAGCCCGGCGCTTTCTCCAGCGACCGTGCCTGCGGCAGTGAGCGGCGGCGAAACAGCGCGGTAAGGCCGCGTTTGCAGACTTTCCCTACAAGTTTCTAGCGACGTTCAACCCACCACAGCATACCCATCGCCGCCAACATGAACAGCGCCGAAGGTGCAATGGCGCTGGCAAAAGGCAGCCATGAATTGATGACGCCAAGGCTGGAGAATAGCCCGTTGAGCATGTGGAAGAGGATGCCAATCATGACGCCGCCAAAAATTTTGAGACTGGTGCCCCCCATGCGACTCTGGGTGGTGCCGAAGGGCAGCGCCAGCGCCACCATGACCAGCGAGGCGAGTGGGTAAATCAGCTTTTTCCAGATGGCGATTTCATAGCGCTCGGTTTTCTGCTGGTTGTCGGCAAGGTGGCGGGTGTATTTCACCAGGCTGAATAATGACATGCGTTCCGGCGCTACCATGAGCACCGAAAGCAAGTCGGGATTGAGGGCGGATTGCCATTCGGCGGTCTCTTCAGTGATGACGCGGGCGCGTTCGCCTTCGAGTACGGTGCGTACCACGCCGCGCAGTTGCCAGCGTCCAGAGGGCAAAAAATGGCCTTCCTTGGCCTCGCTTACCGACTTCAGGGCGTTGTTCTGGTCAAATTCGTAAATACGGATACCGAGCAGGCGGGCATCCGCCATGGCCTGTTTGACGTTGATGAAATTGCGGCCGTCCTTGAGCCAGAGCCCGGATTCGAAGCCCTGCTGGACAATGACCTGGTTGACGGCGCGGGCGCGGAAGTCCTGGGCGGCTCTTTCGGAAAATGGAACGACGCCTTCGCCAATGAGGAAAGTGGCAACGCCAAGAACCCCAGCGACACGAAAAAGTGTCAGGAGCAATTCCCGGATTGAAAGGCCAGAACAACGCAAAACCGTGATTTCGGAATGTCGCGCCAAGGTAGTTAGAGCGTATAGAGAGCCGATCATGGCGGCAATCGGGATGAGTTCGTAGAAACGCCCAGGCAGGCTGAGAATGACGAAAATCAGCGCCTGGCTGAATTGATAGCCGCCAACACCGACGGTACGCAACTCGTTCATCAGGTCGAAAAAGCTGAAAAGCGCCAGAAACGCGGCCAGAACCAGCAAGATGGCAGCGAAAGCCTCACGCATCAGGTAGCGTTGATAAAGCATGAATTTCATGTGGCTTTCCTCCGGCATTGGAGGGCATTGAAAGCGATACGCCGGTAAAAGAGCAGGGCGACGAGTGCTGCCATGAGCAGGTGTACGGGCCAGATGGCGAGCCAGAAGGACATTTTGCCAAAGGTTACCCAGGATTGGCTGACCGAGATTAAATTGTTGTAGATGGTGTAAATCAGGATGGCCATCAAGATATTGGCCGAGCGCCCGGCGCGTGGATTGACATACGAAAGTGGAATGGCCAGAAGTGCAAGCAAAATGGCCGAAACCGGCAGGCTGAAGCGCCACAGCAGTTCGCCACGGCTCACATTGGTGTTCTGGCGCAGCAGATCCCAGATCAACATGGTTTTTGGCATGGGATCACCGGATTGAACGGCCGAGTCTTCACTGCGAATTGAATAACGTTCGTACTCCATGATTTTGAATTCGGGTGTGCCAGGTTCCACCTCGTAGCGCCGCCCCTTTTCCAGCACCATGAAGCGATCGCCGTTAGCGGCGTATTCCTGATGGCCAGAAGAAGCCATGATGACGCCAAGTTTGCCGTGCTGCACAGAGGCGACAAAAACGTTGCGCACCTGGCTGAAATCCTTGCTTATGGCCTCAACAAACAAGACGCGCTCGCCCTTCTTGCCTTCGCGGAAGGCGCCGGGAGAGACTTGTGAAGTGTCGTTGCGGGCGTTGAGCTTGTCCTTGTATTCAGTGCTCTTGAAATTGGCCCAGGGCGTGAGTACGGCTGAAAGCAGGGCAATGGCCAGGATGACCGGCAGCGCAAATTTTAATACCGGCTTGATCCAGGCGGTGAGCGGTTGTCCGCAACTCTGCCAGACGACCATTTCCGAGTCGCTCCAGGCGCGTGACAGGCTCATCAGAATAGCGATGAACAAAGTGAGAACAAGGACTATCGGCAGGTAATTCAGTGCCGAGAAGCCGAGCAGAGCCAGCACAGCTTCTGGCGCAACCTTGCCGCCGGCGGCATCGTTGAGCAGCCGGATCAATTGGGTCGAGACGAGGACGGCGAGAAGCGCCACGCAGATGCCGGCTGCTGCGTGGACAAATTCACGTCGCATGGCACGTTCGAAGATCATGCTTTGACGAAAATTGAAATTTACGAGGATAATCGTCAAATTGACGACTTTTATGAAAACAGGAGAGGCGCGTGGAATTTAGCACAAAAAGCGGCAGCCCGGAAAAACAGCGTACCGGCAGCGTCGTGGTTGGAATTTTCGAACCGCGCAAAATGACTTTGGCGGCAGAACTCCTTGACAAGGCCGCTGCTGGCTACCTCTCCGAGATCATCAAGCGCGGTGACATGGAGGGTAAGGCGGGAACGACCTTGTTATTACACCATGTGCCGGGGGTTCTGGCGGATCGCGTTTTGCTGGTTGGTTTGGGCAAGGAGCGCGAATTCCGCGAGAAGGAATATCAGGCGGCCATGCGCCTGGCGGTCAGGACACTCAATGAGACCGGCGCTTTTGATGCCACTTTTTACCTGACTGAAATCGCGGTCAAGAAGCGCAGCCTGGCCTGGCGGGTGCGGCAGGCGACCTTGCTGGCCGAGGAGGTGACCTACCGATTTGACCAGTTCAAGAGCAGAAAAGAGGAACTACGGCGTCCTCTCAAGAAAATCACCTTCTCAATTGAGCGACGCAACGAGCTACCACAGGCCGAGGAAGCCATTAAGCAGGGCTGCGCCATTGCCGAAGGTATGGCGCTGACGCGGACGCTGGCCAATATGCCACCGAATGTGTGCACGCCCACCTATCTGGCCGAGGAGGCCAAAAAACTGGCAGCCGAATTCAAGCTCTCTTGCGATATTCTGGAACGCGCCGACATGGAAAAGCTCGGCATGCATTCCTTGTTGGCGGTCGCCAAGGGTTCGCACCAACCGCCGAAATTGATCGTCCTGCATTATAAAGGCGGCAAGGCGAGCGAAAAACCTGTGGTGCTGGTTGGCAAGGGTATTACCTTCGATACTGGTGGCATTTCCCTCAAGCCGCCGGCTGAAATGGACGAAATGAAGTTCGACATGAGCGGTGCCGCTAGTGTATTGGGAACGATGAAGGCCGTTGCCGGCATGCGTCTGCCGGTCAATCTTACCGTTGTTGTGCCAACGGCTGAAAACATGCCGGGCGGCGGAGCGACGCGCCCTGGCGACATTGTGACTTCTCTTTCTGGCCAGACGGTTGAAATTCTCAATACCGATGCCGAAGGCCGTCTGGTTTTGTGTGACGCGCTGACCTATTGCGAACGTTTCGACCCGGATATCGTGGTCGATGTGGCAACCCTGACCGGCGCCTGCGTTATTGCGCTCGGCCACGTCACCACCGGACTTCTGGCCAACAATGATGGTCTGGCGCGTGAGCTGATTGCCGCTGGCGAAGAAGCGCATGATCGCGCCTGGCAGTTGCCGCTGTGGGACGATTATCAGGATTTGCTGAAAAGCAATTTTGCCGACATGGCCAATATTGGTGGCCGTACCGCTGGAACCATCACCGGTGCCTGTTTTCTGTCCCGCTTTACCAAAAAATTCAATTGGGCACATCTCGATATTGCCGGCACGGCCTATCTTTCCGGCAAGGAAAAGGGCTCCACCGGCCGGCCAGTGCCGATGCTCAGTTATTTTCTCCTGAAGCGGGCAGGCAAGCTCAATTGACCCGGATTTTCTTTTATCACGGGGCAGCGGATCGGCTTGCTGCAGCGTGCGACTTGCTTGGCAAGGCGGCGGCACAGGGCAAGCCTATTTTGGTCTATGCCCCCGAAGCGGCGCTGGCGGCCGAACTCGACCGCTTTCTCTGGGTTCGCCCGCCGACCGGGTTTGTGCCGCATTGCCTGGCCGGATCACCATTGGCCAGCCAGACGCCGATCGTTATCACCAGTAATCTTGATCAGCCCCCGCAGGATGAAAGGCTGATGAATCTGGGCAAGGAAGTGCCGCCCAATTTTTCGCGTTTTTCCAGCCTGATCGAGGTTGTTGGCGAAGAAGAGGACAATCGTCAGGCCGGGCGGGAACGCGCCCGGTTTTACAAAGACCGGGGTTACGAGGTCAAATTTTTCAATCTTGCGGAGCGCTCATGAGCGAAAAAGAGGGGCTTGTGGTTGATTCCGTCGTGGCTAGAGCCGACGCGCTCATGCAGCGCCGCCGCCCACAACCGGTACGGCCGCCGCCCAATAACGACCTGCCCATACTGACCGATGCGCTGCCGGGCGAGGATGACGACCTGCCAGTATTGACCGTGGTCGAAACCGAAGAAATTATTGAGGCTCCCCGCCAGCCCCAGCTTGATCCGGCCATGCTGGAGAAATTGGCTCAGGAATTTACGCGCCGTGTGCATGACCGCCTCGAAGCCGAATTGCCGAGTCTGGTCGAAGCCGCTTTGCAGACCACAATTGCCGGCCTGAGCAAGGAACTGGAACAGGGGCTGATCGAGACGACTGAAGCGGCAATTCGCGATTTTTTGAACGAGCGCAAGAAAAAAGCGCGGCGGTAGTTCGGGTTTTACCCGACAAAACTACTTCGCCAGTGACGGCGGCACTTTGTCGGAGCCGGTATAATCCATGGTTTTCAGCATGATCGCTTACCATGGAACTCGCCAAGACTTTTGAACCTGCGGAAATCGAACGCCGCTGGTATCCCGAATGGGAATCCCGAAATTATTTCGCCGCTGGTGTCGACCAAGGCAAATCGGACGCTTTCTGCATCCTGCTGCCGCCTCCTAATGTGACCGGTACGCTGCACATGGGGCATGGCTTCAACCAGACACTGATGGATGCGCTCACCCGTTATTACCGGATGCGCGGCCACAATACCTTGTGGCAGCCGGGTACTGACCACGCCGGCATCGCCACCCAGATCGTCGTCGAGCGCCAGTTGGACGCGCAGGGGATTTCCCGCCACGATCTTGGCCGTGAGAAATTCCTCGAAAAAGTCTGGGAATGGAAGGAATACTCCGGCAATACCATTACTCGTCAGATGCGCCGTCTCGGCACCAGCCCGGACTGGAAGCGCGAGCGCTTTACCATGGATGCCGGCCTCAACAAGATTGTTACTGAAACCTTTGTTCGCCTTTACAACGAAGGCCTGATCTATCGCGGCAAGCGCCTGGTCAATTGGGACCCGGTGCTGCATACGGCGGTGTCCGATCTGGAAGTGGTGAGTGAGGAAGAAGATGGTTTCATGTGGCACATTCGCTATCCCCTGGCAGATGGTAGCGATTCGCTCGTTGTTGCCACCACCCGGCCGGAAACCATGCTCGGCGACACGGCCGTCATGGTGCATCCCGAGGATGAACGTTACAGGCACATGATCGGCAAGAGCGTGAAGTTGCCACTCACTAACCGGGAAATCCCCATCATTGCCGATGCTTACGTCGATCTTGAATTTGGCACCGGCTGCGTCAAGGTGACGCCGGCACACGATTTCAACGACTATGCCGTCGGCCAGCGCCACGATTTGCCGATGATTTCCATACTGACCCTGGACGCCAAAATAAACGACAACGCCCCGATCAAGTATCGCGGCATGGATCGCTTCGATGCGCGCAACGCCGTTGTCGCCGACCTTGAAGCGCTAGGCATCCTGGAGAAGACCGATAAGCACAAGCTCAAGGTGCCGCGCGGTGACCGCACCGGTGTCGTCATCGAGCCAATGCTCACCGACCAGTGGTTTGTTGCTATGACCAAGCCTGGAGCCGATGGCACATCAATCACTGCCAAGGCGCTCGAATGCGTCGCTTCTAGCGAAATCAAGTTCGTGCCGGAAAACTGGGTCAATACCTACAACCAGTGGCTGAACAACATCCAGGATTGGTGCATTTCACGTCAGCTCTGGTGGGGTCATCAGATTCCCGCCTGGTATGGCGAACAGGGCGAAATTTTTGTTGCCCACGACGAAGCCGAAGCCAAGGCAGAAGCCGCTGCCAAGGGCTATAGCGGATCGCTGACGCGTGACCCGGACGTGCTTGATACCTGGTATTCCTCGGCGCTGTGGCCGTTTTCGACCCTGGACTGGACGCCGGAATATCCGGAGAAATCCAACCCGGCGCTCGATCTTTACCTGCCCTCGTCGGTGCTGGTCACCGGCTTTGACATCATTTTCTTCTGGGTGGCGCGCATGGTGATGATGACCAAGCACCTTACCGGCAAGATTCCGTTCAAGCACGTCTATGTGCATGGCCTCATTCGCGACGCCGAAGGCCAGAAAATGTCCAAGTCGAAGGGCAATGTCCTTGACCCGATTGACCTGATCGACGGCATCGGTATCGAAGAGTTGGTCAAGAAGCGGACGACCGGCCTGATGAATCCGAAGCAGGCCGAAAGTATCGCCAAGAAAACGCGCAAGGAATATCCGGAAGGCATTCCGGCTTTTGGTACCGATGCCCTGCGTTTTACCTTTGCCAGCCTCGCCAGCCCCGGCCGCGACATCAAGTTCGACCTCAACCGCTGTGACGGCTACCGCAATTTCTGCAACAAGCTGTGGAACGCCACGCGTTTTGTGCTGATGAATGTTGAGGGGCACGATCTCGCTCTCGAACCCGGCGAACGCGAAACCTGTAGTCGCCAATTGCATTTCAGCTTTGCCGATCGCTGGATTGTCAGCCAGTTGCATCGCGTGCAAGCCGAAATCGAACAGCATGTTGCAGAATACCGTTTCGACTTGCTGGCGCAGGCCATTTACAAGTTCGTCTGGGACGAGTTCTGCGACTGGTATCTGGAAATTGCCAAGGTGCAGATCAACACTGGCAGCGAACCGGAAGTCCGCGCCGCTCGGCGCACGCTGGTGCGCGTGCTGGAATCTGTGCTGCGTCTGGCGCATCCGCTTATCCCCTTCATCACCGAGGAATTGTGGCAGACGGTGGCGCCTATCGCCGGTAGAAAAACGCACGACTCCATCATGCTGGCTGCCTATCCGCAGGCTAATCCAAAAAGACTGGACGAAGCCAGCGAAACCAAGGTTGAGCACCTGAAAGCGCTGACCTACGCCTGCCGCAATCTGCGCGGTGAAATGAATTTGTCGCCGGCGCTGCGCATGCCCTTGCTGGTGGCAGGTGGCGGCGCGGAAATCGCCGAATTTGCCCCGATCCTGCAAGCCTTGTGCAAGGTTTCAGAAGTGCAATTGGTCGATGAAATTCCGACCGGTGATCTGGCACCGATGGCCAACGTCGGCAATATTCGCCTGATGCTGAAGGTGGAAATCGATGTTGCGGCCGAGCGTGAGCGCATTGACAAGGAAATCGAGAAAATCGAAAAGCAGATTGCCATTGCGCAAAACAAACTCGGCAACGAGAGCTTTGTCGCCCGCGCCCCGGCGGCGGTGGTTGAGCAGGAAAAGGCGCGGCTGACCGATTTTTGTGATTTGCTCAAGAAATTGCAGGAACAACGGCAGCGGCTTGGCTAGGGAGTGGGGGGGTGAAAAAATCAGGACAGGATGAAAACCGTACTTGTCCTGATTTCCACCGTTCTATCTCGATCTTCCTCTTCTCTCCCCTAAATCAGGAGTTTGGTGGTCGGCTCAGTTCGGGGTCGACCTCGCGGTACTTGATAATTTCGTACCCATTGCCGCTGGTTTGCAGGCTTTCCAGAAAAATCGGCCGGAAGCTACCCTTTATCGAGACTTCGAGGCGGGTGTCGTCGATGAAGGTGCCGGTTGGGGCTACCAGCAGGCAGGAGTTTTCATCGAGGACGATGGCGTCACGCCAGCCCAGACCGGAGGTTTCCCGCGTCTGGTTGGCCCAGGGGCTTTCCGCCTTGGGATTGGCAGAACGCAGTTGTGAGCATTGCGGAATACCGGGGAAGGTGGTCAGGCCGACATTGGGCTTGCCGTGACTGATGCCGAGGCGGCGGATAATGCCGACGTGCCAGTCCATTTCTTCCTCGAAACGGTAGCCGACCAGAACGCCAATGCTGTGCCAGGGTTTGCGAGCCGGCAGGCGTGCGCCAAGTCCCTGGTCGCTGGTATCAATGACTTCCCATTTTTCCATCATCTGGCGGGCGCCTTCGCTTTCCAGTGCCAGTAGCGTTTCCATTCCTGTTCTACTTGGTGGCGGCGCTTCGGCGACAAGGGCTTCGTGGCCGCGATGGCGGGCGGTCATGGATTTGAGGTAGCCTTCGTAATCGAGCGTGCGGCGGGAGTATGCGAATTCGGAAGCGGAAACCATGCGGCGCACGACTTCCAGGCTCCAGGTGACGAAAATTTCGCCATTCAGCTTGCGGCGCGGCCGGCCACGCATAGGTGGCGTTGCCGACCAGTGCTGGCCGAGGGTGTTGAGCAGCTTTCGGGTCTGGAAAAGGTTGCAACCACTTGATTCAAGCCAGGAGGGCAGGCGTTTTTCGTTGCCCATGCTTTCGCGCAGGTCAATCAGCAACTGGTGACCGCCGCCCAGACCGAAGTAGCGGCGCTTGTCTTCACCCAGCCCAACGCCAGGACGATAACGTTCCGGCTCTTTGGGGTTTTGCAAATTGATCGAAAAAATGCTGTCCGGTTGCGGCTCTTCCGAGTGCTGGACATAGGGTTCGATAAAGCGCGCCAGCCGTTCAACGGTTTCCATTTCGCTGATGGTCAAGATGGATAAGGGTGCCGTTTCGAACAGCAAACCAACGGTGTATTCCTGCCACGCGGTGGTTTGCGCCGGGGAACTGCTGTAGGCGTTTTGCGACAGATTCAGAGCGCTGCTTTCATCAGCCAGAATGACCAGATCGAGTGCTGATTTCCAGATGCTGCTGCCGGGATCACGCAGGCTCATTCGGCATAATTTCTTTTGGGTCGTCCAGGCGTGCAGGGCACGGATGGCGTGTCGTGCCAGGACGCGTTTGTCAGCAGCAAGAGTTTCGTCTGCCAAGGCGGCTCGGAAAGCCAGCGTATTGGCCTTGAGGGCGTGGCGATGGTAGAGGTCGAGAATTTGGGTCGGTAGTGGGCCGGGCTGGTTTTTGGCCGCTTCAGTCCACAAGTTCTGCCAGCATTTGGCGACATCGGGCTGGATAAAGTCATCGAGGCGGTCAATCGCCTGGGCGAATTGTGCCGCGTTCAGTTGTTGGCTAAGGGTTTCGCTTTCGTCCAGCCAGTCGTTGATTTCGCGGATACGGCGCACCGGGTCAGTCTCGGTGATATTGGCTAGGGTGGCCGCGATGCCGCGCTCAGTGCCGAGCGGGTGTTTGGCGTCTTCTTCATTCGACTTGTTGCGGGAAAAAATCCAGTTCAGCATGGCGGGCGATCTTGAACAGATAACGCCAACACTTTACGGCGAACCGGATAAAAACTCCAGTTTTTCGCTTGACAAAATATCGAACATTTCTATTGCATGCGCAGATTTACGACATGGATTGCATGTGTCTTCTTAACATTTCCCGTGATGATTTTTGGCAATAAAACGCCCTGCCAGATTTTCTGCAGGGCGCTTGATTTTGCTTGATGGGTGAAAATTACTGCTTGTTGCTACCTCGCCAGATGCCCAATTTTTCGGCATCCTTGATCAACTCTTCACGGAAATCAGGATGGGCGATGGCGATGATGGCTTCGGCGCGTTCCCAGGTTGATTTGCCCTTCAAATAGGCAATGCCGTATTCAGTGACGACGTAGGAAACGACGGAACGCGGGGTGGTGACGATGGTTCCCGGTTTGAGCATGGGCACAACGCGTGAGGCCAGAACGCCGTTCTTGTTGTAGGTCGAACTCATGCAGATGAACGACTTGCCACCCTTGGAAGAATAGGCGCCCAGCGCGAAATCGAGCTGGCCGCCAGTGCCGGCCAGATGTTTCGGCCCGGAGGATTCGGAAGCGACTTGCGTGAACAAATCGACTTCAATGCAATTGTTGATTGAGATGAATTTGTCGAGTTGCTGGACGATGCAGGGATCATTGACATAATCGACCGGGTGGATGGCCAATTGCGGGTTGTTGTTGATGAAGTCGTAGGTTTTCTTCGAACCGAGCGAGAAGGTATAAACCACCTTGTGGCGGTCGATGTTCTTGCGGGCGTTGGTGACTGCGCCGGATTCGATCATCCCCACCATCGAATCGCAGAAAATTTCGCTGTGGATGCCCAGGTCTTTCAGACCAGCTTCAGCCAGGAACCAGCCGACAGCAATCGGCATGCCGCCTTGCCCCAATTGCAGGCAGGAACCATCCTCGACTTCATTGACAATGAGCTGGGCAATTTTTTTGTCGATTTCGGTCGGTTCCGGGAAGGGCATTTCCGGGAAAGCCCAGTCGGCTTCGACGATGTAATCGACTTCCGAGATGTGAATGGCCTCATCGCGGCCGCCCAGACAGCGGGGAATATTCGGATTGGTTTCCAGAATCAGGATTTTCGCCTTTTCGCAAATGGCGCGGGAAAAGGAACAGGAGGGGCCGAAATTGAAGTAGCCGTGCTCGTCCATCGGTGTCGTGGCGATCATGGCGACATCAACCTCCATGGTGTTGCGATACCAGCTTGGCACTTCATGGAAATTGATCGGAACGAACCAGCAGTTGCCCATTTTCTGCGATTCCCGGTCGACGCCGGTGTAATGCAGACTGTTGTAGGTGAAATGCTCCGCTTTCGGGTCGACCTTGACGACTTCCGGAATACCCATTGCCCGGGTGGTTGAGCGAATTTTGACATTGCGCAGTTCGTCGCGCCGCGCCGCCAGGGCTTTATCCAGCACGACCGCCTGCGTCGCAAATTGCCCATATTCGACCCAGTCGCCGGATTTGACGACGCTGACTGCTTTTTCCGGAGTCACCAGCTTCTGTTTATATTCAGAGTGCAAGTTCATGATTTTCTCCTTTGTTCCGCTTGTTTCTTTTCGAGGAGTCTACTTGGCGCGCGATCTTGAGTAGCACAGTCCGCCGGTAACTTCGATATCTGTGGCGTCGATGGCATCATTCTCCACACCATAGATGATGGCCGAGGAAATTTCTTCCGGCTTGACTAGGCGCTGGATATGCACGTCCTTGGTGATGGCGGACAGCGCGTTCTGATCCATTCCCATCAGGATGGGGGTGGCGACGTAACCGGGCGAAATGCTGAGGACACGAATGTTGGTGATGCCTTTCATCAGGAATTCGCCAGCCAGAATCTTCGGCCACAGGGCGACGGCGACTTTGGTCGAGGAATAGTTGATCTGCCCGACCTGACCGGTCTTGTTGATGGAGGAAACAACAATCAGCACGCCCGGCCAGTTGTTATCAACCATGCGTCGGGCGCCTTCGCGGAAGGTCAGGAAAGCGCCGACCAGATTGACATCGACGACAAACTTGAAATCTTCGACCGACATCACCTTGCGAACCTTGCCGGTGTCCTTGTCGGTGTTAATCATCACCCCATCCTTGATTACGCCGGCGTTGGCGACGACGACATTGATGGCGCCAAATTGTTCGACGGCGGTATCCATCAGCTTGGCCATGTCGGCTTCGCTCGTCACATTAGCCACCACACCGGCGGCCTGGCCACCGGCGGCCTTGATTTCGCCCACAACGCGATCAATCGCTTCCTGAGCCAGATCACCGATAACGACCTTGGCGCCCGCCTTGGCCATGTCCTTGGCGACCGATTCGCCGATGCCGCTGGCACCGCCTGTGATGACTGCAACCAAACCTTTGATTTCCATTGCTAGCTCCCTATTAAAATTGAATTCAACAATTGCAGATTAACAGTATGGCTACAAAAATGGCATGCGTGGAAGCCCCCTATCGTAGTTCTACGTAGACGCTGTTCGCGTACAATATCGGCATGGAAAACGCTGATCTACGAAACGATTGTCTGCTTGCCTTCGATTTGCTGCCGGTGGGGCTGTGCCTGACGCGTGAACGTGTCATTCAGGCCTGCAATCCGGCCTTTGCCGCCATGTTTGGCTGGAAGGCGTCGGAATTGATTGGCTCCTCGCTACGCCCGCTTTACGCCTCGGAACAGGAGTTCGAGGATATTGCCCAGCGTGCCATGCCGTTATTGACGACGGTTGGGGTCTACAGCGACCAGCGCATCATGTGCCGGCAAGACGGCAAATTGTTCTGGTGCCATGTTTCCGGACGTGTTCTCGATATCGCCAATCCGTTTGCCTGTTCGGTCTGGATGTTTGAGGACATGTCGGCAACACGACCGGTCACGGTGCAATTTACCGCCCGCGAACGCGAAGTGGCGCAACAACTGGTGACCGGCAAAACCAGCAAGCAGATTGCCCGCGCGCTCGGTATCAGCCATCGCACCGTCGAAGCCCACCGTGCACGCCTGATGCATCGCCTCAATGTTGCAACACCCGGCGAGATGATTGCCAGACTGATTGGGATGGCTTAGCGCAACACGGCGGAGTTCGCCAGCGCAATCTGCGCGTTCAGCCACTCGCGTGCGCTGCTTTCGGACTCGAAAAACTGTACCGTTTCGGCCGTATCACGAGACATGCGCTCGAGGACTTTCCTGACCATGGACTCGCCGAAAACATGATCGAAAATGACGGCGATGGCGCTCTGTGGCCAAATACGTTTTTAGGTTGAGTGATTGGCCAAAAACGGGAAAACCCTTTTCCCTGTTGAATTTGGCTAGTGCGATTGTGACAGGAAATCGATGATCTGCGGATTCATCCCTTCCGGGTTTTCGAGGTTCGAGGCGTGGCCTGTATCGTTCAGAATCAGGACTTCTGAGCCGGGCAATTCGCCGTGGAGTTTCATGGCTTGCTCGGGGCCGGCAATGTGATCCAACTCGCCGGTAATGATCAGCGTTTTTGCCTTGATGTTCTTGTACTTGGGGCGCGGGTCGTACTCAATCGGCGCCTGACCCAGATTCAGGTAGGCGGCGTGCGTCGTTTTCAGAATGTCCTCGGCCAGAAATTGTTGCAGTTCGGGGGAGGCCAGTTTGCCAAAAGCGCGGGAGATTCTGGGCGCGACAATTTCCTGCATGGTCATGGTTTTGTAGGCTTCCATGGTGGCGCGCAGGGTGGGCTTGATTTCTTCAGGGAAGCTGTGCGGCGTGCCGAGCAAAACCAGTTTGTCGACCTCGTCGGCAAAGCGTGACGCAAATTCGATAGAGACATAGCCGCCGAGCGAAATTCCCATCACATTGATTTTGTCCGAATAATACTCACGGATGCTGTCATGCACGGCCTCGGCCAGGCCTTCGATGGTGATCCGGCCATCATGTTGCGGGCTATTGCCGCAACCCGGCAGGTCAACAACGATGACCGGAAAATGTTTGGAGAAATCCGGTATTTGTGTGAACCAGCTGCCGGAATCGGCGCCATGCCCGTGGATCAATACAACCGGGGTTTTATTTTGAATCCAGGGCGGCGAAAAATCGTAGTAATCGCAGTGGAGTTTTTCCATGACCAAGCCTCTCTGTCAATCGCGGGTAGAGCAAGGGGATTGCGGCAGTATCGGCAGAACGGCCGCTTGATGTCAAGACGGTATTTCTACCCTGTTCATTCCAGCAAATGTACCGGCACCAGTCCACGCACGGCGTTGCCGAGCCAACAACCAGCGACCAGATCGGCGGGGTAAAGGACGGCTTCCCGCGCTTTGCCTTGTGTCAGCAATTGCGCCCGCAAGACGCCGGGCAGTGCGCCGCTCTCCAGTGGCGGTGTCAGTAATATGCCGCCGCGTTCCACGAAAACCGTACTGCGGGCGCCTTCGGCGATTTCGCCGCGCTCGTTGCAGAAGATGACATCGAAGATTTGCGGGTCGTGCGCAATATCTTGCAAGGCTGCGTCGTATTGGCTGCGCACTGTGGTTTTGTGCCGACGCAGGGGATGGCGGCTGTCGATGGCTGTCTTGGCCAGGCGTGCATTGCGGTTCGTCAGCGCCTCGGGGATCAAGGGTGTGGCACTGGCTTTGATTCCTCCGGTCTTGGATAGGGTCAGCCGTACCCGCCATTCGCCGGTTTCCGGCTGCTCTGCCAGCAGCGCTTCGATGGATTCCCGATTGCAGGTAAAGCCAAGCCAGTGCGCCGATGCGGCAAGTCGAGCCAGATGGGAATCCAGTTGCGGATAAGTGCCATCAATACGGCGCAAGGTTTCGATGAGCTGAAAACCGGGGTCAAGACCGGCGAGAAAAGCGGCTTTCATCTGGCATTCGCGCCATTCTTCATCGGCGTCAGAATCGCTGACGATACCGCTGCCGATGCCCATTTTGCCTTGGTGATCGGAGCCAAGCTCCAGGGTGCGAATGGCAACGTTCAAACGGAAATCGCCATTCGGCGCCAGCCAGCCAAAGGCGCCGGTGTAGAGGCCGCGTGGTGCAGCTTCAAGTTCGCCAATGATTTGCATGGCGCGGATTTTGGGCGCGCCAGTAACCGAACCGCAGGGGAAGAGAGCGCGCAGGATTTCGGCGGGAGAAGCCTCCGCAACATCGGCCGAGACTTGCGACACCATTTGCCAGAGGGTCGGGTAATCCTCAATTTCAAATAGCGATTCGACGGTGACGCTGCCAGTCTCGGCGACCCGTCCGAGATCGTTGCGCAGCAAGTCGACGATCATCAGGTTTTCCGCCCGGTTTTTTTCCGAGCTTTGCAGCAGAGCAGGGTCGCTGTGGCGCGGCGCAGTGCCTTTCATTGGGCGGGTGATCAGCTTGTTGCCCCGGCGTTCCAGAAAGAGTTCTGGCGAGAGCGACAGCAGCGCGCCATCTTCAGTGACGACGATGCCGCCGTAACGTACGGGCTGGCGTTGTCGCAAAGCGGCATAGAGGGCGAGTGGATCACCGAACCAGGTGAAATGAAGTGGGTAAGTGTAATTGACCTGATAACAATCGCCGGCAGCGATCAGGTTTTGAATTTTTTCTACCGCTTGCCGGTAGGTTTCGGCATCGGTTGTGCTGGTGATGCCGCCAACACCAACATAACACGCATCGGCATCCAGTGTTGCCAATTGGCCGCAAAGCCAATTTTCGACCTCGGCGGCAGTCATGGTCTGGCAGTTGGCAAAGCGCCATAATCTTGCCAGGGGAAGTGCCGGGTCGGGATTCCAGCCGGCCGGCGCGGCGGCCGGTTCCAGCGCATAACCCAGTTCGTAATCGAGTGCTGCAACGATCCAGCCCGATTGTCCGTTCAGGGTTGCGTCAAAGGTGCTGGGAGTGGGGGTAAGTTCCCCGATCAGGCCGGTGAATAGCCAAGCCGCTGGAGCGCCGGGCGGCGCCAATCGGTCTTCAAAAAGCGCAAAGGTCGGGAAAGTCAGTCTCGCAAACCCTATTTGCGTCGCAGCAGAAACTCGAAGTTATCTCCGTCACGCTTTTGCTCAATAAGCTCATTGCCAGTTTGTTTGGCGAAAGCGGCAAAATCGCGGACGGAACCGGGATCGGTGGCGATTACCCGCAAAACCTGGCCGGACTGCATTTCAGCCAGCGCCTTCTTGGCACGCAAAATGGGGAGCGGGCAACTCAGTCCCGTAACATCAAGTTCTTGGTCGAATGACATGGTGACAGCCAGCAAATGACAACGCCGGAATTCTACCTCTATTTGTGTTTGTCTTTCTCTTCCTCGACCCGTAACCGCTTCAATTCGCGCAGACGGGCATCGATGACCGACTGCTCGTAGAAATTGGCGTCAGGCGAACGTTGCGCCAACTCCAGTTGTTCGATGGCGGCCATTGTTTGTCCCTGAATGGCATAGGATTCGCCCATCACGCGATGATTTTGTGAGGGACGGCCGAGTGCCGCAAAGGATTTTGCCAGCAGTTGAAGCAGTTGGATATCTTGCGGTGAGAGACGCAAGCGCTCCTCGGCCAGTTTCTGACTTTCGCTAAAGCGTTTTTGGGTGAACAGGGCGTCGCCATAGGCGTAAACGAGGGCAGCGTTTTGCGGATAGCGGACGATGGCGTCCTGGTAAATTTTCAGGCCACCGGCGGCATCACCCTGGCCGATGCGGCTCTCGGCGTGAATACGTTCCAGCATGGGCGAAACGGCGCGAAATTTCTTGGCGGCCAGTACCTGGCTTTCGGCAGCAGTCCAGTCCCGGTTGCGCAGCAAGGCTACAGCCAGGCCGTAATGGGCGGCAGCTTCGGAAGGGTATTTGCGGTCTTGCACCAGAGCTTGAAAATCCTTGATGGCGTCGGCGGCGGTGCCTTTTGAGGCACGCAGCTTGGCGCGGACAAAATGGAAGTCGGCGCTGTCTGCCACTTGCCGGTAGCGCGAGTGCTGTTCGCGGTTCTGCATGTCGGAAATACGCTCGCCGGTGAGCGGGTGTGAGCGCAGGTAAACCGGGGCGTTGTTTTCGTAAATGCGGGTGGCGCGTTGCAGGCGCTGGAAGAAATTGGACATGCCGCGTACATCGAAACCGGCTTTTTGCAGTGTTTCGAAGCCGGCGCGGTCGGATTCACGTTCAAAATCACGCGAGAAACTCAGTTGCGCCTGAATGCTGCTGGCCTGAGCCGAGGCCATGGCGGCGCTGGCCATCTGGGTGTTTGATCGTGCCGCCAGCAGGGCCAGCCCCATCATTAGCATCGAGGCCATCGACACCTGTTTTTCGCGCTGAATCTGGCGGGCAATGTGGCGCTGCGTGACGTGGGCGATTTCGTGCGCGATGACACCGGCCAGTTCGGATTCGGTCTGCGCAGCCAGAAGCAGGCCGGTATGGACGCCAATATAGCCGCCGGGCATGGCAAAGGCGTTGATGGAAGCGTCGTCGATGGGGAAGAAATAGAAACCGATGCCGGGGTCGCTGCTGGCCGCCGCCAGCCGGCTACCGATCTGATTCAGATAGCCCTCGATCTCAGTGTCGTCCAGGTAGGAGGGCTCGCGCGCCCGGATGTCGTGCATGATCTGCTGGCCGATGCGCTTTTCCATGGCCAGGGATAATTCCTCACTGGCGGCATCGCCCAGTTCCGGCAAGTTGCTGGCAGCCTGCAGGGAACTGATGGCGACAATGCCGGCCATGAAAGCGGCAGCGAGGCGAAAGGCTTTTTTCATCCGCAAATGATAACGCAGCTTGGCGCTGACGATTTCAGGACAAGGCCGGCGGGGATGTAAAAAATCGTAACGGTGGCTGTTAGGTGAAGGAATAAGAGGTGGCGTTAAGCATATTGCCGGGATAAACTGACTTTGGGTTTTGAGATAAACGAAAATGTTGTGGCGAAAGAAAAAGCGAAATGACTCTGACCCCTTTGTTTCTGACCCCTTTGTTTCTTCTTTGTTTCTTTGGACAAGGTGCTAGTGGAATGAGCTTGAGCGAAAAACGTGCACCCTCTTTCTCTGCAGGATGTTTTACAGATGATTTACCATTAAAAACTTTTCATGGGGGGAGGGTTATGAAGGTAGCAATCACGATCATCGCGGGCTTAGTCTGTTTAGCCGTTGAGGCGTTCGCCGCGGATCAAGGGCAGGACTGTAATCCAAAAAACAAGCGTAGCGCGGACTGTAGCGGAAAGCTGGTCTGCCGATCTGTGGGCAACGAAAGGGGCGTCTGGACGAACGCGTGCGTCGGGCGTGGGCTGGCCGGTGATCTCTGCGCGTACGAAGATAGAGGAAAGGGCAGCGATACCTGCGGGGGAAATCTGCTCTGTCGCCTCCCGGCTGGCCAACCTTATACCCTTTGCTTCGCAAGAGGTTCGCTGCAACAGAACCAAGCCTGCGACGGGATCGACGCCAACGCGGGCAGTGCACTCTGCGCAGGGGATTTGAAATGCCGGGAAACGGGCGGCGGATTTTTTGCTTGTGTTGGGAGAGGGAACAGCGGAGATTTGTGTGACAAGGCGGGCGCGGGGAAAGGAAGCAATGACTGTGGCGGAAAACTGGTCTGCACGGCGCCTCCTTACGGTGCCGGGCCTTACACCTGCCAGTGACGACCAGCAGCCTATCTAAAAACAATGTGGTTAAAAGGGGACAGACCACCAATTATAGGGGTCAGAGACAATCAGCATTCTGAACCGAACAATACCTATGCCCCGTGGCTCCAGCGTTCTCCGTGGCAAGTTTTAGTGCTTCATCAAGGCTTCCACCGGGTCTAGCCCCGCTGCCCGGCGGGCGGGCATGACGCCGAACAGCAGCCCGGTGGCTAGCGCCGTTCCCAGTCCGGCGAAGACGGCCCAGTTGGGCGGGTAGGCGGGAAAGGTCGGATAGGCATAACGGATGATGGCGGCACCGAGCAGCCCGAGAAAATAGCCGACGATGGCGCCGGTCGTCGATAGCATGGCCGCTTCGCACATAAAGGCGTTGCGTATGGTGTTGCCGGTGGCACCCAAGGCTTTGAGCAGGCCGATCTCGCCCGTGCGCTGGGCAACGGCAACCAGCATCACGTTCATGACCAGAATGCCGGCGACGGCCAGACTGATGGCGGCAATGCCGCCGACCGCCATGGTGAGCGCACTGAGCAGGCGGTCGAAGGTGGCGAGTACGGCATCCTGGGTGATGACCGTGACGTCTTCCTCGCCGTTGTGGCGTTGTTTGAGGATTTCCAGTGTCTGGGCTTTGGCGGCAGCGATGCTCTCGCGGCCTTTGGCTTCGACCAGAATGCGGAAAAGCGTGTTGGTGTTGAACATGGCCTGGGCCAGCGCCACTGGCACCATGACGATTTCGTCGGTGTTCATTCCCATGCCGCTGCCACTGGCCTTCAGAACGCCGATGACGCGCACGCGGCGATCGCCGATGCGCACCAGCTGGCCGACGGCAGGCGCGTTGCCGAAAAGTTCTTCGCGCACCTTGGCGCCAATAACAATCACCGGCGTGCCGCGATTCCAGTCATCGGCAGGCAGGAATTGTCCCTGCGCGATTTCGAGATTGCGGACTTGAATGTATTCGGTGGTGGCGCCGGCGACCATGACTTCGCGCAGTCGACCGCCGAAATTGATTTCCGAGGTGCCGACCGTAATGGGTGCAGCCCGGCGGACAGAAGGGGCGCGCAGGATGGCCGCCGCATCATTGATGGTGAGGTCGCGCGGCGTGGTGGTGATGGCGTTGGCCGGGTTGAAACCGCCGGTTCCCGAGCGGCCGGGCAAGACGATGACGAGATTGGTGCCGAGCGAAGAAAACTGATCGACGACGTAGCGTCGCGCCCCGTCGCCGAGGGCTGTGAGTACGACGACCGAAGCGACGCCAATGGCCATGGCCAGCACCGACAGGGCTGTCCGCAAGGGATAACCGGTGGCGGCATTGCGGGCAAAACGCAGGGTGTCGACGAGTTTCACTGGTGAGGAGTTAGGGGCGAGGGGAGGAAGAATCGTGCTTGAGTTCGCCGTCTTCCATCGCCAGTTGGCGGTGGGCGCGGGCGCCGAGCACTTGGTCGTGGGTGACGATGATGAGGGTGACACCCTTCTGGTTGAGTCCCTCCAGCAGATTCATGACTTCTTCGCCGGTATGGCGGTCGAGATTGCCGGTCGGCTCGTCGGCCAGCAGCATGGCCGGGCGCATGATGGTGGCACGGGCGATGGCGACGCGCTGGCGCTGGCCGCCGGAAAGCTGGTCGGGGCGGTGTCCGGCGCGGTTTTCCAGACCGAAATTGTTGAGCGCTTCTTCGACGCGGGAACTGCGTTCCTTGGCGGGTAAACCGGCCAGCATCATTGGCAGGGCGATGTTTTCGGCGGCGGTCAGGCGGGGTACGAGATGAAAGCTCTGGAAAACGAAGCCAATGCGCTCACTCCTGACGCGCGCCTGTTCGGTTGGGGTGAGTGTCGTGACATCGCGCCCTTCCAGATGGTAGGTGCCGGTGTTGGGGCGGTCGAGCAGGCCAAGCAGGTTCAATAGCGTCGATTTGCCGGAACCGGATGGCCCCATCACCGCCACATACTCGCCTACGTTGATGGCCAGATCGAGTCCAGCCAGCGCGTGCACGGCACTGTCGCCCAAGTGAAAAACGCGCTCGATGCCCTTGAGTTCGATCAGCGGCATGGTTTAGCCCGTCATTCCGGCACAAGCCGGAATCCAGAAAACACGCTGAAAAATCTGCTGGATTCCGGCTTGTGCCGGAATGACGAAATTTGGGCTTTGGCGTGTTTCACAAAGGCTTCCTTGGTTGTTGTTCATCAGAAGCTTACTTGCTGCCCGCTTTTTCGTCCTGTACTACGCGGGCGCCGGCCTTGACGCCTTCGCGGTCGAGCGAGGTGGCGATGCGCTCACCGGCCGTCAGGCCTTCAAGAACCTCGGTGTTTTCCCAGTTGGCGAGTCCAGGCTTGATCTTGCGCTCCTCCAGTTTTCCTGTGCCGGGGTTGTAAACCAGCACCCGGCCCCCTTCCTGAATGGCCGCTGTTGGTACCCGCAGCACATTGTCGCGGCTGGCGAGCAACACTTCGACGTCGGCGCTGTAGCCAACCAGCAACCGTCCGGCAGATTCCGGTGCATCGAAATTGACTTCAATATCAACGGTACGCGCTTGTTTCTCGACCGCCGAAACATAAGGCGCCACCCGCTTGACCTTGCCGGGGAATGACTTTTTGGGCAGGGCGTCGAGAGTGATGCGCACTTTTTGTCCAACCTCAATTTTGGGCGCGTCGACTTCATCCATCGGCGCCTTGACATACAGGCAACTCTCGTCGATCAGGTCGATGGCGGGCGGGGTGAGCACGCCGGGGGGCGAGGGCGTTGAATACTCGCCCAGTTCGCCGACGATCTTGGCGACAGTGCCGTCAAAGGGGGCATGCAGCACGATGCGTCCCTGCTCGGTTTGTGTGGCGCCGACCCGTGCCTGCGCCTGTTGCACATCGGCCTTGGCGGTATTGCAGGCCGCGCGGCGAGTTCTGGCTTCAGTGCGGGAGAGTTCCTCCTTGCCGACCGAGACAAAACCCTGCTGGCGCAGCGCTGTCTGGCGGTCAGCCTCGCGTTCGGCATTGGCAGCGGCAATGCAAGCCTCATTGACGCGCTGCTCAGACAAATTCTGGCCGGCCTTGGCCAGGGTTTCCTGTGCCTTTTGGTCGTCGTTCCACAGCTTCATCAGGAGTTGGCCTTTTTTGACCTTGTCGCCTTCCTTGACGCCGAGATATTCGATGCGTCCGCCCATGATGGTGGAGAGCTTGGTGCGCTGGCAGGCCTCGACAGTGCCGGCGCGGGTGTTGGCAACCGTGGATTCAACCTTGCCGGTCTCGACAGTCTTGAGAATGACCGTAATGGGCTTGGGACGCAGCAGCCAGAGCACTGCGCCGACGATTAGCGCCAGAATCAGAGCGGCCACCAGCAGGCGGCGTAACAGGGGGGAAAGCGGTTTCATGGCATCGGGGCTTCGTTAATGCGCGGTCTAGGTGGCTATGGTCTGACGAATTGGCGCTTGTCGCAAGGGGATTATCAAAACCTTGCAATTGTGCAGGGAATGGAATGAGCGGAAGGTGAAGCTTGCACATTTTGACAAAACACATGCTATCATTCAAATGAGAATAGTTCTTGTTTGCAAATGGTGACCATCATGACCCTAAATCAACTGACGCCTTCCGAGATGGCGACCGTACTGGCGATAGACCTGCCGTTCGAGTTGCGCGAGCGTCTGGCGGCCTTGGGTGTCAAGGCCGGGCGGCGGCTTTGTCTGGTGCATCGCCTCGGCGCGCATGGGCCGCTGCAGGTGCGCGCCGGCAGTACCGATTTCATCCTGCGCGCCCGTGAAGCGGCGGGAATCAAGATCAGGCGCTAAAAATGACGAAAAAAGCCAAACCGCGTTGCCGCATTGCTTTCGTCGGTATGCCCAATACTGGCAAATCGACCCTGTTTGGTCGCCTGACCGGTGTTCGTGCCAAATCCGGCAACTGGCCGGGAATGACGGTTGAACTACTGTCGGCCAAGATCATTCTGGGCGCCAAGACGGTAGAGATGGTCGATCTGCCGGGGCTGTATTCCCTGCATGGCTTTGGCGAGGACGAGCGCCTGGTGCGGCATTTCCTCGAACAGGAACCTGTTTCATTGTTGATGGTGGTGTTGAATGCGGCGCAGATCGAGCGCCAGTTGCCACTGGTCTTGCAGTTGAAGGCGCTCGAATTGCCCATGCTGGTGGTGCTCAATATGGCTGATGAGGCGGCAAATCTGGGCATCCATTTCAATACGGCCAGTCTGGTGGAAACCCTGGGCGTGCCGGTGCATCTGGTGAGCGCCCGCCGTGGTGATGGCCTGGCGGAACTCAAAAATCAACTGGCAAATGCTGTGGCCAGTGTGGATGAGCTTTTTTCGGTCAAGCGCGACGACCTGCTCATCGAGGACGATCGACTGGAGCAGGAGGCCGAACGCATTGTGACGGCGGGCGTCGATTTTCCGCACACCCTGACCGAGACAATGACCGACAGGATCGATCGCGTCCTGCTCAATCGCTGGGCGGGTTTGCCGATCTTTGTGTTGCTCATGTATCTGCTCTTTCAGGCCGTTTATGGACTCGGCGTACCTTTGCAGGACGGCATGAAATGGCTGATTGATCTGCTGCGCCAAAGTAGCCTGGAGCCTCTGCTGGCAGACGCTTCGCCAGTGCTGAAGAGTTTTGTGCTCGAAGGGTTGGTCGACGGCGTCGGCACGGTGCTGACTTTTTTGCCCATTATTCTGGTTTTTTTCGTGCTTATGGGTGTGGTCGAGGACAGCGGTTATCTATCGCGCATCGCCTTTCTGGTTGATCGTGCGATGTCGAAGCTGGGGCTGGATGGCCGATCTTTTGTTATGCAAATCATGGGCTTGGGTTGCAACGTGCCGGCGCTGATGGGGACGCGCGTCATCCGTTCGCGCTCGCAACGCCTGCTGGCCATGCTCATCATCCCTTTTTCACTGTGCTCGGCGCGCCTGCAGGTGATTGTTTTCCTCACGGCGGCGCTTTTCCCGCCCCATCTGGCGGCGCTGGTCATGCTGAGCCTGTACGCTGCTTCCTTTCTGGTGGCTTTTTTGTCGGCGCTGATCTGGAAAGGGCAATTCAGGAGCAACGAGACGCTGCTGCTCGAATTCCCGCCCTATCGCTTTCCTACCCTGCGCAGTTTGCTGATGCAGGGCTGGTATTCAACCCGCCAGTTTCTCGAAGGCGCCACCGGCTATATCCTTGGCGGCGTTCTGCTCATCTGGCTGCTGACGCATTATCCCTTCGATCTGCCTGCGGCTAGTTCCGGTACCTTGGCCGGACAATTGGCACAATGGCTGCATCCCGTTTTCGCGCCGATTGGCATCGATTCCATTTTGTCGGTGGCGCTGCTTTTCGGCTTCGTCGCCAAGGAAATCGTCCTCGGCGGCATGGCAGTCATCTACGGCGCTGGTGAGGACAAACTCGGTCTTATTCTGGCAAGCCGTCTCGATTGGGTGCAGGCCTACAGCTTCATGCTCTTTATTCTGATCTACACCCCTTGTTTATCGAGCATCGCCACCATTCGGCGCGAAGCAAAAAGCTGGGGGTTTACGGCGCTGTCCGTCGTCTGGCCGCTGCTGCTGGCCTGGATCGTCAGCTTTGTGTTCTATCAGACGGCACGCTGGTTGCAGGGCTGATTCCAATTCCAGACCGAACCGTGACTTTGTCGACTTCGCCTCGCCGTACTATTTGTACTGCCTTCGGCTTGTCTTCGCGTCACGATTGATCTGGAAATGGAATGACAACTTCTGCCGAACAGTCACAGCCTTTACCGGCAGCGATGCGACGGGCGAAAAAGTGGCTGGCGAGGGCATTCCAACGGCGCGGCAACCAGCGCAAATATTGGGCGGGATCGTCCAGCAAGCCACAGAAATAGCGCTTGTCTGCTTTGTTCCAGATCAAGGCGGGGCACGCGCCGCGTCGCTGCAGAAAAAGGACGATTCCGACCGGGCAGGTTTCGGCGGCACAACAAACACCACAACCGTTGCAGGGTTCGCCAATGGCCGGCTTGGGCGGTGCTTCGGTGTGCAGGACGATGGTTTGGATTGATCCGCTCATCCAAAACCGGGCAGCCAGGCAGTCTTTGGTTGAAACCGCACCGTTTCCAGTGTTCCCTGAAATAGCGCCTCAATAACGGGTTGTTCTTGCCAGGGTTCGTCCATGAAAGTCAGGCCGACTTCTTCGACCAAGGCGCCCGACCAGTAGTAATTGGCAATTTCATCCAGTGCTGCCAGACCCAGGCTGTGCGGCAGGCGCAAATAGTCGAGCCAGCTTGCGTCGTGAAAAGAGCAGGTGTATTCGCCTTTGGTTTTGGCGCAGACCAGTTCCTTGCCGAAGACGCGGTCGGTGTGCTTTTTGTAGAAAGTTTCGGCGTCGGTGCGGGTGGCAAAAAGGAGCAGGGCGTGCAGGCGGCTGGGGAAGTTTTCGTAACGGCGCTGGCGGAAATACTCGAGGTGGTATTCGGCAAAGTAATTCTGTACCGCCAAAAACTGGTCGGAAGGCACGGGCGTGCCACCTTCGATGGAACTCAAAGTCGCGCCAAACGGACTGCCGGTCAGGATATCCCAGCCCGGCAGATCGGAATCCTCATCCAGCCAGGCATAAAGTTCCAGGGTCGCGTTGTCGTGGATCAGGTTGTCCATGGGGCGCAAGAAAAATCGATGGCGCTATTTTCCCCTATCGGTGTGGTTTAACAAAACAATGATCCAAAAAAATCCATCGCAAAGGCACAGAGGGGTGAAGGATCGCAAAAAAACAATGGGTTACAGCATTTTATGCGCGGGCCACTTCGGCGGGAAGATTCAAGACGGTTCTTGATTCGCAATGAACATCAGCATTTTTGTTGCGGAGCGTACGACGGCGTGGGAACCCGTCATTGCGAGAGCCGTTAGGCTCGTGGCAATCTCGAAAACTGGAGTGAGATTGCTTCGCTATGCTCGCAATGACGACATTTATGAGTTGGCGGACCTTCCTTTCTAGTCAAGAGAAGGTTTTCCTTTGCGACGCCTTGGCGTCCTCTGCGTCTTTGCGGTGAAACTGTTTTGTCAGGTTTTAGTGTTTGCCAAGGAATAGTTCCGGATCGACCGAATTGCCGTTCAGAATAACGCCCCAGTGCAAATGCGGGCCGGTGGCGCGCCCGGTTGCACCGACCGCACCAAGCAATTCGCCGCGTTTGACCTGCTGGCCTTCGCGCACGTCAATGCGCGACATGTGCATGTAGATGCTGATCAAGCCTTGGCCATGGTCAAGATAGACACTGTTGCCGTTGAAAAAATATTCCCCCGTATTGATCACTGTGCCGTCGGCCGGGGCGGTGATTGGCGCGCCATGTGGAACAGTAATATCCAGCCCGGCATGCGGAGCGCGTGGCTGGTCGTTGAAAAAACGGCGCAGGCCAAAGCGCGAGGAAAGCCTTCCTGGTGTGGGCAGACTGAAATCAGGGTCGGGCAGGCGAGTGCTGAAGCGGATTTTGAGCGCATCGAGAACGGTTTTTTCGCGCGCGATACGTTCAAGATCCTCGGGGTTGGGTGTTACCTTGCGTTGGTCGCGCAGGATCAGGCGCTGGGTAGTGTATTCCTTGGGTTGTACGTCGATCGTGTAGGTCTTGCCATTATCTTGTTGAATCTGCAGCAGGCCGGGTTCCTGGCTGAGTGGAATGCCAACCAGTGCCACCCAACGGCCTTCATGCTGCAGCACGGCCAATGGCTTATCGCCCCAGCGGGCGCGCGGCATGGTGGAATTTTTCTCCAGCGTCACGATGGCGACGCCGCCGGGAACCGGCGCATTTTGTGGTAGGGCAAAGGCAACGCCGGAAAAGAAGCCAAGCAGGAGTGTGAAGAGGGCAGAGGTTTTCATTAGCGATATTGGTTGATGGCGTTTTTTGTTTCCAGTGCTGCCTGACGGGCGGCAGCGGCAAAGTTTTCATCCTTGCCGGCGTAGAGAATGGCGCGGGAGGAATTGATCATCAGGCCGTTGCCGTTAGCGGTGCGGCCAGCCTTGACGGTGGCTTCGATATCGCCGCCCTGAGCGCCGATGCCGGGAACGAGCAGGGGTAGATCACCGACAATTTCGCGGACGCGGGCGATTTCGGCCGGAAAGGTGGCGCCGACCACGAGGGCGCATTGGCCGGAGGTGTTCCATTCGTTGGCGACGAGGCGGGCGACGCGCTCGTAGAGCTTTTCACCACCACCAACGTCGAGGAATTGCAAATCACTGCCGCCAGGATTGGATGTCCGGCAAAGTAGAATGACGCCCTTGTCCGGGTAGGCCAGATAAGGCTCGACCGAATCGCGTCCGAGATAGGGGTTGATGGTGACGGCATCGGCTCCGAAACGCTCGAAGGCTTCCACGGCGTACTGCTCGGCGGTGCTGCCGATGTCGCCGCGCTTGGCATCGAGAATGACCGGAACGCCGGGATGACGGTCGTGAATGTGGGCAATCAGCGCTTCCAACTGGTCTTCAGCACGGCGGGCGGCGAAATAGGCAATCTGCGGCTTAAAACAGCAAACCAGATCAGCGGTGGCATTGACGATAGCTGTGCAGAATTCCAGAATGGCCTTATCGCGGCCTTTCAGATGCGCCGGAAATTTGGCCGGATCGGGATCGAGGCCGACGCAGAGCAGGGAATTGTTCTTTTGCCAGGCGGCAGCGAGGGATTGGGTAAAGGTCATGAACGCACGGTTTTCAAAAACAGGCGCTATTGTCGCATTACTTGGTACTGAGCTGGCACAATGCCGATTTGCAGGCAACGCTCGCGTTGAGGAATGACGTATTTCTGAAATGCAAAGATGAGGGAGAGCAACGTGGCATTACGTTTACGCAGCGCAATCGTTCGCAACATGGTCATCAACGTCGTGTTGGTCATTGTGATCGGTTTGGTACTGAGCGCAGTTTCCGGCAGCTTAAGTTTCGATCCTGCCAGTGTGGCTTGGTTGTTGGCTATAGCACTGGGCTTGGGTCTGTTTGTCGGCTGGAGCACCATCGCCAAGATCAAGCGCGGTGTATTGCAGGGCATTCCGCCTGCCATGTCTTATGTCCGGCTCGAGCATGGCGCCGAGCCGGGTGGCCTGCGGTTCGACTGGGCAACGCTGGACGACTATGTCGTGCAACTGGAACAGCGCGCTTTCCGGCAACTCGGCTATTTTACCGTCCACCCCAGATCACCAAACTGTATCGGCGTGGCTGCCTGTTTTGTCGATGCGACCGCCAGCACGTTGATCGAGGTGCAACAGATGAGACTACAGCAAATACCCCCTGGCATGAGTGCCGATGCCGAAGGTCTCCACTTTTCTATCATGTCCTTGCTGGGCGGCAATATCCGGGTGTGTACGACCGATCATACGGTCATGGCGACGCACGTCCTGATCAGTGGTGATCTTGATGTCGCCCAGTCTTTTCCGGGCATGCCGCTGCTGTCGTTACTCGAAATGCATGCGCGGCTGCTGGCGACCCTGCTTGAGAAAACCGGCAAAGCCCCAAGCGCCGGTCTGACCATGGAACGCTACATTCACATCCAGCGCCGACGCTTCGATCAGGCGCGCCGCCGTCTGGAAAAACTGGGTGGCTACGAAATGGCCAAAATGGTCGATGCTTTTGAAGCGCAGCCACAAAGCCAGTTTGCGCCGCCTTCCAAGGTTCTTGCCGCAACGAGTGAAATCCCGCTCGAAGAATACGATGCCGACGCTACTGGCCAGCCGCCAATCATCGAACCAGCGACGGCTTCTGCAGATGGGGATTCAGGGGCGGCGCTGACCACAGCGCAAGACACTCCGGAAATAGTGCAAAAGCGCCAGCAACTCGAGAGCGGTGCCAACTGGTTTTACTGGATTGCCGGCTTGTCGCTGGTCAATTTGCTGATTAGTGCCTTTGGCAGCGATTGGGCTTTCATCATTGGCCTGGGTATTTCGCAAGTATTCACCGCAATCGCGCAGGAATATGCCAAGGGTGTGGATAGCTCGATGATTCTGGCAGGAATTCTGTGGATGCTGGCTTTTGCCGCCAGCGTCTTTTTTGTCGCCTGCGGTTGGCTGGCGCGACGCCCGTCAGTGGCGGCATTTGTCGTGGGCATGCTGGCATTCGGCCTCGATACTCTGATTTATCTGCTTTCCGCCGACCTGATCGGCGTTGCCTTCCATGTTTTGGCGCTGTATTTCTTGTGGCAGGGCCTAGTGACGGCGCGGGCGATCAAGAAAATCGCCAGCGCCCGGTAACGATGCGCATTCCGATTGCTGATGCGCTGTTTGCTAGCCGGTCTTGCCCCACGAATCTTTTAGCGTCACCGCCCGGTTGAACACCGGTGCGCCGGGTTTGGAATCGACGCGGTCGGCGACGAAATAGCCGTGGCGTTCGAACTGGAAGCGCTCTTCCGGCTTGGCTTCTTTCAACGCCGGTTCTAGCTGGGCGGTAATGACGACCTTGGACTCCGGGTTGATATCATCCAGAAAATCGCGTCCGCCGCTGCCTGGCGCGGCTTCCTTGAACAGACGGTCGTAGAGGCGCACTTCGGCGGCGTAGGCGTGCGTGGCGGAGACCCAGTGCAGATTGCCCTTGACCTTGACCGAATCGGCCCCCGGCGTGCCGGATTTGGTTTCCGGCAGATATTCACAAAGGACGGCGGTGATGCGGCCATCGGCATCCTTCTCACAGCCAGTACATTTCACCACATAGCCGTAGCGCAGCCGCACCATATTGCCGGGCGAAAGACGGTGATAGCCCTTGCTCGGTACTTCCATGAAGTCCTCACGCTCGATCCATAGTTCGCGGGAAAACGGCACAACACGCTTGCCTAGATCGAGATTTTGCGGGTGGTTGGGGGCGAAACATTCCTCGCTCTGGCCTTGTGGGTAATTGGTGATGATAAGCTTGACCGGGTCGAGGACGGCGATGCGGCGCGCGTCCGATTCGTTCATCGTGTCGCGCATGCAGTTTTCGAGTTCGGCGTAGTCGATCAGCGAATCGTTTTTGGAGACGCCGATACGCTCGGCAAAGAGACGGAATCCGGCTGGCGTGTAACCGCGGCGGCGAGCACCGACCAGCGTCGGCAGGCGCGGGTCATCCCAGCCTTCGACGTGTTTTTCCTCGACCAACTGGATCAGCTTGCGCTTGGAGAGGACGATGTAAGTCAGGTTCAGGCGCGAGAATTCGATCTGCTGCGGCAGCGGGCGTTGCAGCAGGCCATTTTCGGCCAGTCGCTCCAGCAGCCAGTCGTAGAAGGGTCGCTGGTCTTCGAATTCGAGCGTGCAGATGGAGTGGGTAATGTTTTCCAGCGCGTCCTCAATCGGATGGGCGAAGGTGTACATCGGATAGACGCACCACTTGTCGCCGGTGTTGTGGTGCGTGGCGTGGCGGATGCGGTAAATGGCGGGGTCGCGCAGGTTGATGTTGGGCGCGGTCATGTCGATTTTTGCGCGCAGGATGTGGGTGCCGTCCGGGAATTCGCCGGCCTTCATGCGGGTGAACAGGTCGAGATTTTCTTCGATGCTGCGGCTACGGAAAGGCGAATCCTTACCGGCTTCGGTCAGCGTGCCGCGATTGGCGCGCATTTCGTCGGCGCTCTGGCTGTCGACATAGGCGTGGCCGGTGCGGATCAGCGTTTCGGCAAAAGCAGCCATCCAGTCGAAATAGTTGGAGGCGTAGTAGAGATTGGTTTCGCCGTCCTTCTCCCACGAACAGCCCAGCCAATGCACGGCGTCAATGATGGAATCGACATATTCCTGCTCTTCCTTCTCCGGATTGGTGTCGTCGAAGCGCAGATGGCAGCGCCCGCCAAATTGTTCGGCCAGACCGAAATTGAGCAGGATGGATTTGGCGTGGCCAAAATGCAGATAGCCGTTTGGTTCGGGCGGGAAACGGGTGCGGATTTTGGCAGCATCCGGCGGTGCAGCGGCATGGTCGGCGGCGGCGCCCGGCTGGCCGGCCCAGCGGCGCGGGGCGTATTTGTCGGCGGCAAGATCGGCCTCGACGATGTTCTTGATGAAATTGGCGGCGGGCGGATTTGGGACGTTGGGAGTGCTCACGGTGATGGGAACCTTGATTGAAATTCAGGTGTGCATTCTAGCAGTTGAACAAGACTTGCTGAGACTGGAGGGTAGATAAACCTGAGCAATCAGACCGCTATGATTTCATCAATATTGCGCTATCATTATGGCAATTCAAATAATAACGGAGGTCATATGAATCAAAACCAAAGTTTTCTTTCACGGCGAAGCTTCGTTTGTCTCGCCTATGCTCTTTCGCTGCTGTTGGGGTTGATGAATGTGGCGCTGGCCAAGCAGCCAGTCAAGGAAGACCGCACGCTTTCGCCGTATTTCTTTGTCCAGAGTGGCGATGCCAAGCTTGATCAGTTGCCGCTCAAGTCGACCAAAACCGAAGTCAATATCGCCGGCGTCATTGCCGATGTGACGGTCACGCAAACCTACGCCAATACCGGTAAAACGCCGCTGGAGGCGATTTATGTCTTCCCGGCTTCAACCCGCGCCGCCGTGCACGGTATGAAAATGACCATCGGCGAACGGGTGGTGGTTGCCAAAATCCAGAAGCGCGAAGAGGCACGGCGCCAGTATCAGGAGGCCAAGCAGCAAGGCAAGAGTGCATCGCTTTTGGAACAGCAACGGCCCAACGTCTTCCAGATGAATCTCGCCAACATCATGCCGGGCGACGAGATCAAGGTGGAAATGAAATACACCGAGCTGATCGTGCCGGAAGATGGCGTGTATGAATTCGTTTATCCGACTGTGGTCGGGCCGCGTTATTCCAATTTGCCGGAAAGCAAGGCGACACCTTCCGACAAGTGGGTGGAAAACCCGACGCTGCATCAGGGCCAGGCACCGACGTCGACGTTTGACATCAACGTCAATATCGTCGGCGGCATGCCTGTCAAGGATGTGGCCGTGCCGAGCCACAAGACCAATATTCAGTTCGATGGCCCGAATACGGCGGTGGTTCATCTCGACAAACAGGAAGCTTACGGCGGCAATCGCGATTTCATTCTGCGTTACCGTCTGGCTGGCAACAAGATCCAGACCGGCATGCTCATGTACCAAGGCGAGAAGGAAAACCACTTCCTGATGACCATGCAGCCGCCCAAGCGCGTGGCGCCCGAGCATATCCCCGGCCGCGAATACATTTTCATCGTCGATATTTCCGGTTCCCAGAGTGGCTTTCCGCTGGAAATCACCAAAGTGCTGATGCGCGATTTGATCGGTAAATTGCGTCCGACTGACCGCTTCAACCTTATGCTTTTTGCGGGCAGCAGTTACATGCTGGCCGAGGAATCTTTGTCAGCCACCGAAGAAAATGTCCGCAAGGCGATTGAAGTCATCGACCGGCAGCGGGGCGGTGGTGGTACCGAGATAGTTCCTGCGCTGAAGCTTGCCCTCGCGCTCAAGTCGATCAAAGGTTATTCGCGCACTTTTGTTATCTCAACCGATGGTTATATCAGCGTCGAACCCGATGTTTTTGAACTGATCCGCAATAATCTCGATCAGGCCAATATGTTTACCTTCGGCATTGGTACTGGCGTCAACCGCCATTTGATCGAAGGAATGGCCCGGGTCGGCATGGGCGAGCCCTTCGTCATTACCAATCCGCAACAGGCGCCCGCAGCAGCCGAGCGGTTCCGCAAGCTGATTGAATCGCCGGTGCTTACCGGAATCAAGGTGAATTTCGAAGACTTTGAGGCTTACGATGTTGAGCCGCTCAAAGTTCCCGATATCATGGCCGAGCGTCCGCTGGTCTTGTTCGGCAAATGGCGCGGTGAGCCTACCGGCAAGATCGTCGTGACCGGTACATCCGGTCAGGGCGCATTCAGGGAAGCGGTCGAGGTCGGCAAGCATGCGCCATCGAAGAATGCCTCGGCCTTGCCCTATCTGTGGGCACGGCAGCGCATTGCCCTGCTTTCCGATCTCAACAAGATGCAGCCGAACGATAAACGCGTGACTGAAGTGACCGAGTTGGGGCTAAATTACAATTTGTTGACGGCCTACACTTCTTTTATTGCCATCGACTCCGAAGTGCGCAACAAGGGGGGCGAGTCGGCAACGGTGAAACAGCCCTTGCCCATGCCGCAAGGGGTTTCCGATTCTGCAGTGGGTGCTGTTGTTTCCTTAGTCGGTGCGTATAACGCGAATAGATTGTCTGCACCCTCAATGGCGATGGCCCCAGTGATTGGCGGTGAAAAGATTACCCTGGCTGCCGATGCGTTGTTCGATTCCGGCAAGGCAATTCTGCTTCCTGAAGGCAAGGTCAAACTGGATGCGGCTATCGGCAAGCTCAAGGGGTTGCGCCTGCAAGTCATTCTGGTGGTAGGCCATGCCGACCGCCTTGAGGCCAAGGATGCGGCTGGCAAGCAGAAGCTGTCTGAAATGCGTGCTCAGGCAATCAAGGATTACCTGGTTGCTCAGGGTGTGGATGCCAGCCGTATCTATGTTGAAGGTAAGGGCGATAAATATCCGGTGACTGGCGATAAGTGCAAGGGCAACAGGAAGTCCAAGGTTTTGATTGACTGCCTGCAGCCAGATCGCCGTGCCGACGTTGAGATCGTCGCTAATCGATAATCCTACCGGTAACCTGCGGCACTCCCAAAAGCCCTGCTTCGGCAGGGCTTTTTTGTATCAGCTATCGGACAAGATGCCGAGAAGCAGTTCGATGCCGCCAGCCACCAGATCGGTGGCGTCGGACATTTCGATAAAGCCAATCGAACTTGCCGATGCCCCATCCTTCTTTGCCTGCGATTTCATGCGCTCGTTGGCAATCAGCGCATCTGCCAGGGCATTGGGATCGACGTGCTCGGCCTGGTAGGCGGCTTTGCCAAATTCGGCCAGTGCTTTCTGGACGGCCTCGGGGTCGAGAATGGCAATCGGCGCTCGGCAATGGTGGCAGATATTTTCATTGCGAATGTCGACCGGCGCGCCGCAGCCGGAACAACGGATCATCTGAACCTTGTCAGCCAGCGCCTTGACTTCAGCGCCATTCAGCTGGCGCACAAAGCCTTTTTCCATCAGGAAGGCGGAAAAGGAACTGAGCCTGCCATGCTGCCGGGGGCAGCGGTGATAAGAAAACTTTCCGCTCTTGCAGACGTCGAGCCCATGGATCATGCGATCCTGACAGCGCGGGCAGGTGAGGACATCCGGCCAGGGTTGGCGAAGGTCATCGCGGTGTTCGTGCAGGCAGCGAAAGAGCGCGAGCACCCCGGCAGGTGACAATTGGGCGCTTTCAAATTCGTCAAACCAGATGCACTGGCAGGTAAAGCAGAGGTCAAGCTCGATTTCGCCGTGCAGTTTGCGGGCAAAGCGGTGCTGCTGCATCGGCGCCAGACAGCAGGGGCAGGCTGGTTTGGTCATGCTGTTCAGGAGGTTGCGGGTGTGTAGGTAAGTCCCGATTCAACTGGCAGCTTGATGTAAAACAAGGAAAGCTTTTCGGCAGCGATCAGGTTGAGCAAAGCCGTGGCTTCTTCCTCCTTGACGGCAAAACCGACTTCGATCGGTAAATGGCCGGCCAGTTCGAAAAAATGGTCTTCGTAAATTTTGCCGTCGCGGCCAAAACCGGCGATGGCGCGGAAGGCCGAGCCGCCCCGGATGCCGGTTTTCTTTGCCTGTTCCAGCAGCCATTCGTAGGTGGCGATGCCATGGTGCTTATGGTCTTCCTGGACGTAAAACTTGAGGTAAGTGCCTGGCATGGTGTGTCTCCGGGATATTAAGTTCTGACGAAGAAAGCGTTGGCGGTCATCAGCCCAAGAACGGTCATGGCCAGTGAGCCGAAAAGGTGCAGACCAGCGGTGATCATCGCCCATAAATATTCGGTGCGGGTGATCAGTGTGACAACTTCGCCGGAAAAGGTGGAGAAAGTGGTCAAACCGCCGAGAAAACCGGTGATGATCAGCAGGCGCATTTCCGGCGGCAGGCTGATACGGTGCGTGAAATATCCAATGGCGATACCGATGAACAGGCCACCGAGCAGGTTGGCCGCCAGCGTACCGAAAGGCATGGTCGGGAAAATTGGGTTCAGTGTCAGGCTCAGCCACCAGCGCAGCAATGCGCCAAAGCCGGCGCCGCAAAATACGGCAATTGCGGAAGTCATCAATGTCTTTCAAGTATGGAAATGCGTTCTCGCAGCGGCGGTATTTTCATGCTGCCACAAGGCTGGCAAGTATACACCGGCCAAACCCGGAGGCCTTCAACAGCCTTTTCTCAACACCAAAGTCAGGTCTTCGCTGGGCGTGTAGTCATGAAAACGCCAGCGCATCACCCGTGACTTCCTGTCGTAAGTAAATCCCTGCGGATGGCCGCTTGGAGCGAAAAACGGGGAGCGTGGCGTCTGACCCTTGAAGCGGGCAGCGATAGTCAGATCCTTGATGACACCGCTACCCCAGTGACGGGTTGTCGACAAAATGTAGTGGTAGATACAGCTATCCCCTTCGCTTTCGATCCTGTAGCTGACCCGCAGTCTGGTTTTGGCAACAGCCGGAAAGCTTTGCTTCCAGGCGTACCAGACGATGCGATTCTCGACGGGCAACTGGTGAATGACAATACCCGAATTCCCTGCCGCTTCACGCGCTGGAACCTTCTGGTGGAATTGCCCCTTTTCGCAAGCCTGCAGATCGGCAGCCGACAGCGGCAATCCCGCATTCAAGCCTTCTGACAGGGTCGCAATTTCCTTGCCGGTGTCGACGTCCTTGACGGAAAAAGAAACAATGCGATCCTTGCGCACACTGCCGATGGGAAAACCGAGTATGAGATCACGGTCAGACCCCGCATTGGCGAAGGTATAGTCAATCGTGAAAGTGGCGCCGGGTGAGTCGAAATAAGGCCTCTCTTTTTTGCCGCCATAAGTTCTCAGATCGATGACCGCCTTGATTGCTTCCTTGTCGATATGGATTTCGGGCTGCGGGGCACCGGCAAAGACCTGGCGGCCGCCAAAGACTTCGTAAGCGCAAGGGTTGGCAATAACGGGGCAATTTGCCAGCAGAAGCGCCCATGCCGCCAGCGCGCCTGCAATGCGCGGGCGAGATTTTCTGTTTTCGACGATGCGAACCAGTTTCTGTGCCATGAATTTGATGCCCCGCAGTTTGGAGAACGGGTTGATCGCGCGATCGCGTCGGCCAAGATAGAATGTGTCCATCGTCAATCCCTTATTTATGCCATGCCAGACAACCTTCACCTGCGCCCGCTGGAGCGGGAAGATTTGCGTTTTGTCCATGAACTGGACAACAACGAAATAGTCATGCACTACTGGTTCGAAGAGCCGTATGAAGCCTATGTCGAGCTCTGTGATCTCTACGACAAACACATTCACGACCAAAGCGAGCGACGCTTTGTCGCCGAAAGTGGCCAGGAGCGCATCGGGCTGGTCGAACTTGTCGAGATCAATCATATCCACCGCCGAGCCGAGTTTCAAATCATCATTGCACCGGCTTATCAAGGACGGGGTTATGCGACGGTTGCCACCGTCATGGCCATGGATTACGCCTTTACCGTTCTCAACTTGCACAAGCTCTCATTGATTGTCGATTGCGAAAACATGCGCGCGATCAACGTCTATCGCAAAGTGGGCTTCAAGGAAGAAGGCCGGCTGCACCATGAGTTTTTTGCCGATGGCGAATACCGGGATGTGCTGAGAATGGCCGTGTTCCAGACCGAATACCTGGCAAACAGGAAGTCCTTGCTCAAGCAATTTGGTAACAAATGAATTGAAGATGGTTTCGGTCGGTGTGACAGATCCGTAACACGGAGTTTTAGCTTTAAGGCGAAAAAAGCCGAATTCCCAGAACCCGCAAAGGCCGTGCATGTGGCAACAAAAAACCCGCAAAGCCTTTGGCTGTGCGGGTTTCTGGCGTGTTCTGGCGGAGAGGGTAGTCCGTCGCGAACCCTTCTCCACATGATATTTCCCATAACAGGGAATAAAACAGGGAAATTCTCGTTTTATCGGGCGATATTTTTTGGAAAATCGGTGGAAATGGCCGCCCTATGGCACATTCCAGCCCAATCGACACATGGTTTTTTTATCAGAACAGGGAATATTTCCGTAGTAATCAGGGAACCGAGGACGATTTGTTGGCATGCTATGGCGTTACCACAGGTGTAAGCGTGATGAAATTCGGGCAATGACAATTTTACTGACCGAAGGGATTTTCGCCAGCGATGCTGCCCATATGCGTATGTTGTGGATGTTCACTGCTTAAGCGCACCAAGCTGCTGGCTCAACTCTTGGAAGGATTGGTAGGTTTCTTCGCCGCGATCAAAGAGTTCAACCAAGCGTCGCATAAATTCATTCACCATATCCTCCAGAAAGCGCTCTTGGTTATCGGTTAACCCTAGATGGACGAACGCATCAGCCAGACTTTCTCCAAGTTCTAGAACCAACGAGGAACTCTGGTTGCGAACAAGTTCGTGGGATTTGCGCATACTGCCGATCGATACGTGAATGCGTTCCAGCGCCCCGAGGATGCCTGCTTGGTTGCGACGATTAGCTTCTTCGATCTCAACTGCATGCAAACGCGAATCAGCACCTTGTGCCGCAACGGAGAGGTTGTCTCTTAATCGGCCGCAAAAATCTGGGTCATGTAGGGGCGAATTATTGACCATGAGCGTTACACGATCAAAGTTGTGCACGCTCCGATTGCTAAACTCAAAAATTCGACCCATTGTACGGGCATGTTCCATGACAGAGGTTTCGAGGGGAAGATTGGTCCCGGCAGAGCTTAACGTTAAGGTACGCTCGGCAATCCTCGTTTGCACCACGCCATTAAGCTGATAACGTTGCATCAGTTCGAGTAGCCCGGCTGCGATTTCCTGATCGTTATCCCAAGCAATAAGCTTGCTCATGAATTGCAGGACGATACCGGCTTCGTCCATGCTGGCCAGCGCTAGCGTTGCCAAGTACTCAGACGCTTCAGCCTGCTCTTTCAGTGACTGCTTGCTTAACGTAATCTGCTGCGCCACCTTGACTTTGCTAATCACCTCCGCTGGCTCGAAGGGTTTGACGATAAAATCCTCTCCGCCGGCATTGTATCCACTGAGTCTGGCATCGATAGTGTCATAGCTCGATACAAAGGTGACTGGGATGTGGTTCATGTCCGCATCGTCCTTGATCTGGCGACAAAAGGCGTAGCCATCCATGCCTGGCAGACTGACATCGAGCAGAAACATGTCGGGCTTTTCCGCATCGAGTCGGGGCAGGCAGGCTTCCACGCTTTCAAAAGTTTCCACCGCGTAATCCGGTTCAAGAATGCTGCGCATGGCAAGCAGAACTGCGGGATCATCGTCAATGACAAATATCTTGAAGGTTGGGTTCAAGTCACTCTCCTTCTGCATAGGCGTCGCAAAATTACGAAGCAGTGTTGTTGGACGATTCCCTGAAAAAAGGGAGCGTCTTCGATCAGCAGAATGTTTCTGCGGCTGCTCATGAATGGATCAACCCTCTCGTTCCTGATGCTCAGATAACGGAGGTTCTGGCGCCTTGATATCGAGCGCACCAGTTAGTTCATCACATAACTTTTGGATGGTCAGTTGCAGGCTGTTAATCAGGTCGTGCGGCGCATCGCCACGCTGAAATGCGGCTTCAAGCTCCGTTGCGATAGCATGGAGATCATTCATGCCGAGCATGCCCGTTTGTCCTTTGATGGCATGTACGGATTTCCTGGCCTGTTCTAGCTCTCCAGCAGCAAGTGATCTTTGAATCTCCGTCGTAAAGTCGGGCGCTTCCTTGATAAAGTTTGTCAAGCAATGGCGATAACGTTTCTCGTTGCCGGCAAAACGTGCCAGTCCGGTTTCTGTGTCGATGGTGCGGAGATTTGGCAAACTATTGCCGGTAGTGACACTTGACTCCATAGCTGCGCCAGGTTGTTCCAGTCTTTTGTTGTGGCCTATCCATTTCGCCAGTAGATGGTAAAAGTTAGCAATATCGAAGGGTTTGCCGATGTGGTCGTTCATTCCGGCCGAACGACTTTTTTCCTTCTCGTGGCTCATGGTACGTGCCGTCATGGCAATGATGATCATCTTTTCGAAACCGGCCATTTCACGAATGGCGCGTGTTGCAGTGATCCCATCCATTTCCGGCATCTGGAGATCCATCAGGACCAGATCGAATTTCGCCGGGCCGGCCTCGCTCAGGATATCGAGCGCGACTCGGCCATTAGGTGCCAGGTACGGCACGATCCCGACCGCAAGCAACAACTCTTCAACGATATCCCGGTTAGATGATAGGTCATCGACGACCAGAACCTTTGCATTGTGATAACGAATTTGCGCAGGCTTGGCGCTATCTGAATTTGCTTCTATTGGAAGTTTGCCAGAATTGATCCCGAGCCACACCTTAACCTGAAACGTGGTGCCGCTACCGAAACAACTGGTGGCGGAGATGTTGCCATCCATCATTTCTGCGAGGCGTTTGCAGATCGCCAGCCCGAGGCCGGTACCACCATAGGTGCGGGTGATGGAGTTGTCTGTCTGGGCGAAGGGTTTGAAGAGATGCGCGATATCCTCCTCGTGCATACCGATACCGGTGTCTTCTACTTCGATGCCGAGACAGAGGCGGTCCTCTTCCCGGCTGGCCAAGTAAACGCGTACTTCAATACGGCCGGCCTGGGTGAACTTAATGGCATTGCTGAGCAGGTTAAAGATTATCTGTTCGAGTCGCAGCGGATCACCAATCAAAACATCGGGAATCTCGCCGATCCGCACGACAAGCTGCAATTCCTTATTTGCGGCAGAATTCTCCATCGATTCAACGCAGTGATTTATCAGCTCGCTCAGACTAAAAGCAATGGATTCGAAATTCATACTCCCAGCATTAATTTTTGATAAGTCCAACAAGTCGTCGATGATGGCCGATAGGTTTTTCCCGGCGGAAAAAATCCTTTCCATATATTTGCGTTGCTTCGGATCGACGCTGGCGTCGCGCATCAGCCCGGAATAACCGATGACCACATTGAGTGGCGTACGCAACTCGTGACTGATGTTGGCCAAAAATGAATCTTTGGCCAATTCAGCAAGCTGTGCAGCCTCTAATGCCTTCGAGAGTTCGACGGTACGTATTTCGACGAGGGTCTCCAGGTGCTCTTGATGCTCTTCTATTTGCTGATGCATAAACCTACGCTCGGTAACGTCGCGAAATTCGGCAAGCGCGTATAGCCTGCCGTTCAATTCGAGTGTAGTGGTACTGACGTCAGCATAGAAGATATTGCCATCACGACATAGCATGGGGATGCTCACAGTCGCAAGATTTTCGCCATGAATCAGTTTGTTGAAGCCTTCGTATATGATTTGTACATCGGTCTTTGGGTGGAGATCATCAATTCCAAGCTGAGTTATTTCGTCCAAGGTGTAACCCGTCATCTCCAGGAACATTTTGTTGGCAGTAAAAAAACGCCCGGTCTCGGCATCGGTTAGAACAATGCCATCCTGAGCGTGCTCAAAGATGGCATAAAAACGAGCCTCGCTCTGGCGTAGCGCTTCCTCGGCTTGCCGCGTCTTCGTGATGTCGCGGGCGACGCCCAGTACGCCAATGAGTTTTCCAGCCGAGTCGTACATTGGCGTCTTGATGGTCTCGAACAAGCCGCGATAACCTCCAACAGTGAAGGTCAGCCATTCCTCGTTGGTGTAGGGGGCGTTAGCTACTAAGGCTTTACGGTCATTTTCGCGGAAAGAATCGGCGAGTTCATGATCCACAAAATCGTAGTCGGTCTTGCCAACGATGTCCGCTTCCTTGGCGCCGAAGAAACTTTCGAACACTGGGTTGCAGATCAGATAGACGCCATCCACGTTTTTCAGCCATATCAAGTCGGGGATGGTATTAATTAAGGTGCGTAGATGGCTTTCGCTATCCCGCAACGCCTGCTCGGCCTGATAACGTTTGGAAACATCGGTATAAATCCAGATGCTGCCTTCCTGCGGGTGATCTGGATCGTAAGCGCTACCATTCATCGCTGCCCAGAACAGGCTGCCATCCCTGCGCCTAAGCATCAACTCTTCGCTGTAAGACCGGTTATTTTCCATTTTTTGATAGGCGCGCTCGCCTATCGTCACAAAGTCCTCGTGGGAAACATAAACAATTTCGGAAGATGCACCGATTAGTTCTCCCTCTTCATAACCGAACATTTCTTCAAAACGGCGATTGCATGAAATGATGAATCTGTTATTGGCATAAGCGATGCCCGCCATCGCATTGCGCAGTATCGTTTGCTGTTCTGTGAGTAGCCGTTGGGTTTGTTCTTCCCTCTGTATGCGTTCGGTGATATCGATATAGGTGACCCGAATCAATTTGCGATCGTTTGAAGGAAGCCTGGATGTCCAACATTCGCAAAATATAATCTTGCCCTGGCCGTTAACAACGGGACGTACTTGGGTATGGACTAGTTTGCCAGCCAATGCTTGTTCGCAGACATTATTTATATGTTCTGCAACTGTATTTGCTCCGAATTGGCCGGGCAAATAATATTTTCTTATCCCATCTTTCATAATTTCCTCGCGGCTAATGCCAAACAAAGCTTCCGCCTTGGAATTAGCATCCACTACTTTAGCGAGGTTAAAGTCAAATACGATAATGGCATTCTGATCCAGATCTACCATCGCCTGGTACTGTGCCTGGCTTTCCCAAAGCGATCGCTGGATCAGCATCTCGCGACGTTTGTATCTAATAAGCGCCACGATGAATATGACTTGTACCAACAGGAAAATCTCCCAGCCGATCACATAGCCTTTGGATAGCCCCCGTAGCATGGACATGGCATTTAGGAAGTTAATACTCTCAGGAACCTGTTGCGCTGTCTGGGCCAGAATCGGGCAGGCATAGAAGAGTGATAGAAGAATGGCGTGCCGAGAGATGCGCCTTACAAAACCGGGCTGTTGAATAAACATTGCCATCCTTTCATCCGTTTGTCCGATTATCGCGGAAGACAGGCGTGCATCGCCAGCAGGTTCTCCGGTATAGTTCAGGGGCGCAATGTGAGAAATGTGTCGGGCAATGGTGGGTAAGCAACAACCACGGAACTGTGTTTTTGTCGTCGAGGACGATGAGGGAATGACGGATCTTTACCAGGATCTGCTCGATTCCATCAACGTGCCAGCTCGTTTCTTTACCAGTGGCGATGCTTTTCTGCGGGCTTGGTCGGCCGATTGGCAGGGTGGTCTGATACTTGATCTGCGCATGCCTGGCATAGGCGGAATCGAGGTGCTGCGCCGTCTGAGGGAAATGGATTCCCATCTGCCGGTGATTGTCGTTACCGGTTTTGGAGAAATTCGTTCCACGGTACAGGCCATGAAGCTGGGAGCTATCGAATTTCTTGAAAAGCCCTTTACCCACACCGAACTGATCGATGCCGTTCAGGCTATGCTGGAAAAAAGCCGTGAGCATCATACCGAACAGGCTTTGTGCCAGGAAAAGGAGGCGTGCCTGGCCAGCCTGACCACCCGCGAGCTGGAAGTGGCGAAACTGATCGCTCGTGGCATGACCAGCCCTGAAATTGCGGCACTATTGTCAATCAGTTGGCGCACCGTTGATCTCCATCGGGCGCACATCCGGGAAAAAATGAAGTGTTCTTCTTCAGTTGAGCTGGCGGCGCTATTTTCTCGCGATCTCCGGTAAGTTGTTTCATTGGTCTCCCTGTCATCATGTGAGCTGATTGCTGCGCACTAGCTACCCAGCGGGTTTCGAGATTTGAACTTCTGCACTAGTTGAAGCAAAACAATAGTGACCAGGAGCATCACCAAAGTTTGAAACGCGCCGCACTTGGTCCCTCTGCAAAACCCATATCGGTCTTGCGCATCACCACACAACTGGTCAATTTCCGGGTTAACGGTCGAAGGCTCTCACTTCATCTGTAAGGGCGAATTCGACCACCTTTCTGTCCTGCCAGACATATACGAATATGCGTATCAGCCTACACGTATTCGTATATCGCCATCTGCACGGTCGTCATGCATTCTTTTAAACAAGAACAGAAGCCTGTTTGGCCTCTCCAACTTGTAATGGAATATTCATGAAGACAATCTTCCTTGTTGATGATTCGATGACCATGCTGCTCAGCATTTCGAACATCCTTTTGAAGGCCGGTTTTGGTGTCGAAAAAGCTTCCAACGCCGAAAACGCCCTGAGCAAGTTTCGGGGGAACGTCAAAGCCGATCTGCTGATTACCGATCTCAACATGCCGGGAATGAATGGGATCGACTTGATCAAGGAAGTGCGTCGGCTCGAAAGCTACAAGTTTATGCCCATCCTGTTCCTGACCACCGAGTCCCAACAATCGAGACGCATGGACGCCAAGGAGGCCGGTGCTTCAGGCTGGCTCGTCAAACCAGTGACCGGAGATGAGTTACTCAAGACGATCAAGCTGGTTCTTCACTAAGCAACATCGTGGCGCAGATACAAATGACGACGCACCACCTGCACCGATGAATGAGGTCTGATGATGAGAGCAAAAAAATCAAATGTGCAACGCATCGTCGTTGACAAGGACATGACGATCTACAACGTGGCTGTTTTCAAAAAACAATGGCTGGAAGCGCTTAATCAGACGTCGGTACTGGAACTTGATTTGTCGCAAGTTGCCGAGATTGATACGGCGGGGATTCAGTTGCTGATTCTGACCAAGCGCGAAGCCCAACTCCTGGCTCGCACCATGGCGATTGTTGCCCACAGCCCTGCCGTGAGCGACATCATCGATTTTTGCAATATGGCCGCATATTTTGGCGACCCGCTGCTGATTCAGGCACGCGAAACGACCTGACTGACGGAGAAGTTGCCATGGAAGAAATTCACCTGGTTTTCATGCAGGAAGCCCGCGACCAGATCGCGGCACTGGAAGTTGGACTAATGCGGCTGGAACGCGGGGAACGTGACTCGGAAACCATAGATGCCATCTTTCGCGCCGCCCATACGGTCAAGGGGGGAGCTGGCGTGGTCGAGATGACTGCTGTCGAGTCTTTTACGCACACGCTTGAGAATGTCCTCGAAAAAGTGCGTTCCGGCGAAATCGATCTGACACCAAAACTTATTAGTCTCCTTCTGGAATGCTGTGATCATCTGTCGCGCATGTTTGACGACATCGAGAATGGTGGTGATGGCGATTCACAAGAACATCATTTGCATAGTGAGAACCTTGCTGTGCAGATTAACGGATTATCCGAGGGTGGCGGATTGACCGGCGTAACCACCAGCATGCCTAAGGAAACCAGCGCTCCCGTTCTCGAAGCTTCTGGTGGTGGCAATGTGGGCGCTGACACTTGGCACATTTCGGTACGCTTTGGCCAGGGTGTGCTTAAAAATGGCATGGACCCGTTGGCTTTTCTGCGCTATTTGTTGATGCTGGGCGAGATCACCCATATCACGACCCTGTTCGACGCCATGCCGGCAGCAGCCGAGATGGATCCGGAAGCCTGTTACCTCGGTTTCGAAATCAATTTGCGCAGCTCTGCCAGCAAGTCCGAGATTGAAGGGGTTTTCGAGTTTGTACGCGATGCGTGCGAATTGCATATTCTTCCGCCCTGCAGCCGGATAAGGGATTTTATAAAACTGATCGAGGAGTTGCCCGAAGAAAACATGCGACTAGGCGAGATCCTGGTCAAGAGCGGCGTGGTAACTCAGGATGAGCTTGAAAACGCACTGCGCGATCAGCGTGCCGCTCAGGCAGAGCCACGTGCCGAGGGTCAAACTCCACCTTTCCTGGGCGAGATTTTGATCCACCAGCAAAGCGTGCAACCCGAATTGGTGGAAGCGGCCGTGGTCAAGCAAAAGCAGGTGTGCGAGAAAAAAGTAACTGAGGCGAGCCTGATTCGCGTTCAGGCGGACAAGCTTGATCAGTTGATCGACCTGGTAGGTGAGCTGGTCATCGCTGGCGCTTCGGCCAACCTGATTGCTCACAGAACCCGCCAGACCGAACTCATCGAAGCTACCTCGCTTCTTTCCCGGCTGGTCGAGGATATCCGCGATTCGGCATTGCAATTGCGCATGGTTCAGATCGGTGAAACCTTCAATCGCTTCAACCGGGTCGTGCGCGACCTCTCCAAGGAAATCGGCAAGGAAATCGAGCTATTCATCAATGGTGGTGAAACAGAACTGGATAAATCGGTGGTGGAAAAGATCAGTGACCCGCTGATGCACCTGATGCGCAACGCCATGGATCACGGCATTGAAGCAACTGAAGAGCGTCTGGCCGCCGGCAAGTCGGCTAAGGGACGCGTAGAACTCAATGCCTACCATGATTCCGGCAGTGTGGTGATCGAAATTTCCGACGACGGCGGCGGTTTGTCGCATGACAAAATCCTCAAAAAAGCCATCGAGCGCGGCGTGGTACAACCCGGCGCAACCTTAAATGAGCAGGAAATCACCAACTTGATTTTCGATGCCGGTTTTTCGACGGCGGAGCAGATCTCCAGTTTGTCTGGGCGTGGCGTTGGCCTGGATGTGGTCAAGAAAAACATTCAAGCCTTGCGTGGCTCGGTGGATGTGTCCAGCCAGCCTGGCCAGGGTACCCGTTTTACGATACGCCTGCCGCTGACGCTGGCGATCATCGACGGTTTCCTGGTCGGCATCGACAAAGCCTCGTTTGTGATACCGCTGGATACGGTGGTGGAATGTCTGGAGCTCAAGGAACAGGCTGTGGATCGGCATTATCTCAATCTGCGTGGCGAGGTATTGCCGTTTGTGCGGCTACGCGAGTTGTTCGAAGTTGAGAGCAAGCCACCTCAACGCGAGAACGTCGTTGTTATCAGAGCAGGCGGTCATAAGGCCGGCGTGGTGGTGGATCAATTGCTGGGCGAATTCCAGACGGTCATCAAGCCGCTGGCCAGCCTTTTCCGAAATCTGCGTGGCATTGGTGGTTCGACCATACTCGGCAGTGGTGAAGTCGCACTGATTCTGGACGTGCAGGCGCTAACCCATATGGCGGGACGGCGCGAGACAGAAAGTTTTTCGATGGCGAGCGTGGCTCGCTGATTAGGTGCAGTTAATACAATTTCTTTAGGTACAACAAGGAGCCACATATGTTCTCGAATCTGAAAATCGGCATGCGCCTGGGGTTGGGCTTTGCCATCACTATCTTATTCCTGTTGGCCATTGCAATCATGGGCATTGTCCGCGTATCGGGTATCGGAGGGGAACTTGATCAGCTACTACATACCCAACTCCCTAAAATGGCTGTAGTAAACGATTTGGTCGACAGTGCCAATAGGGCGGACATTGCGCTAAAAGGCGCCACTATCTATGGAATACTCAAGCAGGATACGCAAGCGCAAAAGCAGATTGAACAGATGCAACTCGCCCGCAAAAAGGCCAAGGAGTCCATTGAAGCCCTGGATAAGACCCTCGTAACGCCCAAGGGCAAGGAGCTGTTAGCCAAGCTTAAAGGAGCGCTAACCAAATATGCAGAAGTCAACAGCAAGGCGTTGGAACTGTTAAACGCCCGCAAATTTGAAGAAGCGGCATTGACCTTGATGAACGGCAATAGTGAGCAAAGGGAATTAGTCGCAATATCTGATGAAATGCTGAATTTCATCGGAACGGTGGTGGAGGAACAGGGCAAGGTCTCGCAAGATATGGTGATCTCGACGAAGACCCTGCTCATTGTTCTGGCGATTGCGGCAGTCCTGCTGTCGATTGCCTTTGCTTACTTCGTCACGCGCAGCATCACCCGTCCGCTCATGGAAACGGTGGCGTGTGCCAACAGCATGGCCGAAGGCGATCTGACAATGAAGGTCGAGGTCGACTCCAAGGACGAGGTGGGGCAGTTGAAGCAGGCCGTGAAGAATATGATCGGCAAACTAGCCCAGATCATGGGTGAAGTGACGACGACGGCGGACGCCTTGAACAGCGCCGCCGGGCAGGTCTCCGCCACGGCGCAATCGCTGTCGCAAGCGTCGAGCGAACAAGCCGCCTCAGTCGAAGAAACCACCGCTTCGATCGAGCAGATGACGGCATCAATCACCCAGAACACCGAGAATGCCAAGGTCACCGACAACATGGCGACTAAGTCGGCGGTCGAAGCCACCGAAGGCGGGGCAGCCGTCAAGAAAACCGCCGAAGCCATGAAACAGATCGCCGGTAAGATCGGCATCATCGACGACATCGCCTACCAGACTAATCTTTTGGCCTTGAATGCGGCCATCGAAGCGGCACGCGCCGGCGAACATGGCAAGGGCTTTGCGGTGGTGGCGGCCGAAGTGCGTAAACTGGCTGAACGCAGCTTGGTGGCGGCGCAGGAGATCGGCGAACTGGCGGGTTCAAGCGTGATGATGGCCGAGAATGCCGGCAAGCTGCTCGACGAAATGGTGCCTTCAATCAAGAAGACTTCCGATCTGGTCCAGGAAATCGCTGCTGCAAGCCAGGAGCAGTCGGTGGGGGTCGGCCAGATCAATGGTGCGATGGGGCAGCTTAACAAGGCTACCCAGCAGAATGCTTCCGCTTCCGAAGAACTGGCGGCGACTTCCGAAGAAATGGGTGGGCAGGCGAGCCAGTTGCAAACCCTGATGGAGTTCTTCAAGATCGACGGCAGCGGCGCGAAAGCAGCGGTCCGCACGGCGGTGCGCGCTACGACAGCGTCCGCAAAGCGCGGCGGGAATCAGGCCTCAGGCAAGCTAGCGCTAGCGGCAGCCGGCGAGCATGATTTCGAGCGTTTCTAAGCGGAGGCCGCCATGGGAAAGATTGTTCCGGCACAACAGACATCGCTCCAGATGTCGAAACAGGCACTCACCGCCGCTCGCCACCTGGCAGCGGCGGGGGAGGCACAACAATACCTGACCTTCGCACTTGCAAGTGAGATGTACGCGGTCGGCATCCTCAACGTCAAGGAGATCATTGAATACGGTAATCTCACCGGAATCCCGTTGATGCCGGACTTCATTCGCGGCGTAATCAATCTGCGTGGCGCCGTGGTACCAGTAATTGACCTTGCCGCCCGCTTTGGCGGCAAGTCATCGAACATCCAGCGCCGCACCTGCATCGTCATCGTTGAAATACAGCAGGACGAAAACAAGCAGGATCTGGGCATCATGGTCGATGCTGTCTCCGAGGTGCTGGAGATCCCGAGTAGCGAGATCGAGGCTTCGCCAAGCTTTGGTGCCAAGATCCGCACTGATTTCATCGCTGGCATGGGAAAGGTTAACAACAAATTCGTCATCATCCTGGACATCCAACGTGTGCTGTCAGTTGAGGAAATGGCGACCCTCGCCAATGTAGGCGTGCAAGCAGAACACTCTATGGTTGCCGAGGCAATATGATCTATGGCAGGTGGGTTGTCTCCAGCCCAGCCGCCACGGATTTATTGTAAGCACTCCAAGTGACTGATTCGGCCAACATTACCGACGCGGAGTTTGCAAAGTTTCGGGCATTGATCTACGAGATTGCCGGCATCAGCCTATCGGATGCCAAGAAGCTCTTGCTGACAGGTCGTTTGGCAAAGCGATTACGGACACATAATCTCGGCAGTTACTACGAGTATTTCAAGTTCGTCACCAGTGGTGCGGCGTCCGATGAGTTGCAAATCATGGTGGATTTGCTCACCACCAACGAGACTTATTTCTTTCGCGAGGAAAAACATTTCCAGTTTCTTGATCAGGAGGTGCTTTCGAATTTCCCTTCAGGCCGCAATTTCGATATCTGGAGTGCTGCCTGTTCTAGCGGCGAGGAAGTTTATACCCTGGCAATGGTGCTGGCCGAGCGGTGGGGGGTGCATGGCACATGGTCGGTGACTGGTTCGGACATCAGCACTAAAGTTCTGGAAGCGGCGCAGAGAGGCTATTACCCGATGGAGCGCGCTCGTAACATGCCCCACGAGTATCTTCGCAAATATTGCCTAAAAGGGGTACGAGAACATGCAGGTAGTTTGCTGATCGACCAACCGCTTCGAAACCATGCGCGCTTCTTGCAAGTGAATTTAAACGCGACGTTGCCCGAACTGGGATTATTCGACGTGATTTTTCTGCGTAACGTAATGATTTATTTTGACGTGGAGACCAAACGTCAGGTGGTCGCAAAACTGATCCACAAACTCAAGCCAGGCGGCTATTTCATCATTGGTCATGCGGAATCACTTCACGGCATCAGCGAGGCGCTGCAAACCGTGAAGCCCACCATCTATCGCAAGCCTTGATATGGCCAAAATCAAGGTGCTCATCATCGATGATTCCGCCGTGGTAAGGCAGGTCGCCAGGAAAGCCCTGGAAGATGATGCTGGCATTCAAGTGATTGGCGTCGCGTCCGATCCTCTGTTTGCACTCGAACGCATGAAGCAGCAGTGGCCTGACGTCATAGTCCTGGACATTGAAATGCCGCGCATGGACGGACTGACTTTTTTGCGCAAGATTATGGCAGAGCATCCAACGCCAGTAGTCATCTGCTCGACCCTTGCCGAGAAAGGCGCCGAAACAACACTAGAAGCGATGGCGGCCGGTGCGGTGAGTATCATCACCAAACCCAAAATGGGACTGAAGCAATTCCTGCAGGATGCTTCGAATGACATTGTCAGTGCGGTAAAGGCCGCCGCCTGCGCCAATGTAAGATGCCTTGCCGGTGTCTCTGCGCTGGGAAGGGGTGGGCCACGCCTCAGCACGGAAGCCATCCTGACCAAAACACTGTCTACGCGAGCGATGGCCAGAACCACTGACGCCGTGGTGGCGATTGGTACTTCGACCGGTGGAACACATGCGCTGGAGGCAGTGCTTACACAGCTACCGGCCGTATGTACCGGAATCGTCATCGTCCAGCATATGCCGGAAAAATTTACTGCGATGTTTGCCGAACGTCTCAACAGCTTATGCCGGATAGAGGTACGTGAGGCCAAAAACGGTGAGCGTGTCATTCCTGGCCTGGCGCTCATCGCGCCAGGGGGGCGCCACATGTTGTTGCGTCGCAGTGGCGCCCAGTATCAGGTTGAAGTCGCGGACGGGCCACTGATAAATAGGCATAAACCTTCGGTGGATGTGCTTTTCCGCTCGGTGGCGCAAGTGGCCGGATGCAACGCACTGGGCATCATTATGACCGGCATGGGCGATGACGGTGCGCGGGGCATGTTTGAAATGCATGAAGCTGGTGCCAAGACTATCGCTGAGGACGAATCGACCTGCGTAGTATTCGGCATGCCTAAGGAGGCGATCAAACTTGGCGCCGTCGACAAGGTGATCCCTCTTGACCAGATTCCGCGTGAGATTACTGCCTACGCGCCGATCCCGACGTTGCGCTGACCAGCATGGATATTCAACATGGCGCCAAGGGAATCGAGCGTGCTGCCCTCAATATCAACCCAGGCGGATGGGCTGTGGAGGACACGAAACCGATCTCAACGCTGCTTGGTTCCTGTGTCGCCGTTTGTTTGTACGACCCCAAGATCAGACTGGCTGGCATGAACCATTTCTTGCTGCCTAGTCGAGGTCATAACAACTTTGACGATACCGACGTAGTGCTGGCCGGCGATTTTGCCATGGAAGTTTTGGTCAATGCCATGATCAACAAGGGTGCGCAAAAAGGACGCCTGATTGCCAAGGCTTTCGGCGGCAGCAACATCGTCGATTCAATTCGCATGGCCATAGGCGAACGCAACTCCGAGTTCGCCAGGGATTGGCTAGAGCGCGAAAACATACCGCTGGTCGCTTCAGATTTTGGTGGATCGTGGGCGCGCAAGGTGCTTTGCCACCCCTGTACCGGCGACGCTTGGTGTCGGCGAACGCCCATTTCTTCCGTGGACACAAGAGCCGAACAAGAATATCAACAATCACTCAGCGTGCTGACTCCGCGCAAGATTGAGTTGTTTTTATGACAGAAAGGAAATGTTGGCACATGTCTTGTGTGGGGTATCAGGCAATAGATGGTGCTGACGAACTGACAGATGAGGTTGGAGAATGAAACAACTTGAGAACAAGCGTAGGTTTATACCAACAGACCATGCGATGGAATGTCCATTTTGCGGTAGTAGTAGCCTGAAGCTGGTGGATATGGGCGACACAGCATGGGTTGCCTGCAATGATTGTCAGGCGATTGGGCCATCCGGGCAAAACGCGGTAGAGGCTCTGGTCCGCTGGAATTTGGTAAAATAAAGCTTAGATTCAACGTTGAAGTGCAACAAGTCTCAGGACCCATGATAGACCTCCATAGGGGTTTTGAATTCGTGTCTTTTTCGGGGTCGGGTGTTTAGTT
>JAGTRX010000227.1 GCA_018262285.1 Pseudomonadota bacterium | reverse complement strand
TTCAATATCTGTTGGGAATGTTGTGACCACCGTGAGCCACCCGTTCCGCAACACGGAGTTTGGACATTTCCATACTGGGCAGCGCCAGATAGATCAGTTCAACCCGCCAGCCCAGGGTAAGCAAACGACGAAGCGGTTTCAGGTAACTGCGACCGGCCGAGGTGGTTTCAAATGCGAAGTCTTCGCGCTCGGCAATGGCCGCGTCAATCTAATTTCTTTTTCCTCTGCGGCACTCTGCGCTCTGTGCGCCTCTGCGTTGAAAGGTTTTTGCAGTTGGCGCTATTTCGAGCGTTTCAGCTTCCCTTCCACCCGCATTTCGCAACGCTGGCAGTCGAAACGCAGGGTCAGTTGATCCTTGCCGCGCGTAAGAAACAGGGGCTCGGGAATGATCCCTTTGCTTTCTCTGGGGCAAAGATTGAAGCTGTAGCGCAGGCAGTGCTTGGCGCTTATAAGTGCCACCTCGCCGTTTTCCTGGTTGCATTCATAGGCCGCCGCGATTTTCGAGACGCCGTGGCGAGTGTAAAACTCGCGGGCCTTCTGGTTCAGCACATTGCCGGAATAATCGAGTTCGCTTTGCGGGTAGGGCAGCGCAGGAATCTCGGTGGCCAGCCGGGCAGGGCGCTGGTAGGCGTTCTGCCGCGCGCTTTGCAAGGCTTCGATGACTTGCCGGCGCAGGGCATTTTGTACCGAGGCCGGGATGAACCAGTCGCCAGTCAGTTGCAACGCAATGTTTTCGGCCACAAAGTGCGTATTGCCGAGTTTGCCGAGGTTTTCGCGCAGTTTGTCGGCGACTTGTCCGGGGTTTTGGGCGCTTTGTTTGTCGAGGGTGAGTGTGGCCGAGGCGCTGATGCCTTCTTCGTCGGTGGCGCTCAGGCAGAAGCCTTCACTGGTCTCGCTCAGGACAAGATGCACGGCAATACGGCGTTCGGCCGATTTTTTCTCCAGCAGGCGTGAGAATTCCTGGTCGTGATTGCGATAAAGCACGGTGCCGACCTGCAAATCCTTTGCTGCTTCGGCCGGAATAATTTGCCGGCCTTCAATCCGATTGACACGTAAGCCGTTCAATTCGCCTGCCGCATTGAAATAGGAGAGGCCGTCGCCGTTTTTCAGAGCAACGGCGCTTTCAATATCGAAATCGGTGGTGCCGAGGCGGGTAACCGTGCCGATTTCTTCACCGGCAAACTTGGGGGTCAGAAATGCGCCGATGTCGCGCTGGCGGCCATGCAGAAAATAATCGGTGTGGCCGCGATTGAAGCTCTTTTCGGGCTGCGGCTCGAACAGGAAAGTACAGCGGCCGGCCGAGGCGCGCCGGTAGTGCGGCGAATCTTCCAGCATCTGATCCATCAGGCGGCGGTAGTGGGCGGTGATGTTCTTGATGTAGCCCATGTCCTTCAATCGTCCTTCGATCTTGAAGGAGCGGATGCCGGCGTCGGCCAGTTCATGCAGGTTGGCGCTTTGGTTATTGTCCTTGGGCGAGAGCAGGTGCTGGTCGCGGGCGATGATGTGGCCTGCGCCGTCGCTTAGCGTGTAGGGCAGGCGGCAGGGCTGGGCGCATTCGCCGCGATTGGCGCTGCGACCCGTCATGGCATGGCTGAGATAACACTGGCCGCTGTAGCTGACGCACAGCGCGCCGTGGATGAAGAATTCCAGCGTGGCGCTTTTGGTTTGTGCCGCAATGGCACGAATCTGATCCAGATTCAATTCGCGCGCCAACACGATTTGCGAAAAGCCGGCCGCTTCGAGAAAGCGAACTTTTTCCGGGTTGCGGTTGTCTGTCTGGGTGCTGGCGTGCAGGGCAATGGGCGGCAGATCGAGTTCGAGAAAGCCCATGTCCTGGATGATGAGCGCGTCCGCCCCGGCCTCAAAGAGCTGCCAGGCCATTTGCCGGGCATCTTCGAGTTCGTCGTCCTTGATCAGGGTGTTGAGGGCAACATAGACGCGGGCGTTGAACCGATGCGCGTATTCGGCTAGCTTGCCGATTTCGGCGACAGAATTGCCTGCCGCCCGGCGGGCGCTGAATTTTGTCGCGCCAATGTAGACGGCGTCAGCACCATGATTGACGGCTTCGATGCCGCAATCAAGATTGCGGGCGGGGGAGAGAAGTTCGAGAGTGTTGGTGGCGGGCATGGGGTGGCAAGCATAATCCCCAGACCGCGCCTTGAACAGGGCTGTTATACTGGATTATGATTTTTTATCCGTCAGTGCAAGGCGGCGGGCGCTACCATCGCGGCGACCTATCTCAATGCCAAGGCCGAACAGTATGTCAAACCGCTGGCCGATGAAGTAGGCGCCGAGTTGTTCCTGCCCTGCGATGTGATGGTTCCGGGGCAGCTCGAAGCGGTGTTCGAAGCGGTCGATAAAAAGTGGGGCAAGCTCGATTTCCTGATTCACTCCATCGCTTTTTCGCCCCTGGCGGATCTGCATGGTCGCGTGGTGGATTGCTCGCTGGAAGGCTTCAAAATGGCGATGGATGTTTCCTGCCATTCCTTCATCCGCATGGCTAAACTGTCCGAACCCCTGATGAAGGACGGTGGCGCGCTGATTACCATGAGCTATGACGGTGCCAATACGGTCATCCCTAATTACAACATGATGGGGCCGGTCAAGGCTGCGCTGGAAAGTACGACCCGCTATCTGGCGATGGAACTGGCCGAAAAGCGTATCCGCGCCCTGGTGGTTTCCCCCGGCCCGATGCGTACCCGCGCCGCCAGCGGCATCAAGGGCTTTAACGAACTGGTCGAACTGGCCGAAAAGAAAGTGCCGCATTACGAAGAAATGAATATCGACGACATCGGCGCTGTTACGGCCTTCCTGGTCAGCGACGCGGCGCGTTCGCTCAATGGCTACACTTACTACGTCGATCATGGCCTGAGTCTGATCGGTATCTGATTCGCTTGATGGAGACAGGCTTATGAATGAGCGTGTGCAGGACAATACCAGCAAGATCGGTCTGACCATCGATCAGATCAGGATCGGCGACTACGCATCGTTCGGCAAGACATTGACCGAAGCCGATGTTTACCAGTTCGCCGGTATTCTGGGCAATTTCAACCCTTTGCATGTCAACAAGGAGTTTGCCGCCAAATCGGCACTCAAGGGACGGGTGGTCTCCAATGTGCTGGTGGCCAGTCTGGTGTCGAAGATTC
>JAGTRX010000003.1 GCA_018262285.1 Pseudomonadota bacterium | reverse complement strand
CCTTGTAGTCGCCAACCGGCCAGCCATCCGGCTTGCTGATGTGGAACTCGTGGTTGGCCGGGCCGTCACCCTTGATGGTTTGCGTGGTTTCGCTAACGTTGGCGGACTTGGCGCCCTTGTGGAATGTCCATTTCGCCTTGATGGTCGCGTCGCCACTGCCGTCGGTTTCAACGACGGCATAGATGGTGTCCATGGGGCCGAAACTGCTCAGTGGCGCGGCAACTTTTTTGGTTTCGTCGATTTTGTTGCCGAGAACGACCGCCTTGAAGGCGATCGGCGCCTTGACTACGGGCGCGGGAGTTTGAACTGGTGTCGGGGCGGGCGGTGCTGGTGGGGCTTCCTTTTTGCCGCAGGCAGCAATTGAAAGAGCCATCAGGGCGGACAGACAGTAGATGGAAAGTTTTTTGATTTTCATGGGATTTTCCTGAGAATTGGGTTGGCCGGTGGGGTGAATCAAAGCGGAATATTGATGATCTGCCCGGGAAAAATCTTGTCCGGGTTATTCATGGTGTCCGAGTTGGCTTCAAAAATGCGGCGCCATTCGTTGGCATCGCCGTATTCGCGCTTGGCAATCTTGGACAGGGTGTCACCTGACTGGATTTCGTAAGTTTTGAAGGCTGGTTCGACCGTCTCGGCTGTGCTGGAGGCGCCGCTCTCGACATTGGAGAAATCCGGCATGTCGTCGGATGGGCTGGTAGTGGAATTCATGGTAACTCCTTGAAGGTCATGAGAAACAAGGGATGCTGCCCGAATGACTGTAGCACACTCGAAGCTGCTGATGTTGCCGGTGTAGTCAGGGCTTGGCCATGTATGGAATTTATGGATAGGCACCAGGAGGTTCAGTGCTTTCTGACCATTTTCAGCTTGACGCTTGCCGGGGCTGCGCAAATACTCGCGCTTATGATCAAAATTACGCATCACAGACAGGCCATCTTCGTTGCCATAGTACTTAGTGTTGTGTTGGCCGTTTTCACCGATACCAGGCTGTTGCGCATTCCCGATGATCCGGTGCGGATATTTCGCATGTTGGGGCGCTTTGCCGGCCTGGCCGGCATGGTGCTGTATGTCTGGATTTTCCTGTTGTCGCAGCGCCTGCAGCTGATCGATCGCTGGCTGGGTGGCCTTCCGGTTGCGCTGCGCTGGCACCACCGGCTGGGGGTTCTGGCTCTGCTCCTGCTGGTTTTGCACCCCGTGCTGTTGGCGGCGCCACGCTTGTTGGACTCCATTCCGTCCGGTCTGGCCTATCTGTTCGACCTGACCGAAATCGAAATCCTCACCGGTTGGGTGGCGCTGGGTTTGATGCTGGGGTTTTTGCTTTTTACCCTGGTGATTCGTTTGCCCTACCATGCCTGGAAAATCAGCCACTACGCTTCAGGACTGGCTTTTATCGTTGCGGTGGTGCATTGCTATTGGGTGACGGACGAGCGCTGGGCGATGCGTGGGGTTCTTGGTGTTCTGGCAGCCGTTGCCCTCTTGGGCTTTTTCCGCCAGATTCTGTGGCGTCGCGCCAGACTGGGCGGCAAAGCTGCCGTGATCGAAAAGATTGAGGTGCTGGATGAACGCACAGTGGAGCTTTCGCTGAGGGTTGCGGGCGAATTCAAATTCCAGCCAGGACAGTTTGCCTATTTGTCAGTCCGAAACACGCCGGGGCGAAGCTTTCGGCGCGAGTGGCATCCTTTTACCCTTTGTTCGGGAAGCGATGAAGCGCTTTTGCGTTTCTGCGTGCGCAATTGTGGCGACGATACGGCGCTTTGGCAAAAACTGCAGCCGGGTGATACGTTGTGGATTGAAGGGCCGTTCGGCCAGTTTTTCAATGCATTTTCTGATGCCGATCCGGCTCCGCAGTTGTGGATTGCCGGCGGAATCGGTATTACGCCCTTTCTGGGCAGAATTCGTTCCGCGCCGCTGGAATGCATGACGACCTTGCATTACTTTGTAAAATCGCGGCCAGACGCTTTATTTCTGGCAGAATTCCAAGCTGTTGCGCGGCTCGAACTTGTGTTGCATGTGGCGGATGAAGAAGGTTTGCCGACAGTGGCGGCGTTGGGTTGCATTCCACCGCAAGCGCAGTGCTTTATTTGCGGGCCGGCAATGATGCAGAGGGTTTTTGTCGTTGGGCTTCGCGGCATGGGCGTCGCGAAGGATCGTATTTTCTATGAGGAGTTTTCCCTGCTATGAACAAGATCATTGCGCTTTCCGTTTTTTTTGCGGCATCGTCCGCTTTCGCGGCAGAACCACAAAAGGCTTATACCCTTGAAGAAGTCGCCAAACACAACCAGAGGGCGGATTGCTGGTTTGTCGTCAATGACAAGGTCTACGATGTCACCAAGGTGATTCCAAATCATGGCGGCGGCGAAAAGCCGATATTGAACAATTGCGGCAAGGAAGCCACCAAGGCTTTTGAAACCCAGGGCGGTCATGGCAAGCACAGCGCCAAGGCGCGAGGCTTTCTGGATGGTACGCAGGTCGGAATCCTGAAGAAATAATCCGTTGTTCCGGCGCTTGGCCGATGGGTGCCCGGTCGCGATGTTGGCGCAATCCGGACTGAAGCGACTGGAGATCGTGTGATGGCGAGTGGTAGCGATAAACAGAATCACATCAATCGGCGTTTTGCCGCCGAATGGGGCTTGCTTCTCTTTACCCTGCTACTGCTGGGGCTTTTTCTGGCCAATTCGCTTTGGTCCGCCTGGAAGTGGGTAGATCAGCGCGAACGTGAACGTTTGTCCAGCCAGGTTGGGGTCATTGCCGCCAATCTGGAGCAGCAATTCAATGCGACCAATCAGGTACTCGAAACCCTCAAGGCCGAGCTGGTCTACTGGCAGAAACAGCCGGATGGCATGGCCATGGCCAATCGTCAGTTGGAGGCTTTCGACAAGGCGATGCCGGGTGTGCGCACGCTTATCATCATGGATGCTGCGGGTAATGCTCTGGCCAGCAATCAGTCAGGCCTGTTGGGTCGAAATTTTGGTCACCGCGAGTATTTTCGGGATGCGCAGCAACGCTTCGATGCCCAGACCTTGTATGTCGGTGCGCCTTATGTAACCTCGCTTGGCGCCTATACCATGAACCTGTCGCGCGTGTTGACGGGGTCGAAAGGCGAATTTGCCGGTTTGTTGGTGGCCTCCATTGCGCCTGATGAAGTCCGCGTCCTGCTCGAATCAACGCGCTATGCGCCGGATATGTGGACTTCGCTGGCACATGGCGACGGTACGCTGTTCATGATGCAGCCCGATCGTGCGGGGATGGCCGGCAAAGACCTGTCCAAACCGGACACCATGTTTACGCGGCATCGGCAAAGCGGGCAGATGAAAAATTTGTTCTCTGGCACTGTTTATGCCACTGGCGAACAAAACATGATGGCCGTGCGAACTCTGCAATCTTCCGGCTTGAAGATGGACAAGCCTATTGTGATCGCTGCCAGCCGCGACCTGAAGGCGATTTTTGCGTCCTGGTGGCAGAGTTTTCTGGTCCAGTTCGGCCTTTTCGGCCTACTGACTTTGGGGGCGGTGATCGGCCTCGGCTTGTCGCATCGGCAGCGCCGGCGGGTTGTTCAGGAACGCATCGCGCTGGATGCCGAGGTGCGTGCCAAGAGTCTGGAGTTGGAGAACTTCTTTACCCTTGCCCTGGATCTTTTGTGTATTGCCGACACCGATGGTCGTTTTCACAAGCTTAATCCGGCCTGGGAGAAGGTGCTCGGTTATCCGCTGGCCGAGCTGGAAAATGCGCGTTTCCTCGACTTTGTCCATCCGGACGATCTCCCGGCAACGCTGGCAACATTGAACGAACTGGGCGCCGGGTGCCCGGTGGTCCGTTTTGCCAATCGTTATCGCACTGCCAATGGCGAGTACCGCTTTATCGAGTGGCATTCGGCGCCGGCCGATGGCGGCCTTATTTATGCTGCGGCGCGCGACGTCAGCGAGCGCGTCATCAATGAAAAGGCGCTGGTAGGCGCCAATCGCCTGCTGGAAGCCTCGATTCAGCGCGCCAATCAACTGGCGGAGCAGGCCGATAGCGCCAATCGTGCCAAGTCGGAATTCCTCGCCAACATGAGCCACGAAATCCGCACGCCGATGAATGCCTTGCTGGGTCTGACCCAGCTGGTGCTCGATACGGAGTTGAAGCCGGATCAGCGCGAAATGCTGGAAATGTCGTATGCCTCGGCCAAGGCATTGCTCAAGTTGTTGAACGATATTCTCGATTATTCAAAGGTGGAAGCCGGACGCTTGGAGCTCGAACAGCGTCCCTTGCGGCTTGATAATCTGCTCAGGAACATCGGCTATTTGTTCAGTGCCGAAGCGGCCAGGAAAGGTCTGTTGCTCAAGCTCGATCTGGCGCCGGAAGTGCCGCATCTGGTGGTTGGCGACGAGTTGCGTTTATCCCAGGTGCTCGGCAATCTGGTCAGCAATGCCATCAAGTTCACCGATGCCGGCAGTGTCGAGGTCTGGGTCGATGTTCTCGAGCGCGGCGATGAGAGCGTGACCCTGTGTTTTACCGTGCGTGATACCGGCATCGGCTTGCTCAAGGATCAGGCCAATCATCTCTTCCAGGCCTTTGCCCAGGCCGACGCCAGCATTACCCGCCGCTTTGGCGGTACGGGTCTGGGGTTGAGTATTTCGCAGGGCTTGGTAGGGCTGATGGGGGGCAGTATTGCGGTTAGTTCGGCGCCGGGGCAGGGCGCTACCTTCACCTTTACTGCAGTGCTGGGATTAGGGGCGGGCAGCGAAATGGTCGCCGCTGCGCCGGCATTTCCGGTGTCCGCCAAAATGCGTTTTGATGGCGCCCGTATTTTGCTGGTCGAGGATAATTACTATAACCAACAGGTGGCCAACGAGTTTCTGCGCCGGCGCGGCGTGCTGGTGACACTGGCCGGACATGGTGGCGAGGCGGTTGAATGGGTGCGCCGCCAGCTTTTTGACGCCGTGTTGATGGATCTGCATATGCCGGAGATGGATGGTTTTGAGGCAACCCGGCAGATTCGCGCCCTGCCGGAAGGCGCCGAAGTGCCGATCATCGCCATGACGGCGGCGGTGATGCCGGAAGACCGGCGGCGTTGTACCGAACTGGGCATGAACGATTTTGTCGCTAAGCCCATCGATCCGGGCGAGTTGCTTTATAGCCTGGCGCGCTGGATCAAGCCCTCGGCGACCGATGATTCGACCCCGGCCGAGCCGCAAAAGTCTGCCATGCCGCATTTGCCGGGATTCAACCTGACGGGCGCTTTGGCTCGGCTTGGCAACGACCCCTCCTTTCTCGAAGAACTGTTGCTCGAGTTTGCCGCTGATCAGGCGGATACCCAGGCCAGGCTCGAACAGTTGTTGGCTGGCGGCGATCAGACGGCCGCCATTCATCTGCTCCATTCCCTGAAGGGTGCAGCCAGCAATCTGGGCGCCAGCGAACTGGCCATTGTCGCCGAGCGTCTGGAGCGCGAGATCAAGGCCGGGCAACAGCTCAATTCGCAGCTCGACTTCAAGGCGGTTTTAGCGGCATCGCTGACTGAGATCCGTACTTTTTGCGCGCCACGTCACCCAGCGGCCGCCGTCGAAATTGACCTTGCAACCTTGCTTGCTACTCTGACGGCGCTGCGTTCCTGCCTGAGTGAACGGGATCTGATTGCGCCCGAAGTGCTGGAGCGCCTGCGCCAACTGAGGGGCGATGCAAGGCTTGGGTCGGTCGCTACTGCCCTTCTGGAACGCATCGGCCAGTTTGATTATGACAAGGCTCTGATTCTTGTTGATGAGCTGGCTGCGACAGCCGGTATTGAGGATTGAATATGAACCCGCTTGTTACTGAACAACCCCTGATTTTGCTGGTGGATGACGTTCCTGCCAATCTGCATGTTCTGGCCACTTCGTTGCGCAACCAGTACCGTATCAAAACGGCGATTAACGGCCAGATGGCGCTTGATCTCGCCAATCGCGAAGAGAAACCGCATCTGATCCTGCTCGATGTCATGATGCCCGACATGAGCGGTATCGAAGTCTTGCGACGTTTGCGGGAACAGGCGGGAACGCGCGATATTCCGGTGATTTTCGTCACCGCCGACATGTCGGAACAAAACCAGTTGGATGGCCTTGAGCTTGGTGCCGATGATTACCTGACCAAGCCCGTTGTCACCACCATTTTGCTGGCGCGCGTGCGTAACCTGATCGAGCGCAAACAGACCGAGGCAAACCTGCGCTTGGCGGCGCATGTTTTCGAGCATAGCGGTGAAGGCATTTTGATTACCGATCAGGAAAACCGGATTGTTGACGTCAACCCGGCTTTTACCCGCATGACAGGCTATTCGCTTGAGGAGGTTCAGGGCAAAAACCCTGACCTGCTGGCTTCAGGCCGCACATCGCCGGAGGTTTTTCAGCAGATGTGGAAAGCGGTAAATGAGCATGGCATGTGGCAGGGTGAAGTCTGGAACCGCAACAAGGATGGTGGCGTCGTGCCACTGATGATGACGGTTTCTGTCGTGCGCCGGGACGATGGTGTCATCAGCTACTATATTGGCAGCTATGTCGACCTGTCGCAGCAGAAAGCCACCGAAGAGCATATCCGTTTTGTCGCCCATCACGATGCGCTCACCGGCCTGCCCAATCGCCTGCACCTGCAGGCAGCGCTGCCGCAGTCCATTTTGGCGGCAAGGCGCGAGAAAACCGAACTGTCGGTGATGTTCATCGACCTTGACCGCTTCAAGCAGATCAACGATACCCTTGGTCATTCCATCGGCGATGCGCTGCTCATCGAGGTGGCGCAAAGACTGACTGCGGTAGTGCGTGAAAGCGATTTTGTGGCGCGCCTCGGCGGCGATGAATTCATCGTTGTGCTGCGTTTTAGCCCTGGTCAGGCCGAGCAGTATTCGCGGCAGGTGGCGGACAAAATTCTCACCAGTATTTCACCACCCTACCGAATCAGCGGCCATAGCCTGGATACGACGCCCAGTATCGGCATCGCCCTTTTCCCGCAGGATGGTGAGGACATGGACAGCCTGATGAAATGCGCCGACATTGCCATGTACGAAGCCAAGGAGGCCGGGCGCGGTCGCTACTGTTTCTATTCGGCGGATGCCCTGAGCGAACAGTTGCTCAGAGGGTAAGAGAAAAGGGAGGCGCAAATCATCTCTAGATTAGCAATGAACGTCAGCTTGGTTATCACGGCTCGCATGTGCCTTCGCAATGGCGATGCGTGTGGGCATGTCATTGCGAGAGCCGACAGGCTCGTGGCAATCTCCAAGGCTGGCGTGAGATTGCTTCGCCATGCTCACAATGACGGTATTTTACAGGTTGGCTGACGTTTCTTTCTGATTAAGAATCATTTTCGTCACACCGGCGCAGGCCGGTGTCCAGTTTGTTGTTTTTCCTGGATTCCGGCTTTCGCCGGAATGACGAATTCTTGAGGTGCCCATAAGAGGCTGCGCTTCAAGGCGCCGCTGACAAGTCTTTGCGTATGGCCTCAACGCGCTCCAGAAAAGCGGCTTCGTCGAGTTCGTCAACATCGCCTTCGTGACAAACGCAACGTGTCAGATAGCCCATGTCGCGCTCGAATTCGCCGCTGCGCATATTGAGTGCCAGCACGTCCATTCCACCGTCCGGCATGATGACAAACTTGACCGGGCGGTCATTGACCGTGAAGTACTGATTGTTGCGCGCCGCGCGGCTGGCAGCGATTTCGGCGGCTTCCTGCTCTTCGCGGGCAGTGCTCTCCTCTAGCGCTTTTTTCCAGCAAGCCGGATCGATTTCCCAAACTGAAGGTTTATTGGCGCTGGTGGTCTCTTGCAGTCGCATGGAAAGATCCATCGCCTTGACGTCCTTGGTCAGGGCGCCGACCGAAATGCGCTGCACGCCGGTTTCGGCGATGGGGCGCAGGGTTTCCAGGCTGACATTGCCGGAGGCTTCGAGAACAGCATGGCCGGCGTTGATTCTGGCAGCTTCGCGCAGTTGATCGAGGCTGAAATTGTCGAGCAGGATCATGCTGGCGCCGGCAGTTAAAGCTTCAAGCAGCTCGGCGCAGTTTTCCACTTCAATCTGGATGAAGCGGCAACGGCCGGCGCTGGCAGCGGCGACCGTGCGGGCGGCATCAAGCGCCTGGCGAATGCTGCCAGCGGCCATGATGTGGTTTTCCTTTATCAGGATGGCGTCCCACAGGGCGAAGCGGTGATTACCTCCACCGCCGGTATGCACAGCGTATTTTTGCGCCATGCGCAGACCGGGCAGGGTTTTGCGCGTGTCGACGACGGTGACCCCCGTGCCGGCCAGCAGGTCGGCAAATAACCGGGCTTTGCTGGCAACGCCGGAGAGTAGTTGCAGAAAATTGAGGGCGCTGCGTTCGGCCGAAAGCAGGGCACGGGCCTCACCCTCAATGTGGCAGAGCAACTGGTTGGCGCTGATGCGTTCGCCGTCGGCAGCCAGCCATTCGATGTGGCTGGCGGGGTCGAGTTGTTTGAAACAGCGTTCGAACCAGGCTGTGCCACACAACACGCCGGCCTCGCGCGCAATGACGCTGGCGCGGCGTTTTTGCCCGGCCGGCAGCAAGCCGGCGGTCAGGTCGCCGTCGCCGATATCTTCGCGCAGGGCGAGATCGACATTGCGGGCAATTTCGTCGGTGAGCGGGTAGGGGAAAGGGGCTAGCTCAGGCATTGGCGATCCAGTGGTTGAGCAGGCGACGCGCCGGAGCGATGATTTCACCCGCAGTCATTCCGATAGGGCCAACGCCAGCTGCGACCAGTTCATCGGCAGCAGCGCCATGCAGATGGGGAGCCGCCAGCGCCACTTTTTCGGCGCTCCAGCCCTGGGCGAAAAGGGCAAGGGCAATGCCGGTCAGCACGTCGCCGGTACCGGCGGTGGCCAAGCCCGGATTGCCGGTGGTATTGATCCACCAGCGCTCAGAATCTGCGGCGACAACGGTGCCGCAGCCTTTGAGTACGACGAAACAATGGAAACGGCTGGCGATTTCGCAGGCGGCTGCAATGCGATCATTGGCGATTTCACCGGTTTCGGCATCGAGCAGGCGGGCGGCCTCGGCCGGGTGGGGTGTGAGCAGGGTGGGCGCCTGCCGGATGGCCAGTGCGGTTTGCAGGTTGCCTTCGAAGGCGAGCAGATTGAGGGCGTCGGCATCCAGCACCAGCGGCACATCGAGGCTTAGCGCCTGTTCCAGCAGCTTGGCCGCTTGCAGGCTGGTACCCATGCCGGGGCCGCAGGCCAGGGCCGCCAGTCCCATGCCGAACAGGCCTTCCGGTTTGCGGATCATCAGTTCGGGCTGTCCTAAGTCAATCGGAGGGGCATCCTGTGCCAACAGGCCAAGATGGACACGTCCGGCGCCGAGATGGAGGGCGGCGCGTCCGGCGAGAAAAACGGCACCGAGCATCGAGTGTGCTCCGCCAAGGATGCCGACATTGCCGAAACTGCCTTTGTGGCTGTTTAGAGGCCGGGGCTGTAAGTGGTCGGCGAAGAGCGCCGTGCTGATGGTGCATGCCTCGGCCTTTTCGGTGCTGATCTGGAGGCCGATGGGTGAGACGCGGATATTGCCGCAATGGTCGGGGCCGTCGGCGGTGTACAGCCCCGGTTTGCCGGCAATGAAGCTGATCGTGTGCGTGGCGCGCACGGTGGCGCCCGGCGCCAGGCCGGTGTCGGCGTTGAGGCCGGAAGGACAGTCGAGTGCCAGCAAGGGGCAGCGCTGTTCATTCGAGATGCAATTCATGGCGTTGATCAGCTCGGCATGGGTGCCTTTGACTTCGCGCGTCAGGCCAATGCCAAACAGGCCGTCGATAATCAGGCGCCACTTGGCGGCATCCGGAACGGCGGCGATGGTTGTGCCGCCGGCTCCCGTAAAGCGGGTATAAGCGGCAGCGGCTTCTGCTGGCAGTTGATCGGGGTCATCAATAAAAACCATCGTCACCTGAAAATGGCGCTGGCGCAGCAGATAGGCGGCCTCGAAGGCGTCGCCACCGTTATTGCCGGGGCCGGCAAAGACCAGGATGGCACCAGCACCGTCGATGGCCAGTTCGGTCGCCCAGTTTGCCGCCGCCGCCCCGGCGCGCTGCATCAGGGGTTCGGCGCGGAAATCGGCCTCGATCTGGCGTAGTTTCGGGCTGCGGTAGAGGGGCTGGCTGGTGGTGGTCATGGCATTTCAGCTTAGTTGAGCGTTGCCGAAAGGGCACGGCGATATTCACGCACCAGATCGTCAAAGCGCTCATTGCCGCTGAGTGCTTCAAAAAACTGCAGCATGGCTTTGCGGCCGGCGCCATCGTTGAAGTTGCGGTCGCGACTAACAACTTCCAGTGCCGAATCCAACGCTTCGCGGTATTTCATGGCTCCAGCCTGGGCGTTGGCCAGTTCGAGGCGGGCGGCATGATCGTCGGGGTTGGTGGCAAGCCGGGTTTCAAGCTCGGCCAGTTTTGCCTTGTCCACCGGATTGTCGGCTAGCGCCAAGCGGGCGCGCAGGGTGCGGGCGCGGTCGGCTTCCTGTTGGAACTCGCCGGAAATCAGGGTCTGCGCATCGTCCAGGCGGCCGAGTTCCATAATGACTTCAGCGAGATCAAGGCGGATAGCTTCATCACCGGGGTTGGTCTGCATGGCTTCAGCCAGGATGGGCAGTGCTTCCTCGAAGCGGCCTTCAGCGATCAAAGCCGCTGCCTGCTCACGCTGCGAGGTGGTCGCCGGTGGGACATGGCGTTCAATGAAGGCGCGCACTTCGCCTTCCGGCAAGGCGCCGTTGAATTCATCGGCCAGACGGCCACCCTTCATCAGTTTGACGGAGGGAATGCTGCGCACGCCAAAATGCTGTGCGATTTGCGGAAACTCGTCGGAATTGACGCGGGCGAGCAGGAAACGGCCGTTGTATTCCGTCGCCAGTTTCTCCAGCATGGGTTTGAGGGCAAGGCAGGGCGCGCACCAGGGTGCCCAGAAATCAATCAGGACGGGAACTTCAAAGGAGGGCTGAATGACCCGCTCTTCAAAATTTTCAAGGCCGACATCAAAAGCAAAGTCGTTCGGCAGGGCGGCGGGGTTGTTTTGGTTTTCTGGCATTTGGCAGCAATAGAGTATTGGTATGACGAAGATTATACCAACGCTGCCCGGCCGTGCTATGTTTCCGGCAAGATGGCCTGTGAGCATGACGCCCTGTGTCCGAAGCCGCTTGAAGACATCACCCGATGAGGTCAAACATGGCAACACATTTCGATTTTTCCCGGCAAAGCATCGAGCAACTCAAACAGTCGGGTTGCCGCATGACCAGAAAGGCGCTGGGGCTTTAACAGACTGAAGGTCTGCGCAGCAGCCGGAACCTATCGGCGCTTTGAACGTCTATCGACTATGAGCTGCCGCCTGCGCCGTCAAATCTGAGGTTTAATCATGACATTGCCTTCCCTGTTCATTTCGCACGGTTCGCCCGAATTTGCGTTTCAGCCAGGCAAACTCGGCGCCGCATTGGGTCAACTCGGAAAAAGCCTGCCCAAGCCGCGTGCCGTCGTGCTGATGTCACCGCACTGGATGACAAGCCAGCTGCAAGTGCAGACGACAGCAGCGCCAAGCACCGTCCATGATTTCGGTGGTTTTTCGCCAGCGCTTTTTGAGATCGACTATCCGGCAGCCGGCGCGCCGGAAATTGCGGCGCAAGTGCTGCAGCGCTTGGCGCAGGCCGGTATAGTCGCCACCGCCAACGATCACGCCGGACGCGATCACGGCGTCTGGGTTCCGATGTTGCACATGTACCCGGAGGCGGATGTGCCGGTACTGCAAATTGCTCAGACTGTTGCTGACCAGCCGCAGACGTTGCTGGCGCTCGGCCGCGCCCTGGCACCGCTGCGGGCGGAGGGTGTGCTCATCGTCGGTTCCGGCGGGGTGACGCACAACCTCAATGATTTTCGTAGCGCTGCTGCGGGTGAATATGTGCAGCCTTTTGCCGACTGGCTGGCCGGACGCATCGCCGCTGCCGACCTCGAAGCCCTGCTCGATTACCGTTGGCAAGCTCCTTTTGCCAAACGCGCCCATCCCACCGAAGAACACCTGTTGTCGCTTTTCTTTGCCATTGGCGCGGCGGGTGACGACTGGACAAGATCATGCCGGATAGAAGGGGGGGTTGCCGACAATGTTCTGGTCATGGATAGTTATATTTTTGGCGGCGATTGAGGTGTCTGTGACCGGCCTCTGTGTAAGCCACCCGCTCAAGCGGTGATCTTTTTCACCCAATTAACGTAGCGATCCATCCAGCCTTGCAAGAACTTGCGAGTGTCGGGATTGGCGAAGTTGCCAGAACCGTCAAAGAAATTGTCCTTGATCTGGAGGTACATTTCGGGCTGCGCCAGGGTGTGGACGTCAAGGCAGGCGAGAATGCCGCGCAGATGTTGTTGCGCCAAAGCGCCACCGATGGGGCCGGGCGAGGCGCTCAATATGGCGGCTGGTTTGCCTGCCCAGGCGTTCTGCCCGTAGGGGCGGGAGGCGGTGTCGATGGCATTTTTCAACAAGGCAGGAACGGAACGGTTGTATTCGGGGCTCAAAAAGAGCAGCCCCTGCGCTGCCGCGATGTCGCGTTTCAGACGCTGGACGGCGGCGTTGGGGTTGGTTTCTTCGTCCTGATTGTACATGGGCAAATCGCCAATTTGGATTTGCTGAAAGGAAAAATCTGCCGGTGCCAGTTTGGCGACGGCATTGGCCAGTTTGCGATGGATCGAGTCTTGACGCAGGCTGCCGACGAAAACGGCGATTTGATATTGGCTCATGGTGTTCTCCTGTTATGGTGGTGGTCAGTACTCTGGATGTTCTACGCCAACACGGCCGGTAGTTGGGCAGCGAGACTCTGGCTGCGGGCGGTGGCGTTGCCGAGCAGGGCAAAGCCGAGCAGTTCGCCGGTTGGACTTTGGTAGAGGGCTTCCATGCCACCGTCGATTGTCTGGCAGTGCCAGGTTCCCTCTGCGCCAGCCGGTGGCGAACAGACCATGGTTGGGCAGGCGGGGGTTTTGACCGCGACCGGCATGGCCGGGTAGATCAGTGCGGTCGGCTCACCGGCCAGGGTTTTGGCCAGGGCTTTTGCCTGATGCAGGATCGGCGTGATGAAGGGCAGGATAAGGCCGGCGATTTCCGCGCAGTCGCCCATGGCATAGATGCCGGGAAGGTTGGTTTTCAGGAAACGGTCAGTGACGATACCGCGCTGACAGGTGATTCCGGCCGCTTGCGCCGCTGCCGTGCGCGGCCGCAGGCCGATGGCGGAGAGGATCTGGTCGGCCATGATCTGGTGGCCATCGGCGAGCTCCAGGCGGTAGGTGGCAGCGCTCTTGTAGATGGCTTTGACGGAAGTGCCGAAGCAGAATTCAACGCCTTTGGCTTGCAGCCTGGCGCTCAAATATTTTCCGGCAGCCTCCGGCAGTTGGCGAGAAAGCGGCCAGGCGGCAGGGTCGATGAGGCTTGTTTTCATCTGGCGGGAGGCCAGATCGTTGGCGAATTCGCAGCCAATGAGTCCGGCACCGATGACGGCGACCGACCGGGCGTTCTCCAGGCTGGCATGAAAGTGGCTGTAGTCGTCGAGGTCATTGACCGATTGCACGGCATCCGCACCGTCACCTTCGAAGGAGAGACGGATGGGGTCGGCACCCCAGGCGATGACCAGGCGGCCATAGTCGAGGTGGCTGCCATCGGTCAGGATGATCTGCTGTTTGGCTGGATCGATGGCGGTAACTTCGGTATGCGGACGAATTTCAGCTTGCAGTTCGGCCGCCATTTGATCGGCTGTTTTGGTTAGCAACTGGGCGGGTGTTTTTTGGCTGGCCAGGGCGTTGGAGAGGGTCGGCTTGGAAAAATAGCCGCCGCCGTCACGGGTGATGAGCAACAGGGGAGCGGCACTGTCGAGTTGGCGGAATTCTCTGGCCAGGGTGTAAGCGGCGAGACCGCTACCGATAATGATCAGGGCAGGCTGATCGGACGGCGTTGCTGCCGGAAAATCATTCTCTTCTTCGATGGCAACCATGCTGAAATCGCCCTTTTTGGCGCCGCAAACCGGGCAGCACCAGTCTTCTGGAATGTCTTGCCAGCGCGTGCCTGGAGCGATGCCTTCTTCAGGGCAACCGGCGGCTTCATCGTAGATCCAGCCACAAATGATGCATTGATAGGTTTTCAAATAGACCCCCATATCGCAGCGCAGAAATTTTCGGGGTTTATGCCGGTAACGCAAAAAATCACGCTGACCGCAAGTGGTCAGCGTGAGTTCGATCTTGGGTTTACAGGTTTTTGTGGGTGCCGTCGCAGAACGGGGCGTTCTTCGTTTGTTTACAGGCGCAGAAATAGACGGTCTTGCTCTCTTCTGCCGTGTATTTCATCGGTGTGAATTCAGTGCCTTTGTGTGAGCCGTCGCAAAAGGGCTGACCCTTGCTGCGGCCACAGGCGCACCACCAGTAGTCTTTCCCTTTTTCAACTTCAACGGCACAGGGGGCTTTTGCGGCAATTTCGGCTTGGCTCATGAATAAAATCTCCTGGTTAGAGGCACCCGGGAAATCCGGGTGCTTCAGACCTTAAAGATAGCATACAAGCAAAAGCTGTTGCAGCTATTGGTAAAAAGCTACCTCCCCGTCAGTTCAACCAGGTTAGGGCTTGCGGGTGAGCTGACAGGGCTAAAACAGACCTTTATCGGCCACGGCCGTGTTTATTTTCCTTGTTTTTGCCGTAACCGTCGTTCCTGTGGTCATTGCGCAGGATGTGGCGATCGTCACCACGTCCGCCATGCCGTTGTTGGTAGCGTGGCGCGTATTCGCGGTTGTACCAGTTGTCTTGCACGAAATAGACGCGCTCTCCACAGGCGTTGTAGCGGCTGCAATGCTTGCGCCAGTTTTTGGCGTGACCGGGTGGTACGCGCATATAAACAGGTGCCTGATCTGCGACGCCGCGTTCGATCATCATGGGGCGGCGGTAAATAACGCGTGGCTGCGGAAAGTCACCAATGTCGAGCCGGCCATAGTAACCGGGCTGGCCGATGCTTAACGAGACGGTCGCGTCGGCGGCAAGAGCCGGGAATGTTGCGGCAGCCAGTGCGGCTATGAATAGTAAGCGTTTCATGGTTTGTTCCTTGGTTGATAAATCATGCGAATCAAGTTTGCGAAATTGCTGGGGGTGTTCGATTTGTTACCTCAGAGTGGACGTCTTCCGCTGATGATTCTGAGCAGAATAACGACAATGGCGATGACCAGAAGGACGTGGATGAAACCGCCGACGGTGTAAGACGTCACCAATCCCAGTAGCCACAGGATGACCAGAATGACAGCAATTGTGTACAGCATGATTGTTTCCTTTCGTAAATGGATAGACAGTCTCCCTTTTTCGAGTCCATGTCGCGCCAGCCCGACTTTTGTCATGGCAGTCCGGACATTGAAAGCGAGGATGCTCTGACGAGCCTAATCGCAAGATCATGCGCAGTCGGTACGCTGGCGTACATAGAATTTCCGGCAATCCAAAGGCTTTATCGCAAGAAATGCGTCTCAGTGTGCGCTGGCGTACAGACTCTTTAAGGCATATGGGCAAGACTAAGGCGTGAATAACCTTGAAAGAAAAAAATGAATAGCAAAGGCAGTCTCAAACAAATTGTTCTTGCGACTTTGCTGGCGTTCGGGCTTGTCGCCTGTGATAAGCCGGGGCCGGCGGAAACCGCCGGGAAGAACATCGATCAGGCGGTTGAAACCGCTGGCAACAAGATCGGGCAGTCGGCAGAAAACGCTGGCAACAAGATCGGGCAGTCGGCAGAAAACGCTGGCGACAAGATCGGGCAGACACTCGAAAAGGCCGGTCAGAAAATGGATCGCATGGCCAATACGGCCGGCGACAAAATTGAAGCGACGGCCGATAAAGTTGGTGACAAGCTTGGTGAGCAAGGCAAGAAAGCCGATGTGGTGATAGGCGATACCGAGATCACGGCAAAGGTCAAAGCTGCCATTTTTGCCGAGCCCGGCTTGCGGACGCTACAAATCAGTGTCGATACCGTAAAAGGCGTTGTGACCTTGACCGGATCGGTCGATTCGATGGTCAACAAGGATAGAGCCCGGGTACTGGCAGGGGCTGTGGCAGGCGTCAAAGACGTTGATAACCGGCTTGTGGCGGGCGCATCATGAAAATCCCTCTCATCTCCGGCATCGTTCTCATGGTGCTAGGTGCAGCTGTTCTCGGTTATGACCATTACAGCTACACCACCAACGAGGAAATTCTCAAGATCGGGCCAGTCACGGCAGTTGCCGAAAAAACGCACACGGTTGCGTTGCCGCCCATTCTTGGTTGGCTGCTCGTCGGCGGTGGTGCCTGTCTTGTCGCTTTTGCTGTGCTGTCAAAGAAAAACTGAAAGAGGTATCCCCGTGAATTTAAGCCTTGCTCCCCTGGTGTCGTTGATTGCCGGCATTCTCATTCTTGCCGTCCCGCGGCTGCTCAATTACATCGTTGCCATTTATTTGATCGTGATTGGCCTGATTGGGATTTTTGGCGGTAATTTTTCGTTTCGATGAATTTGGCGCTTTCAAAGTCATAAAGAATCCTGATTGACAATACACGGGAACTCGTCATTGCGAGAGCCGTCAGGCTCGTGGCAATCATGAAAACTGGAGCGAGATTGCTTTGCCACGCTCGCAATGACGATATTTATGGGTTGGCTCATCTTCCTCTCCAATCAAGTAAAAGAATAGGTCTCTCATGTGCGCAACCGTACAGACAGGCATTTGGCGATGAGACATATTGACGAACGCATCGGCAGCGTGTTTGGCAGCTGAAGCTAATCTTTGTTTTGGCATATGTAATTTTTTTCAGGAGATGGGAATGAATGCTTTATTGAGAAACGCATTGTTGGTAGCCGGTCTGGCCATGACAACGTCAGCGATTGCACAAATTACTTTCTACGAAGAGCGAGGCTTTCAAGGCCGATCTTTCTCGACAGTCAGAACGGTTCAGAATTTCCAGCGCCAAGGATTTAATGACCGTGCTTCGTCGGTTGAGGTTGTCGGTAGTCGCTGGGAAGTTTGCGAAGATGCACGCTTCCGTGGTGAATGTACCGTCTTGCGCCCAGGTCGATATCCCTCATTGCGTGCGATGGGTTTGAACAACCAGATTTCATCTGCACGCGCCATTAGTCGAAGAGCCAGTATTGATGACAGTCGATATGCTCCCGCTCCGGTTGTCAGCAATGATTTCTATCGGCGCCGCAACGAAAGACTCTTTGAGGCAAACGTGACTTCTGTCCGTGCAGTGGTCGGGCCGCCCGAACAGCGCTGCTGGTTAGAGCGTGAGCAAGTTGTTCAGGAACGAACTCAGGCCAATGTGCCCGGAGCCATTGCCGGTGCTGTGATTGGTGGCGTTCTTGGTCACCAGGTCGGCGGTGGACATGGCAAGGATATTATGACGGCCGGTGGCGCAGTCGCCGGCGGCGTGATCGGCTCAAGAGTAGGTCGCAACGACCAGCAGGTGGTTACGCAAGATGTTCAGCGTTGTACGACGGTGGCAGGCAAAACCCAACCTAATTTCTGGGACGTGGTCTACGTATTCCGTGGTCAGGAACATCGCATACAGATGACCACCCTTCCTGGATCAACGGTGACCGTAAATAGTCGCGGTGAGCCGAGGCAGTAAGATTTTGATGCTCAGAAAGCGGCCTTGCGGCCGTTTTTTTGTTGGTGTCGTGCGATGGGCAGTCTCAGTTGCGGTGTGGATCATCCGGGCGTCTATCCTGACGATTGGGAACGCCGTCGCCATCGCGGTCGCGTTCCATGCGATCCGGGACACCATCGTGGTCACGGTCGCGGTTTCCTTGCCGTTGGCCACGATCATGGTAGGGCGTGTCGTAAACCATGCAGCCGGAAACCAGAGCACTGATGGCGATGAGTAAAACGGCAATCTTTTTCATGTTTCCTCCTGAGCGATTATTCAAGGTTTGAGGGTGTGCCGATCAGGCACCGTGGTCTGTGCGTTGGCAGACAAAACCGGATGATTGAGCGCTCGGTGTGGCAGCGTACAGACTCCGTCATCGCTTGCTGTCATTGTTGATCTCCTGGCAGATCGCAATACCGCAATTTGTCGGGATAATTCAGAGGACATCATGAACAAGCCAAGCGAACAAAGTACAAAGACTGACAGCCCTAAAACAGATCCGAAGCCGGTAATTCAGGATTCACCCAAGGAAGTCATCAAAGAACCTTCAAAGTCTGATCCGCAAAAGGACGCGAAAAGCGCCACAGTCGCCAAGTAATCATTGGTTGTCTGGTTTGGAAGCCCCGTTCTCGGGGTTTTCCACTATCAACATGCCATATTGGCGAGAGTCGAACTTCTGCCAAGGCCAGGAGGGTGAATTGCAGTCCGGGGCGCAAGAAAAATTGGACAACGATCTGCTTGCTGTCTTGCCACGCAAGGATCGTCAGCGATTTCTGGCGAATTGTGAGCCGGTAAAGCTCGTGTTTGCCGAGATCCTGGCCGAACCCGGTGAACGCGTCCGGTACGTCTATTTCCCTACCGAAAGCCTGATTTCCCTGACCACCAAGATTGATCATTGCGCTAGTCTGGAGGTTGGCCTGATCGGCAAGGAGGGCATGCTTGGCGCCACCGTTCTGCTTGGCGTCGATGTGTCGCCGCTGCATGCTCTGGTGCAAGGCGAAGGGCTTGCTTTGCGCATGGATATTGCGGCGTTCAATTGCGAACTTGAACAATGTTTGGCGCTGCAACTGGAACTGAAACGCTACCTTTTTGTGGAGATGAGCCAGCTTGCGCAAATGGTGGCCTGCACGCGTTTTCATCTGGTCGAGGCCCGTCTTGCTCGCTGGCTCCTGATGACGCAGGATCGGGCGCACTCGGAGGTGTTGCATGTCACCCAGGAGTTTTTGTCCAGCATGCTGGGTGTGCGCCGCGTCGGCGTCACCAAGGCGGCTACCTCTCTGCAAAATCGTAAACTTATCAGTTATAGCCGGGGCAATATCAAGATTCTTGACCGCAGTGGTCTGGAGTTTGTCTCCTGTTGCTGTTACGAGGCCGACAAAGCCATCTACGCCGGTGTGATGAAAACGCATCACTGAAAAGGCGCGCCTGCCGGTGAGGCTTTGCTCAATCTGCTAATATGAGTGCCATTCCCACAGGTTTCCTCTCTTGCATTCCCTCGAAGATTTTTTCTCTCCTGAAGGGCCGCTGGCTACCGCTATTCCCGGCTATCGCACGCGTCCACAGCAGGTCGAAATGGCGCAGCGCATCGCCGCGGCGATGAAATCCTGCTCGGTTTTTATCGCCGAAGCCGGCACCGGCACCGGTAAAACCTTTGCCTATCTGGTACCCGCCATGCGCGGTGGTGGCAAGGTGATCGTTTCCACCGGCACCAAGACTCTGCAGGATCAACTTTTCAACAAGGATATCCCGACTGTCCGCCAAGTGTTGAAGGCGCCGATCAAGGTGGCGCTGCTCAAAGGCCGCGCCAATTATGTCTGCCATTACCATCTGGCGCGGGCATTGGATGACGGCCGTTTTGTCACGCGCGAGGATGCCGGCTATGCAAGGCGGATTTCCGGTTTTGCCAAAACCACGCATAGCGGCGACAAGGCCGAATGCGTCGACGTGCCGGAAACGGCACTGGTGTGGAATGCCGTGACTTCGACGCGCGACAACTGCCTCGGGCAGGAATGTCCGAACGCCCGCGAGTGTTTCGTTCTGGCGGCGCGGCGTGAAGCGATGGAGGCTGATCTGGTGGTGGTTAATCACCACCTCTTTTTTGCTGACGTGATGCTGCGTGACGAAGGCACGGCTGAACTGCTGCCGGCCTGCAATACTGTTATTTTTGATGAAGCGCACCAGTTGCCGGAAGTGGCGACGCTCTTTTTTGGCGATTCCATCTCTTCGGCGCAGGTGCTTGATTTGGCGCGTGACACCAAGTCGGAAGGGCTGGCCAAGGCGCGCGACTGTCTCGATTTGCAGGAGGCCTGCCGCAAGCTGGAAAAGGCTGCCAAGGATTTGCGCCTAGCTATCGGCGTTGACGGCGGGCGTTTTTCGGCTCAGCAACTGCGTGACAAAAACGGTTTTGCGCCCGCAATTCAGGACATTCAGGGCGAATTGCAGGCTTTTGCCGCTGTGCTCGAAACGCAGGCCGAACGCTCGGAGGGGCTGGAGAAATGTTGGCAGCGCTCACTCGAAGTCGGCAAGCATCTGAAAGTCTGGGAAAAGAATGATGAACCCGGTTTTGTCTACTGGGCGGAAGCCTTTACCCATAGCCTGCAACTCAACCGCACCCCGCTCGACGTGGCCGAGATTTTCAAGAAGCAGATGGGCGGTCATCCGCGTGCCTGGATTTTTACCTCGGCCACGCTGGCGGTGCAGGGCAATTTCAGCCATTACACCGCCGAACTGGGTCTGGGCGAAGCGGAATCGGCCTGTTGGCAAAGCCCCTTCGACTATCATCATCAGGCGCTGCTCTATGCCCCGCTCGGCATGCCGGAGCCGAATTCCTGGGGCTACACCGAAGCCGTCGTCGATGCCGCCTTTCCGGCGCTGAAAGCCTGTCGGGGCGGGGCGTTTTTCCTGTGCACCAGCCTGAAAGCCATGCGCCGTATCAAGGAACTGCTGGAAGAGCGCATCAAGGACGAAGGTTTGGAAATTCCCTTGTTGCTGCAAGGCGAGGGCAGCAAGAACGAACTGCTGCGCCGCTTCCGCTTTCTCGGTAATGCCGTGCTGGTCGGCAGCCAGAGCTTCTGGGAAGGCGTCGATGTGCGCGGTGAAGCGCTGTCGCTGGTCGTCATCGACAAGTTGCCCTTCGCGCCGCCGGACGATCCGGTGCTGTCGGCCCGTATCGAGCAGATGAACCGAGCCGGGCGCAATGCCTTCATGGAATACCAGTTGCCGCGCGCCGTCATCAACGTCAAGCAGGGCGCCGGGCGGCTCATTCGCGACGAAACCGATCGTGGCGTACTGATGATCTGCGACCCGCGCCTGATTGGCAAACCCTATGGCCGCCGTGTCTGGCAAAGTCTGCCGCCGATGAAACGGACGCGCGAATTGGGGGAGGTGCTGGAATTTTTCGTCGAACGATCAAGCTCAAGCCTTTGAACACTATGCCCTTATTCAAGCAGTTTCGAGTCTTCGTTTTGGTGCTGATCCTTTTAGGGGTTTCTGTAGAGGCGCTGCTTACCCGTAATCATTTGCAGGATTGGTCGTCCACACTCAATGTCGCCATTTTTCCGATCAATGGCGATGGTAGCGCCGAGAGTCGCAGTTTTATCAATAGCCTGAAGGAGGCTGATTTTGCTCCCATTGAACAATACTTCGGCGAGCAAGCTGCACAATATGGCCTGGCGCAGACTCGTCCGATCCGGATCTATCTGGGATCGGAAATTCAAAAGCATCCTCCTGAAAAACCAGCAAAGGCCGGTTTCTTTTCATCAATATATTGGAGCCTTGCCATGCGTTACTGGGTAAGGCGAAATACGCCCTCGATCCATGTCCGGCCAGACATTCGCATTTTTGCTCTTTACTTTGATCCGGCAAAATATAAGCGTCTTCCGGATTCGACCGGCTTGGCGAAGGGACAGATTGGCATGGCCTATCTCTTTGCTGATCGTGGCTTGAATGGCAGCAATCTGTTGGTGACTACCCATGAAATGCTGCACACACTGGGCGCAACGGACAAGTATGGGCTGCAAACCAATCAACCGATTTTTCCTGTAGGCTACGCTGAACCGTACAAATCTCCCCGCTATCCGCAGGAATTTGCTGAAATCATGGCTGGACGTGTGCCGATGAGCGAAACTGAAGCCAATATTCCCGAGTCAGTGCAGAAAACCATGATCGGATTTGTCACGGCCCGGGAAATTCGCTGGATCAAATAATATCAAATGAGCATTCCTTCTGTTTCCTTTCCCGACGGTTTTTCATCGGCTAGTAGCCTTAACCGCGATTGCGCCTGTCTATCGGTCGATCATGCTGCCCTGCAAACGGCGCTTGAGGAGGGCGGTGCTGAGATGTACGGCGAGATCATGCAGACGCGCCCGCATCTGTTTTCCAATACCGTCGTTTTTGTTGGTGAGCCTTGCATGCTGCGCATGGCGGAACTGATCCGCGCCATTGAAGCGGTGGTGGCCTTGCCGGCCTATCAGGAACGGGTGCTGGACTATGCGCCAGCAATTGCCCGCCGGCCGGTGGCAGCGCAAAGCGTTTTTCAGGGCTATGACTTTCATCTCGAAGCAGCCGGGCCGCGTTTGATTGAAATCAACACCAATGCCGGCGGTGCCTTGTTGAATGCTCGTTTGGCGCGCGCCCAGCGCGATTGCTGCGGGCCGATGGCGGCGATCTTGCCCCGACAGCAGGGAGAGAGTGCGGAAGAAGCCTTTGTCGCCATGTTCCGCGAGGAGTGGCGGCGGGCGCGTGCTGATGTACCGCTCAAAACCATCGCCATTGTCGACCGTGTGCCACAAGAGCAGTATATGGCGCCGGAATTTGAACTGTTCCGCCAGTTGTTTGAGGCAAACGGTATTGCTGCGCGGATTGCCGACCCTGCTGATCTGGTTTGGGATGGTGTGGCGCTGAACTGTCGTGGCGAGAAAATTGATCTGGTCTATAACCGCCTGACTGATTTTGCGCTGGAGGCGCCTGAAAATGCGGCCTTGCGGGCGGCCTACGAAGCTGATGGCGTGGTGCTGACGCCGCATCCGCGTGCGCATGCGCTTTATGCTGACAAGCGCAATCTGGTGTTGCTCTCGAATGAAGCCATGCTGGCCGAACTGGGCGTGGATGCGGCGACCCGAGCCTTATTGTTGTCTGGTGTTCCGCGTACTTTGCTGGTGGCCGATGAAAGCCCGGAAAGTCTCTGGCAGGAGCGTCGGCGCTGGTTCTTCAAGCCTGCCGCCGGGTTTGGCAGTCGTGCTGCTTATCGCGGTGACAAGCTGACCAAGCGGGTTTTTGAGGAAATTGTGCAGGGCAATTACATCGCGCAGGAAATCGTGCCGCCTTCCGAACGCCGTGTCGCGCATCACGAAGGCGCGCGCGACATGAAGCTCGACCTGCGATGCTATGTCTACGGCGGTGAAGTGCAACTAACGGCAGCGCGGCTCTATCAAGGGCAAACAACCAATTTTCGCACGCCGGGCGGCGGTTTTGCCTCGGTGCTGGTGGTGCCGGTGTAGCCACAAAAGCCGGATGACATCCTATAATCGAACAAGCCCGACTATTGGAGGTCGCATGTTCCAAATTCCAGTTTTTACTGCCCGCCAGCTTCTTTTAGCCATTTTCGCCGTATTTCTGGCTTTCACCGCCCAGGCTGCCGAATACCGCGCCGATCTTGAAATTCGGCTTGGTGGTGATTTCGTCAACCACTGGGCGAATAACCCCAAGTCCGGCGTGAGCGAACAGGCCGTCAATTACTACAGCGCCTTGCCCGGCAAGAACAATTCAACAGGTATGCAGGTCATCGTCTACGGCGGCATCATCAAGCAGATGGAAGGCGGCGTGCGCGGTTTTTACGAACACTTGCACAAGGGCGTCGGCAGCCACAATTCCCTTTCACCAACTACGGTGAGGGGTGCCGAATGCCAGACCGGTCGCAGTACCGTCAATCCGAATTACATCACCTACCTTTGTCTCGTTGAACCACATGTGCTTTTGCTGACAGTGGCCAATACCGGCACCGGCAAGATCGATGCCGCTGCGCAGGCGGCCAAGTTGGTTGCCCGTCTGCAGGCGGGCGCTGCCCCAGTGCCGGGTGATTATGCCGAAATGATGCAGATTCTGCGCCAGTACCGGCCGACATTGTTCGCCAGCGTGCCAGAAGCTCACTTGCTGGCGGCGCTCAAGCAACGCGAAAAGGGACTGGTCGGCCCTGGTCCAACCGAGAATTTGCGCCAGATGCTGCGCGAGATCAAAGGCTTGCGTGCCTTTATCGCCAAGCCAGTGATCGGCTCTGCCGATGCCCTGGCCAAAAGCCCGGTTAAAACGCGTGATTTCAAGGAGTTGCTTTGGGATGTCGCGGAGGCGGTTAAGGATCATTTGCCGGAAGCCGGTAGTCGGCTGCTAGGCGTTTCGCTGTTCTTCAAGGATGCTGCCGACAAGATGGTCGAGCTGCGCGATACTTGGGTGATCCCGGCTCAAGCCGAGGCGCTTTACCAGCAATACCGCCGTGAGCGTGGTTCCGGCAGCGATCAGGATTCCCATTCTGCGTATAGCCGTTTGCGCATCGGTCTGGCGCAAGTGCGCTCGGCGCCGGAATTCAAAAGCCTGAGCGAGGCGCAGTTTGACCGCATCTTCCGTGGCCGTCTCGAAGCGCGCTACCAGCTTGAAATGGCCGAAATTCAACGCGCCAGTCTGCGCAACGATCAGGAGCGCATTATTGGCCGCATGGTGCAAAAGTACGATAACAAGATCGGCCAGATTCACAAGACGGCCACTGAAATTGCCGGTCGGCGCTAACGCGCGCTCTCCAGGCCTGGCGGCGCGCTACCTTGGCGCTGCCTGTGCTTTGCCGGGCTTGAATTTGCCAAATCAGTCCTCATATCTGCCTCAGTCCGATTGAAGGAGAGAGCCATGCGCCTCGACAAGTTCACCACCAAGTTGCAGCAAGCCCTGGGCGATGCCCAAAGCCTGGCTATCGGCCACGACAACCAGTATATCGAGCCGCAGCATTTGCTGCTGGCGCTGCTGGAACAGGAAGAGGGCGGTACTGCTTCGCTGTTGGCGCACGCTGGCGTCAATGTGCCTGTACTCAAGACGGATCTCGCCAAGTCCATCGACCGTCTGCCGCAGGTGCAGGGGGCTGGCGGTGATGTCCAGGTTGGCCGCGATCTGACCAACCTCCTGAACCTGACTGACAAGGAAGCGCAAAAGCGCGGTGACCAGTTCATCGCCAGCGAGATGTTCTTGCTCGCCTTGTGCGAGGACAAGAGCGAAACGGCCAAGTTGGCCAAGCAGCACGGCTTGGCAAAGAAATCGCTGGAAGCGGCGATAGACGCAGTACGTGGTGGTCAGGGCGTCGATTCACAGGAGGCGGAAGGCCAGCGCGAGGCGCTGAAGAAGTATTGCATCGACCTTACCGAACGGGCACGTCAGGGCAAGCTTGACCCGGTGATCGGTCGTGACGACGAAATCCGCCGCGCCATCCAGATTCTGCAGCGCCGCACCAAGAACAACCCGGTGCTGATCGGCGAGCCGGGCGTCGGCAAAACCGCCATCGTCGAAGGGCTGGCGCAGCGCATCATCAATGGCGAAGTGCCGGAAACGCTCAAGGACAAGCGGGTGCTGGTGCTCGATATGGCGGGCTTGCTGGCCGGTGCCAAGTACCGCGGCGAGTTCGAGGAGCGGCTGAAGGCGGTGCTGAAGGATGTTTCCAAGGATGAAGGCCGCATCATTCTCTTTATCGATGAGTTGCATACCATGGTCGGCGCCGGTAAGGCGGAAGGCGCCATCGATGCCGGCAATATGCTGAAGCCGGCCTTGGCGCGTGGTGAGTTGCACTGCATCGGCGCTACCACGCTGGACGAATACCGCAAGTACATCGAAAAAGATGCGGCGCTTGAACGCCGTTTCCAGAAGGTGCTGATTGACGAGCCTTCGGTCGAGGCAACGGTTGCCATCCTGCGCGGCCTGAAGGAGCGCTACGAACTGCACCACGGCGTCAATATCACCGACCCGGCCATTGTCGCTGCCGCAGAATTGAGCCATCGCTACATCACCGACCGCTTTCTGCCGGACAAGGCCATCGATCTGATCGACGAGGCGGCGGCGCGTGTCAAGATGGAAATCGATTCCAAACCGGAGTCGATGGACAGACTCGACCGCCGCATCATCCAGTTGAAGATCGAGCGCGAGGCGGTGAAGAAAGAGAAAGACGAGGCTTCGCGCAAGCGTCTGGCGCTGATCGAGGAAGAAATCGGTCGCCTGGGCAAGGAATATTCCGACCTGGAGGAAGTGTGGAAGGCCGAAAAGGCACAAGTGCAGGGTTCCGCTCACATCAAGGAGGAAATTGACAAGCTGCGGGCGCAAATGGCCGATTTGCAGCGCAAGGGCCAGTACGACAAGCTGGCCGAGTTGCAGTACGGCAAATTGCCAGCGCTGGAAGCGCAGTTGAAGGCGGCGGATTTGGCTGCCAATAGCGCCGGTGAAGGACAGCAGAAGAACAAGCTGCTGCGCACGCAAGTCGGCGCCGAGGAAATTGCCGAAGTGGTTTCGCGCGCCACCGGTATTCCGGTTTCCAAGATGATGCAGGGCGAGCGCGACAAGCTGTTGCTGATGGAAGAGCGCCTGCACAAGCGTGTCGTCGGGCAGGATGAGGCGGTGCGACTGGTGGCCGATGCCATCCGCCGTTCGCGCGCCGGGTTATCCGATCCGAACCGGCCTTATGGTTCCTTCCTCTTTCTTGGCCCGACCGGCGTCGGCAAGACCGAGCTATGCAAGGCGCTGGCGGAATTTCTGTTCGATTCGGAAGATCACCTGATCCGCATCGACATGAGCGAATTCATGGAGAAGCATTCAGTAGCGCGGCTGATTGGCGCCCCGCCGGGATACGTTGGGTATGAGGAAGGTGGCTACCTGACCGAATTGGTGCGGCGTAAGCCCTACAGCGTCATCCTGCTCGACGAGGTGGAAAAGGCGCATCCGGATGTCTTCAATGTGCTGCTGCAAGTACTCGACGATGGCCGCATGACCGATGGCCAGGGGCGCACCGTCGATTTCAAGAACACCGTGATCGTGATGACCTCCAACCTTGGCAGCCAGATGATCCAGCAGATGGCCGGTGACGATTATCAGTTGATCAAGCTGGCGGTAATGGGTGAAGTGAAAACCTATTTCCGGCCGGAATTCGTCAACCGTATTGACGAAGTGGTGGTGTTCCACGCCCTGGATGAAAAGCACATTGCCGGCATTGCCCGCATCCAGTTGGGTTATCTGGAAAAACGGCTGGCCCAGCTCGACATGGGGCTGGTGGTGGAAGAGAGCGCTCTGGCCGAACTGGCCAAGGCTGGCTTCGACCCGGTATTTGGTGCCCGGCCATTGAAGCGCGCCATCCAGCAGCAACTGGAAAATCCGCTGGCCAAATCCATCCTCGAAGGGCGCTTCGTGCCGAAGGATATCATTCGGGTCGGCGCGGTGGATGGCGTCATCAAGTTTGGAAAAGGCTGACGGGTGCGGCCGCTGAAACTTGAACTGCTTGACTGCCAATTGCAGCATGAACTGCCGGAATTACCGGCGGCTTCTTCCATCGCATCCTTTAATGGCCGATGCTTTCTGATTGGCGACAGCAGCCAGTTCCTGCACGTGCTGGATGTCGATGGACAACGCCGTCGTTTTCCTCTGCTGCCGCAGGCCGATATTGTGCTGGAGCCTTTGCCCAAGAAACAGAAGCCGGATTTCGAAGGGCTGGTTCTCGATTCGGCAGGCGGGAAGTTGCTGGTGCTGCCCTCAGGTTCGAAAAAGAACCGTTTTACGGGAGTATTGGTTGATCTGAAGCAAGCCGATTTTCCGGCTGTCGCCGTTGATTTGGCGCCGATTTTTCAGCGCGTCATGCAAATGGCCGGCATTGGCGAAGAGGACTTCAATATCGAGGGTGGTGGTGTTCTCGGTCAGGAGCGCTGGTTTTTACTCAATCGGGGCAACGGGCCGAATCGCCGGAATCTGATCGTTATTCTGCAAGGCGCTGATCTGCTGACAGCCGAGCCAGTTGCCAGCCATGTCCTGCAATTGCCTGAACTCGATGGCTGGCCAGCGACCAGTACCGACGGGTTTGCCAGCGATGGGCTGCTCTATGTGGTGGCGGCGGCGGAAGGTACCGAGTCAACCTTTGAAGATGGCGAGGTCGCGGGCAGTTTGATCGCCTGTTTTGATTTGGCCGATTTTGCCCTGTGTGCCTGGTGCCGTTTGCCTTCCGCCATCAAAATGGAAGGCCTTTGTTTTCTGGCGGCGCAGGGGAGTCGCAAAACCTTGCTGCTTTGTTCCGATCAGGACGACCCGCAAAAGCCGGGGCTGGTTTACCGGGTAGTGCTTGAACTGGTCTGACTCCAGGGAGTCAAACAGGCCTCACAGGACTTTTCCGAAAAATTTTGTAGTCAGGAGCAGGTATGGGAAACTGTTGTCAGGATAAGGGATGTGCGCTTGAGGCGCTACGGGAGAGGCAGGGCAGCATCCTGCGCATTGTTCTGGCGATCAATGTCATGCTTTTTATGATTGAGCTGACGGCGGGCTATCTGGCTTCATCGCTCTCGTTGATGGCCGATTCGCTCGACAGCCTGGGCGATGCGCTGGTCTACGGCTTCAGCCTTTATGTGCTGTTTCGCAGCGAACGCTGGCGTGCCGGCGCGGCTTTGCTGAAAGGGCTGATCATGCTTGGCTTCGGGCTGGCCATTACGGTGGCGTTGATCAGCCGCATGCTGTCGCCGGTGATACCGGTGGCCGAAATGATCGGCGGCTTCGGCATTTTTGCGCTGGTCTGCAACCTGACTTGCCTGATCCTGCTGACTCGGCACCGGAGCGACGACATCAATATGAAATCCGTCTGGCTGTGTTCGCGCAACGACATCATTGCCAATTGCGGCGTCATTCTTGCCGCTGGCGGTGTGGCGTGGACAGGTTCAATGTGGCCCGATTTTGCGATTGGCACCCTGATCGCGTTAATTTTCCTGCGTTCGGCCTTCTATGTGCTTACTGAATCAATCCAACAGCTACGGCTTGGCGTTTCAGGCGCTTGATTTGCCGCCATGATCGAAGGAAGCGCCTGAGCGCCAAGGCGCGTGCGCAAAGTTTTCGATCAGGAAATCCATCATCGCGGCCACCTTGGGTGAACGGTGTCGGCCGGGAGGATAGACAGCATAGACGGGTGCCGGCTGGACGTGATGAAAATCGTCAAGGATGGTCACCAGTGTTCCCCTGGCAATTTCCTCGCTGACCAGAATGTCGACCAGCCGAATGATGCCAACGCCTTTGGTGGCGAGTTGCACGATGGTTTCGGCGCTGTCCGAGCCAAATGTGCCGGAGGCCTTGATGATACGCAATCCATCCGGGGTGTCGAAAGGCCAGTTCCAGAGATGTGGCATGCTGCTCACCAGCAGGCAGTTGTGTTGTAGTAATTCTTCCGGTGTGGCTGGCGTACCGTGCTTTTCCAAGTATATGGGCGAAGCGCAGACAATGCGGTCGAGATCAACAATGCGGCGCGCGATGAGCGAGGAATCGGCCTGGGCGTCAATGAATATGGCCATATCCAGCCCCTCTTCAATAATATCGACGCGACGGTCGGAAACCAGCAATTCCACCTTGATTTCAGGATAGCGTTCCATGAAGCGCGGTAATGCCGGAACCAGTTGATGCATACCGAATGCTGTCCCGGCACTGATTTTAAGCAGGCCACGCGGCTGGCCACGAAAGCGCGCCAGTTCTGCTTCTGCCTCTTCGATTTCAGCCAGGATGTCCTGGCAGCGTGAAAAATAGGCGCTGCCTTCCGGTGTGAGCGAAATTTTGCGCGTGGTGCGATTGAGCAGGCGCACGCCCAGACGATTTTCCAGTCGGGTCACCAGTTTGGATAAAGCCGAAGGCGTCAGTCCAAACTCGCGGGCAGCCAGAGAAAAGCTGCCGAGTTCAACCGACCGAACAAAGGCGCTCATTTCACCGCTGGTGTTATTCATGGCGATAATTCAAGAAATAAATTCACAGGTGATGTGCATTGCAAGTGGATTGTATCTTAATAATTATTAGTTAGACTTTGGTTATGGACAACAGTTTTTTTGCAATCAAAGGAGTAATCATGGAAAACCTCAATTACCTTGAAATCGCGCAGCGTGCGCACAGAATGCAGGCCGGCGAAGTTCGGCGTCTGCTTGGCCTTGCGTTTCAATCCCTTTTCCCCCGTCTGCGGGATTCCGCCAATCGTAACGATGAGTTGGCGTTTTCTCGCGGATAAGCCACATCAACATGTGGATTTGTGGGGGCGTTCGCGCCCCCTTTTTTTCGTTGAAATTCAGAAAAGCCGAACAATGCTGATGCCCAACCAGATAACAGTATGGAGCAACATGGCAATCACCGAAAAGAAATTCTGCAGGCCGCGCCAAGTGGGCTGGACCGCCGCAATCCAGACGATCATTCCGATCACCGCGACGGCAAAACGCCACCAGCTTGTCGTGGCGACAAGGTAAGGCATGGCGAGTGCCAGTAGCAACAAAGCAAAATCGATTACGGAAAAGGGCAGACCGGTTTCTTGTTTATCCATGCTGAATTTTTAGCGCCATCGGCGTCAGTGAGCAATGATTAAAGGAAGAGTTGATGGCATCGTGCCAAAACAAGGGTTTTGGCGCAAGCTTGAGTTGTTCTCGAGGCTTGCTTATGAGTAATGTGATCGCCATGAGGCCATAAATAACTCTGGTCAGCCTGTCGGTAGTTGACGCAAAATGGGTCGTGCTTGTTCAGCGGGAGGGGGCATGGAAAACCAGATTCAGACGATTGAGCAGATCAAGGCTTCAGCGCTCGATATGTTGGTGAAGTTCGGGCCGAAGCTTCTGGTGGCGCTCATTATTCTGGTGGTCGGCTGGCTAGTGGCCGGCTGGCTGGGAAAAATCATCCAGCGTTTCCTCGAACGCTTCAGTTTTGAAGCCCCGGTGCGTACCTTGCTTGTGCGTGTCGGACGCGTCGCCGTGATGGCGCTTTTCCTGATTCTGGCGCTGCAAAATCTGGGTGTTGAATTGTTGCCGTTGATTGCCGGGCTTGGCGTTATGGGCGCTGGCGCAGCGCTGGCCATGCAGGGCTTTCTGGCCAATCTGGTGGCCGGACTGACCATCATTTTTACCCAGCCCTATCGGGTTGGCCATTACCTCTCGATCGGCAATGAAGAGGGCGAGGTCATCGACATCAGCCTGTTCAGCACCATTCTCGGCCATCCCGACCGCTCGCATGTGGTGATCCCCAATCGCAAGATTGTCGGCGAAATTCTGCACAATTACGGCTACATCCGCCAACTCAACCTGGTCGTCAATATCGCCTACGATAGCGATGTCAGCCTGGCGCTCAAGCTGGTCAATGAAATTGTTGCTGCCAATTCACTGGTGTTGGCGGACCCGGTGCCGTGCATCACGGTTGTCCGCCTGGGCGAATCGGGGATTGCCCTGGGGGTTTTCCCCTGGGTCAAGGTTCCTGACTACATTACGGCATCGGGTGAAATCAACCAGGCGATCCTGGAAGCTTTCCGCGCCCACAAAATCGCCATGGCGCTGCCGCAACGCGAAGTGCGACTGCTTGGTAAGGATTGAGGGGTGCGATTGAAAGTGTTGGTCGTTCCCCGTTCAGAGTTTCCTGAGATTGACTTCGAAATAGGGAATCGAGCGGCCGGGGATGCTTGAGGGGATTTCGCGGGTGAGTTGGACTCCGAGTGCTTCGTAGAATCCAGCGGCGTTAGGATCGCACTGTATTACAAGAACCTGAAATTTTGCTTCTCGTGCAACTTGGCAGGCGTGGTGAAATAACAGTGAGCCATATCCCCGACGAAGCTTGCCAGCCCCGATAAAAAGATGTTCCAGCTCAAGCGTTGTTTCGTCTTGTGCCACGAGGGTGTAAAAGCCTTGAATCGTACTGTCAGCTTCAAGGACATGCGTTTTCTTCGACGCGATTTGTTCTTCGGATAGCATCAATTCCTGGCGAAAAACGGCCATCTGTTCTTCAGGATAGCCCCAATGGGCTTTTGAGCGGATTGCAAGGGCTGAGATATCTGCGGCCTCGGTCGAAAGTGCAGGTCGAATGCGGCAATTTTCTTTCATCATCAAAAGGTAGTGAGGGACAATTTTCCTGCTGGGGTACTTAGCCGGATAAGCCATCGTCGAAGATGGCCGGGGCAGCGAAGAGGGGGGCGGGCAGCGTGGCCGGTGGCGGAAAGCGCCAACAGCCCTTGCCCTGATGCTTGGCGTGATAGAGGGCGCGGTCGGCATCCTTGATTGTTTCTTCGGTGCTTCGCTTGTCTTCGATCATGGCAATGCCGATGGAGACATTGACCGACACAGTGTGGCGGGCATACTGGATCGGTTGTCGGATGCTGGCGATCAGCTTGTCGGCGACCAGCCCGATTGCTTTGCGATCGTGCAGGTTGGTGATGATGCAGGCGAATTCGTCGCCGCCGAGACGGGCGCAGAAATCGGTTTCGCGAATGGATGCCAGCATGCGTTTGGCAACTTCGACAAGGACGGCGTCGCCGGCATCGTGGCCGAAGGTGTCGTTGATCGGCTTGAAACCGTCGAGATCAAGCATCAACAGGGCCTGATCCTTGCGGCCGCGATGTGCCTGCTTGATGGCCTGCGTGATGCGTTCATTGAAATGATGCCGGTTGGCCAGGCCGGTGAGGCGGTCGCTGCGGCTGGAATGCAGGGCGTCTTCCAGTTTTTCCTGGTGTTTGGTGGTTTCGTGCACCAGCAGCAAATACAGGTCATCCGCCAGGGGCGAGGCGCAAACCTCGAAATGGCGGGCTTGTTCGCCCTCGGCATCGGAAAACGGGCCTTTCCAGGCGCGGTTGTTCGACATGCTTTCAAACAGAAAGAACATGGCGTTAACATTAGCGGCCGACTGGTACTTGAGAAAAGCGGCAATTTCGTCCTGGCGGGCGGGAAATGCCTCGGCAAAGGCGGGGTTGCTCCAGACGATGGTCAAGTCCTTGCGGATGGCCATGGCCGGCATCGGCGACCGATCCAGTACGGCAGTCAGGGAATGAAGCCCGGCTTCGGTCATTTAGCTATTACCGGCCTGCTTCAAGCGATCATAAAGATCGGCACGGCCGAAGGTGATCGATTTCATCGCATCGGCGCGGTCGATGACCCCTTTGGTCACCAGTTCGATCAGGTGATCGCCGAAGGAACGCGACAACTTGTCGTCGCGGCGGTCGACAAAGCCCTTCAATTGCGGCAGCTTGGCCGGATCGGCGATAAAGCCGGAAACCTGCCGATCCTGGTTGAAAATGGTTTCAGTGAGCAAAACAAAGCCAGTCTTGTCGGCGCGCGGCAGGACAGCCTGATAGATGATGCCGACCAGGCAGTTGGCCAGCGCGAAAGCACGCAGGTTTTTTTCCTGTTCCGGGAAGAAGGAAAGCATTTTGCTGATGGTGGAGGCGCCATCGTTGGCGTGTAGCGAGGCCAGTACCAGATGGCCGGATTCGGCCGCCTGGATGGCGATGTCGGCGGTTTCGGCGTCGCGGATTTCGCCGATCATGATGATGTTGGGTTTCTGGCGCATGGCGTCCTTGACGCCCTGGCGGAAGGAAGTGACATCGACGCCGACTTCGCGTTGCGAAAACAGGCATTTCTTGCGGCGATGCACGAATTCGACCGGGTCTTCGATGGTGACAATGTGGGCGTTGCGATTGCCGTTGATGTAGTCGATCAGCGCGGCCATCGTGGTGGTCTTGCCGGAGCCGGTGGCGCCGGAAATCAGGATCAGCCCGCGTGGCGCATCGGCCAGGACGCGGATGCTCAAAGGCAGACCGGTCTGTTCGAGCGGTATGGGCGTGCGCGGCTGGCGGCGGATGGAGAGCAGGATTTTGTTGCCGCCCGAGGCGAGAAAAGCACTGACACGCAGCCGCCAGTCGGCGAGTTCGTAAGGACGGCTCAAGGCATGCGTGTGGATGTTGGTTTCCCAGGCCGGATCAATGTTGCCGAGCAGTGGCACCATGTCGTTGCGGCTGACCGGGGGAATGGCCAGTTCGCCTTCAATTTCCACCCAGCCGCGCGGGCTGCTGACCATCACCGGCATGTCTTCCTCGATATGCAGGTCTGTAAAGGGCAGACTGGACGAAACGAGGGTGATGATTTCCTGGATCAAGTTGCGGTTTGACATGGCGATTCCTGATGGCTTGTGCTGGGCAAGTTTACTCTTCCTGTTTGTCCTTGGGCGTTATGGCTTCTGATTCTGCCGATGCCTTGCGCGCCTGCTTTTCAAGCAGGCGGGCGTTTTTTTCTTCGGAATTGGCGAAGACATAACGCCCGGCCAGGACGCAGCCCTTCATGCCCGGATCGCAGGGCAGGTTGTTGATATGTGTGCATTTGCCGTTGATTTCGTGCGGGCAGCCCCAAGAACTCATTCTTTCGCCTTTCATCGGTGGAAACGGGAATTTTATCGGTTTCTACCTGTCTGACTCACAGGGTTTCGTAAGCTTAAATTGTGGATTATTACGAAAGTTGTAATTACTTGTATCTGTCCCTTGATAAGCGCCCGAAACTGCCGTTAATAAAGTTGTGGAAGTCGCCAGAAGGAGGTTGCCATGAACGTCGTCTATAACAGCGAACACTTTTCCGTGTTGGCCTATCCGGAGCAGGGTTTTGAACTGCTCGATAAATCCGCACGCCGCTCACTCTTCCTGCATGGCGTTCACGCCAGTTGTTTCTCTGCTGCTCTGGAGAGGATTCCTGACGAGGAACGTACCGAAGAAGCCATTGATAGCCTTCTCGACAATTACTGTGCCGGCAATGCCAGCCCGATCATGATACATTGAGGTATAAATAGGCTGCTGGTGAATTGTTGATAAGAGGGACATGAATGTTTGGCGTGAATCGGTCTTACGTTTCCGGTTTCGGACTTTGGATGAAGGAGGAGTTTGTTCGTCATCCCGAATGGCAGGCAGGGCAGCAAGAGTCACGCGCCTTGTGGTGGGACGGGAAGCAGGATAGAAAGGCACAAGCCAGACTCGCTGCTGCCGAAATCCGGCAGCAGCCTTATACTTATGACGTGAATTTCTAGCAGACTGCTGGAGCGTCAGCTTGCCTCGACCTGCCGGCGCACGGCTTCGATGTCCACATTTTTTAGGTATTCCGGGATGTTCTTCCAGAGCGAATGGTAGCCGTAGCCGCCGTTGAGGAGTTCATCCAGAGCCCGCTCACGCGTCCAGTTCTGGTAAAGAATGCGGTACATGGCCGAAACCGTGCCGGTGCGATCGGCGCCGTGCTGACAGTGCAGCAGGACGGGGCCATCCTTTTCGGCAGCCTTGATGGCACGTAACGCTCTGACGACATGATCGTCATTGATTTTCCAGGTAATGACCTTGATTCGCCCTATGCGGATGCCGGAGTCCTTGAATAGTTTGCGGTCGGAGTGCAGGGCGCGCAGGCTGACTACGGTTTTGATTCCGAGCGATTGCAATAAGGCGATATCCCTTTTGCCGATTTGCGCGCTGCGATAGAGCTGTGGCGTGATGCGATACAGGTTATGGGTCGGGCTGACGGGGACTGCCCAGTGCGCAGGCCGCGCGGGCTGTTCCGGCGTCGCCGAAAGTGCCAGTGTCGGCGCCAGCAACAGAAATATGGCCAGCAACAGAGTGTGACGCAGGCGATAAAACAATTTCATTTTTTCTCTCTCCAGGAAAACCAAAGCAGCAGACTGCCGATGACAAGGAACATCCAGTAGTCGGTCGGCGCCATGCCGATCCAGTTTTTATGCCAGGGAATGTGCTGTGGGCTGAAACGTTGCAGACCATAGGCGGGATTGAGGATGAACCAGAGAAAGTCTTCAACGATCCAGAACAGCATGATGCAGCCGATGACGCGGCACTGCAGGCGGGGTGTCCACGTGCCCATGAAGAAGAGCGGCAAATGGAAGAAGAGAGCCACGAAGGGAAAGACCCAGGCGTGGTAACCGGTCATGGCGCGGCCGCCCCAGAAAATGTCGAGCAGCCAGTGTTCTTCGACGCGCCAGGTGGGCAGGTTGGCTCCCCAGCCAGCCGAGCCTTCGATCTGGATTTCGACCTGGGCAAAGAAAAAGGCGAGCAGGGCGAGCCAAGTCAGGGTCAGCGCTATTTGCAGCGGGCGGGTTTGTGTGCGGGCGACTGCTTCAGCTGAGGACATTTCGTAATACCTCATTGGCCGCATCCGGGCGGCCAAGCGCTTTGGCGCGGGTACGCATGGCCACCAGTTTGTCCGGCTGGTCGAGCAACAGGCGGATGCGGTATTCGAGCGTCACGCTGTCAATGGCCTTCATGGCAGCGCCTTGTTCGAGCAGGAAATCGGCATTGCGTTCTTCCTGTCCCGGAATCGGCGAGTTGATGATCATGGGTAGACCCAGCGCCAGGCATTCCGAGGTGGTCAATCCGCCTGGCTTGGTAATGACGAGATCGGCGCAGGCCATCAGGCGTTCGACTTGATTGGTAAACCCTTGCGGGAACAACTTGCCGGGGTGGGCGCGCGCCAGTTCCTGCAAGGTGGCGAGTGCTGCCGTGTTTTTGCCGGCTAGCACGATGAGTTGGAAATCCTTGTCCAGCGTCAACAGGCGTTCCGCCACCGTTTCCAGGCTACCGATGCCGGCGCCGCCGCCCATCAGCAGAATGGTGGTACGTGCCGGGTTCAGCCCGAGTGCATGCGCACATTCGGCGCGATCAGGTTTTTGGGCAAAGGCGGGCATGATGGGAATGCCGGTGACGTGGATGGTCTGTGCCGCAATGCCTTGCGCCTGCATGCGGAATGCGACTTCCTCGTTGGCGGCAAAATAGCCGGTCATCTGCGGGATGACCCACATGCGGTGCAGGTCGAAATCGGTGACCTGCACCCAGACCGGGCAGTTGAGGCGGGCTTTGCGAATCTGGTGAAAAAGGATTTCCGCCGGCAGGAAGTGGGTGCAAATGATGGCATCCGGCTGGAAAGCGGTGATTTCCTTGAGCAGGGCGCGGGCATTCAGGCGCTCGACGGCGCGGCGGATTTTTTGCGAGGTGCTGTCTGGCTCGGCCTCATTGGTGACCTGATACAAATAGCCCCAGAGGGCAGGAGCCTTGTTGACCAGCTTGATATAGAAATCGGTATAAAGCTTGCGGAATCCGGACGGGACAAAATCCATGACGTCAATGTGGCGGGCGCAGAGGCCAGCGCCGAGATTTTCGGCATGCGCCCGGATGGCTTCGGCGGCGCGCATGTGGCCGGCGCCGGCGGAAACGCTGAGGAGAAGGAGTCGTTTTGCGGTCATGGTTTGGTACTGGCAGATTTGGGTTGGGTCAGGATGTGCCACTTAGGGCGCTTCCAGCTGCGGCGGAATTCCTCCAACGTCGCTTCGATGGCGTGCTTGCCCGATTCGTTGCCATCGAGGAAGACGACCAGATCGGATTGCTGTTCCGGCGCGCCGAACTGAAGGTCGAATTGCTCGGCATAATCATTCGGGCCGGAGGTCAGGCGGCCGAGTATCTTGTTGACTGGCAGTTGCAAACCCTTCATTCCGGCCAGCGGCTCGTAAACCTTGTAGATCAGTTCCGAACAGACCAGCGAGGCATCGCTGCGGAAATCGAAATTGAAATCATAGGGGCGTCCGATATAGCCGTAGGCCCGCAACACGGCCAGCGCCTTTTCAACGCGGTTGAGACGTGGCCGCAAGACGGCCAGCGCGTCGGCGTCGGCGCTGTGTTCGATGGTGGTGAAGGAAACGCCTTCGCTGATGGCCTCAATGACCCGGTATGGGTGGCCGTGCTGTAAACGAGCGCCTTCTTCCTGCGCCTTGGCATAACGGCGTTGCAGCAGTTGTTCGAAATTGCCGGAGGCTTCGCCCTGGCGTTTTACCCATTCGCGAACTTCGGGCGTGCCGAAATAGCTGGCGCGTTCCTCCGGGCTACCGATGTAGAGCGCCGCATGGGGCCAGTAGCCGGGTAGTCCGACATTGGAGACATACCACTCGCGCCGTTCCAGCAGGATATCGCCAGGTTCCAGGCGCTTGGGCAGTTCGGCAATCTGGGCAGCCGAAATCAGGCTTTTTTCCACCCGATAGACCTTGGTGTCGCCCATCCATTCGGCAACGCCGGCCTGTACCGGAAACAGGGCTTCTTCGCTACCCTTGCGGACAATGTCGCCTGCATTGACGAGGGTCATGAGTTGTCCATGTCCCTGACCGATGTGCATCACAGCTTTGGCGTCCTCAACAAGTGCCGCACCGAGCGACGCATCGCCCTTGCGGTAATGTTGGCGCAACACTTCGTTGGCCGTGTACTCCGTGGCGCGGGCAACGTTGAGAAAACGGAATTTGAAACGGTCGTAACTGCCCGCCGGAATGCCCAGCGCCGGCATCGGTTCGTTGAGCAGAATGTCGAGGCCAGGTTCATGCCGTGCGGCCGCAATGAATTCAAGCGCACTGCGGTATTGGGCAAGAAAAGCGGCATAGCGCAGGCGGAATGAGGTGGCGCGTGCTTCAGAACCGGAAAGCTTGTGAAAATCGGCATGCAGATGGGCGATTGAATCGAGCGCCAGGTAGTAATCCATGGTGCGGGCCCAAAGCTGGCGAACGGCCTCGCGTTCCTCCTGGCTCAGCAGGCGGTGTTTTTTTGTGCTGGCAGGCGGGAAGACCTGCGGCTGGCTGGAAACATAGGAAATGACCTCGCGCAAACCATTTCGATAGCGTAAAACGGCTTCGCGGTCGCTGGCCTGGCGTGCAGACAATTCGGGTGGCTTTAGCGCAGCAAGGTCATGGGCTGTTGTCGCACTGGCCTGCATCGGCCAAAGGAAAATCAAGAAAAGGAAGAATGTTCTTTTCACTACAATGACTCCGACGATTACTTGAGTATTTTTGCCTGTCCTGAAATTGCAAGGGGGCAGCCATGAGATTGTAGCTGTCGATTTCTTTTTCGGCCGAACTCGCTTGCAAATCTGGAGCGGAATTGTGACACAAATGCATGTGACACAAATGCTACCTGCCAAGTTACATAACAGGCAGCAAATTGTTTCTTTACTCCATAAGCAATTGAATTGCATTTCGGAGGAAATGAGTGAGCATGAGCAAAAAATTCTCGCATAAACATTTTTCTACTTGGAGAAAGATCAGAAAAGCCGGTTGAATTGTGGCTTTCGATTCAAATCAGCCGTACTGCCTCGCCAAATGGAAATTTAACCAATCGCAATTATGTGCGTCAGCGAACAGACGGGGAAAAGTTGTCCTCATAAGCTTTGTTTGTCCAAGCCAGCACAGTGTGATGTTTGCATCGTGTCCATGCGCAACGCCTGAAGGCAGCAAGGTCTTGGAAAAGTGAAGTTTTTACGCGGCAAGGCTTGCCAATGGTTATTTGCCAACCCACTACATAAAGGAACGATTGTGAACAAATTTAACATCAACGTGATCGCCATTGCGGTCAGCTTCGCGTTCAGTACTGGCGCGATGGCGCAGACCATGTCGAAGGCCGACTTCAAGGCCGGCAAGGAAAAGATTTCCGCCGAGTACAAGACGGCCAAGGCAGCCTGTAAAGCGTTTTCCGATAATGCCAAGGATATTTGCGTGGAAGAGGCTAAGGGCAAGGAGAAGGTTGCAAAGGCAGAACTTGAAGCCAGCTACAAGCCGAGCCGCAAGGCCCATTACGAGGTGCGCGTCGCCAAGGCTGAGGCCGCTTATGACGTAGCAAAGGAACGTTGCGACGACAAGGCCGGAAATTTGAAGGATGTCTGCGTGAAGGAAGCGAAGGCGGCGAAGATTTCCGCCAAAGCGGATGCCAAGGCGCGCCTGAAATCCAAGGAAGCCAACGATACGGCCAACGAGAAGTCCGCTGAAGCGCATACCAAGGCAGATAACACCGCCGCTGACGCCCGCAAGGACGCTACTTCGGACAAGATTGACGCCCAGTACGGGGTGGCAAAACAGAAGTGCGACACCTACGCTGGTACCACCAAGGATAACTGCCTGAAAGAGGCGAAGGCGCGTTTCGGCAAATAAAGATCGACTTGCGATGCGCCAGATATGATCGATTGGCGTATCGCAGCAACCTCAGCGGGGGAAATCATGGCTCACTTGAATCGTTCAGCTGACAGGTTCACTTTGATTAGACCTGTTGAAGGTCAGGCGTTGATTGTTGGCCAAACCTTGAAAATGCCGTGCCGGTTGATTGATTTTTCAACCATAGGTTCCAGGTTGGAGTTGCTACCGGCTTCGCGCACAGTCGATGAGGTTTCATCGCTTCTTCAAACCCCTGACACCGAAATAATTTCAGAATTCCGCAATACCACCATTGGGCCATGGAAGATGAGCCTGCTTATCAGGCGTGTCAGTCCGACTGGGGAGGGATATTGCATCTGGGGGAATTACGCCAGGGCGCCAGTGCTTCCGGTTCTGGGGCTGATAAATATTTCGACCCGACAGGAAACATTTCTTGGCCTTCCCGAAGAGGATTTCATAACTGCGTCGCCGCTTCTGGCTGCGCAATATGCCAGCAATAAGCCTGATCTTGGCCGATTGAGTTTGGGTTGATCATATGTCCATAAACCCGTTCTCTTGCCTGACTGGATCGGGAAGAAGGGCTGCGCTGTCGGATCGGTGCCGTGATGATTGGATGAATCGCTTTTCGCGCCATTGTGTGTTTGGCGCGCTGATTTTTTGCACCGCCTTCAGTGCGACCGCCGAAGAGAAGGTCACGCTTAATTTCGTCAATGCCGACATCGATGCCGTCATCAAGGCCATCAGCCAAATCTCCGGCAGAAATTTCCTGATTGATCCTCGGGTCAAGGGAACCATCAACATCGTTTCGGCATCCCCGATCCCCACGTCCGCGACTTATGATGTATTGCTGTCAGCGCTTCGGGTTAATGGTTTTACCGCCGTCGAGTCGGATGGCGTTACCAAGGTGGTGCCCGAAGCAGAAGGCAAGTTGCAGGGTGGCGCACTGGTCAGGAAGGGCAAGGCGCAGGGCGATCAGGTGCTAACCCAGATTTTCCCGCTCCGATATGAATCGGCCAACATGCTGATGCCACTCGTTCGACCCCTGGTGAGCCAGAACGGCAGCGTGATGGCCACACCAGCCTTCAATGCCCTGGTGGTGACCGATTATGGCAACAACCTGCGACGCATGGAAAAACTGATTGCAGAAATTGACCGGCCGAATGCCTCTGTACCCTATGTCATCCCCATCCGTTATGCCTCCGTGGTGGACGTCAATCACACACTGAACAAACTGTTTGCCGATTCGGTCGCCAGTGGCACCGGCGACAAAATGCAGCGCGTCACCATCGTCCCCGATCTGCGTTCCAACAGCCTGATTATCCGCTCCGACAATGCGATGTATCTCGAACGGATTCGCAGCCTGATACAAAGCCTGGATCAGAAAACCGAAGCGGGTGGCAATATCCACCTCATCTACCTGAAGAATGCCGAAGCCACGCGCGTCGCCCAAACCTTGCGTGCCGTTCTGTCGGGCGATACTTCGGCGGCCTCGGCAACTTCTGCAAGCTCGTCTGGCATGGCGACGACAACACTACCTGGCACCAACAGCACTGCGACCCAGGCGCCAGTGCAGGGAGGCATTATCCATGCTGATGCCGCTTCTAATTCCCTGATTATCACTGCCCCAGAATCGGTTTATAACAACCTGCGCTTTATCATTGACAAGCTCGATTTCCGGCGGGCTCAAGTTCATGTCGAGGCACTGATTGTCGAAGTGACTTCAGACAAAGCTGCCGAATTCGGCTTCCAGTGGCAATCGCTCAGTGGCGCCAACGATAGTGGTACCAATACCATTGGCGGCACCAATTTCGGCACCCGCGGTACAGGCACCAATATTATCGACGCTGCCGCCAATATTGGTTCGGTCAGTACCGGTCTCAACATCGGTATTTTGCGCGGCAAGATTACCCTGCCTGGAATCGGCACCATTCTTAACCTTGGCATGCTGGCACGTGCCATGGAATCGGATTCAAACGCCAATATCCTGTCCACGCCAAACCTGATGACGCTGGACAATGAAGAAGCAAAAATCGTCATCGGCCAGAACGTGCCTTTCATCACCGGCCAGTATGCCCAGACCGGTAACACGACCACAGCCACGCCTTTCCAGACCATAGAGCGCAAGGATGTGGGCTTGACCTTGCGAATCAAGCCGCAGATATCCGAAGGTGGCTCAGTGAAGCTGCAGATATTTCAGGAAGTCTCGAGTATTCAGGACAAGACCAACGTGGCCGGGATCATTACCAACAAGCGCTCCATCGAATCGACCGTGATCGTGGACGATAGCCAGATCATTGCTCTGGGTGGCTTGATTCAGGATTCTGTGACTGAAAGCCTGGATAAGGTTCCGTTCCTTGGTGACATCCCGGTCATTGGCAACCTGTTCAAGACCGAATCCAGAAAGCGCACCAAGACCAATCTCATGGTTTTCCTGCGCCCGACGATCATGCGCGATGCCAAGTCTTACGCCGATATCACCGATCAGCGCTATCGTCACATCATGGGCGAGCAGTCCAAGGCTATCCCCAGATCACACTTCATTCTGCCTGACATGGATGGCCCGAAGATGCTGCCTTTGCCGTCTTCACCATCACAGCCCGCCGAGCGGTAATGGAACATGCCCAGGCCCGTTCGGTAAGGGCAATTCCCTACCTGTTCGCCAAGACGCAGGGCGTGTTTGTGACCCGTCTGGATGACCTGACAGGCGAACTTTGCGCGCGTGAAGGCGTATCGCCACTGGCGATTTCGGAAGTCCGGCGGGCTTTGGGCAGACCGGTCACAGTTGCCATTGAGGCTGCATCGACCTTTGATCAGCGCCTGGCTGAGGCCTATTCCCAGCAAAGCCAGTCCTCTGCGAATCTGGCTGAAGATTGGGAGCAGGGGATGGATCTCAACCGTCTGGTTGAGGATTTGCGTCACATCGAAGACCTGCTGGAAAGCGAGGATGACGCGCCGATCATTCGCATGATCAATGCGGTGCTGATGGAAGCCCTGCGTGAAAAAGCCTCGGACATTCACTTCGAGCCGTTCGAGAGCCGCTCGGTCATTCGGTTTCGGCTCGATGGCAGCCTGCGCGACGTCATTGAGCCGCACCGCGCCCTGCATGGTGCCATTGTTTCACGCATCAAGATTATGGCCAGTCTGGATATTGCCGAAAAACGGCTGCCGCAGGATGGCCGAATTTCCTTGCGATTGGCCGGGCGGCATGTCGACGTTCGCGTCTCGACGCTGCCGACGGGATTTGGCGAGCGGGTGGTGTTACGCCTGCTCGACAAGGAATCCGGTAAGCTGGAAATGTCGCGCCTCGGTATGTCCAGTTTGACCCTCGAAGCTGTCGATGGCGCCATTCGCCAGCCGCATGGAATTTTTCTGGTTACCGGGCCAACCGGCTCGGGCAAGACCACCACCCTGTATGCCGCGCTGACCCGGCTCAATACCGGCAGCAGCAATATCATCACGGTCGAAGACCCGATCGAGTATGAACTTGATGGCGTCGGTCAGACGCAGGTCAACGCCAAGATCGACCTGGATTTTGCCCGCGCCTTGCGTTCCATCCTGCGCCAGGATCCCGACATCGTCATGATCGGTGAAATCCGCGACCTGGAAACGGCCCAAATCGCCGTTCAGGCCAGTCTGACTGGCCATCTGGTGCTGGCGACGCTGCACACCAATGATGCGCCGAGCGCCATTACCCGGCTGGTCGACATGGGGGTCGAGCCTTATCTGCTGTCATCCAGCCTGATCGGCGTTCTCGCCCAGCGCCTGGTGCGCTGCCTGTGTCCGCACTGCCGAAGGGCCGTCGATGCCAGCCCCCGGGAATGTCAGGAAGTCGGCATTCCGTTTGGCTCGAGTCAACTGCATCACGCCCAGGGCTGCAATGCCTGCCGCAATACCGGCTATCGCGGACGTACCGGCATCTATGAATACATGGCGATGGATCAGGAATTGCGGGTGATGATCCACCAATCAGCCCCGGAACACGAGATTCGTGCTCATGCCGTGGCACATGGCATGACCCCACTAAGGCAGGACGGCATGCGCTGGGTTGCCGAAGGGACGACAGCGCTGGAAGAAGTGCTGCGCGTCACCCGCGAAAACTGAGCGGAGAATATCGTGCCTGCATTCAGCTATAGCGCGATCGATGCCGACGGCAAACGGAAAACGGGCGTTGTCGACGCCGACTCGGCCAAATTTGCCAGGACGCAGTTGCGCGATCTGGGACTGATGCCTGATCGCGTTAATCCGGTGGAAGAAACGCCAGTCTCGGATGCACCTGATACCTCCAGCCGCCCTTCCCGGCGACGCCGCCGGATCAGCCGTACCGAACTGGGCATCGTCACGCAGCAACTCTCAACCCTGCTTTCTGCCGGGCTAACCATCGAACAGGCGCTTTCGGCTCTGATCGAGCAGGTTTCCAATGAAGCCATGCGTGAGGTGCTGGCGGGGGTGCGTTCAGGGGTGAACGAAGGTGAAACGCTGGCGCGCTCGCTTGAGCGCTATAGCGAAGTGTTCAACCCGCTTTACCGGGCGTTGGTGGAAGCCGGCGAGATGTCGGGCGAGTTGCCCATGGTCATCGAGCGCCTGGCCGAATACTCCGAGAACTCCGAGGCTTTGCGGCAAAAGACGCTATTGGCTTTTCTCTATCCTGCCATCGTGACCCTGGTTGCCGTGCTGGTCATCGGTGGTCTGGTGGCCTATGTCGTTCCGCAGGTGATTCAGGTTTTTCAGCAAAGCAAACAAACGTTGCCGCTGTTAACCCGCCTGATGATTGTGGTCAGCGACTTCGTTCGCGGCTACTGGTGGTTGATGCTGGCGGTTGGGGTTGGCGGCATTTTCGCTTTCCGTGCCGCCATGCGGCGTGAAGCTGTTGCGCTGAACTTGCATCGCGCTCTGCTCAATCTGCCGGGAGTCGGTTATCTGGTGCGCGGGGTCGATAGTGCGCGGCTGGCCAACACCCTGTCCATCCTGATCGGCAGCGGTGTTCCGATGATGGCCGCGCTCAAGGCAGGGGCCGCAGTGGTCAGCAACCGCTGTTTGCGTCAGGTGCTGGAGGAAGCAAGCCTGCGGGTGCGTGAAGGAGTGAGCCTGTCGCGGGCACTGGGCAGAGCCAAACTATTCCCGCCTATTCTGATCCACCTGATTGCCAGCGGCGAAGCCAGCGGCCGCCTCGGGCTCATGCTTGAGCGGGCAGCGCGACAGCAGGAACGGGAAATGCAGAATCGCATCGCCCTGATGGCGGGAGTATTGGAACCGCTGCTGATTGTTGTGATGGGTGGTGTAGTGATGTTGGTGGTGCTGGCCATCCTGCTGCCCATCATCGACCTGAATCAATTCCTGGTCGTCGGCCGCAAGTGATTAAGGCTTGGTCGGAATGCCGGAAGTCGTTGTGGAGGATTTATGAGGGGAAGACGAATAGACAACCGGGCTGGCACTTCCCGTCTTGGTGCTCAACTCCAGACGTTCGACAGTACCCTCGCGAGCAAGCATGACATGGTCGGTTGCTACTTCGCGGATCACCACGCCATTGAGCACTTCGGCACCTTTGGCAAAGGGAGAAGGGCGGCCGCCATCAATGGCAATGAGGGCAAATTCAGACCGTTCGTTGGTGCCGGAAGAGGTGCCGACCAGTTTGAGCCTTTGGCCGATCGATGCCGGAGACGCCTGTGCTGCCTGACCGGGTTGGCCGAAAAGATGGGCATTGGCGGCGGTGGCGGGAGCGGAGCCATTCGTCACCACACTGCTACTGGTTGCCGCCTTGGAGGTACGGGAAGCCTCCCAGATCGACCAGGTCCAATAGGCGGCAAGAATGCCCGCAATCAATACCAGCAGGAGATTGAGGGGAGTCAGCCGACCACCGGAAAACCAGTGGCGCAAGGTGTTTTTCATGAAATTGGCAATACCAGAATGGGAGTGACCAATGCATTATAGAGTGGATTCCTTAAGGTCAAAGTTTATTGCGGCTTTGCCGCGCAGAGCCGGTGGTTTCACCCTGATCGAGATCATGGTGGTCGTGATTATCATTGGCGTGCTGGCTGCGCTGGTCGTGCCGAAAATCATGGCACGGCCGGACGAAGCCCGTGCCATTGCGGCAAAACAGGACATCGCCACGCTCCTGCAAGCTTTGAAACTTTACCGTCTGGACAATATGCGTTACCCAAGCGGCGAACAGGGACTGATGGCGCTGGTGGAAAAGCCGACGGGTGCGCCGATGCCGTCAAACTGGAAAAGCGGTGGCTACCTGGAGCGCTTGCCCAAAGACCCCTGGGGCAGCACCTACCAATATCTCAACCCCGGCATTCACGGTGAAATAGATGTCTTTAGCCTGGGGGGCGATGGCAAACCGGGGGGCGAAGGTGTGGATGCCGATATTGGCTCCTGGATGCTATGAAAACAGCCCAATTCGCCCTCAGCCAATGGCGTCGGGGATTCACCCTGATCGAACTGCTGGTGGTGATGTTCATCATGGGCCTGCTCGCCGCCACGCTGGCAGTAACGCTGACGCCAGGACAAAGCCGCGGCCTGGTCTACGAGGCCGAACAGCTTGCCATGGTGCTCGAAGAAGGTAGCCAGCGGGCTCGTGCAGTCGGTTCTAACTATGAATGGCGGCCTGGCGCTTCGGGTTACACGCTGGCACAAGTCGTTGCGGCGGGGGAAACCACCTCTCCACCTCAGGAATTTCCATTGACGGAGGGCATCCGTATCCAGCAGGTGCGCGCCGATGGCGAAGCCGCTGCCGCCAGCATCGTCATTCCCGGACGCGGCGTAGCCGGCCCGGCCAGCATCACACTGGCGAGTGCCGATCAGGAAATTGATGTCTACAGCGAAGGCCTGAACCGTTACAGCCTGTCTTCGCCGCGCAATCGAGCTGGCGATGCGAAGCGCTAAGGGTTTTACCCTGCTCGAAATTCTGGTCGCGCTGGCGATTCTTGCCGTCACGCTGATGGCGGCGTCGCGGGCGGTCGGGTTGTCGGTGACCGGTGCCAGCCAGGTCAAACTGACCCTGCTGGCAGATTGGGTGGCGCAAAACCGCTTGGCTCAGCACCGGATCAACCGGGACTGGCCAGGAATCGGCACCTCCTTGGGCAAAGAAAGCCAGGGCGGGGTCGAATTGCACTGGGCGGAAGAGGTGAGTGGAACGCCGCACCAGATGTTCCGCCGAGTCGAAGTCCGGGTGCTGGATCCGAGGGATGAAACACATGAATTGCGCCGGTTGGTGGGCTATGTTTCGCGGCCAGACTAAGAGCTTGTGCCGGCGCACCGGCTTCACCCTGATCGAACTGCTGGTCGCGCTGGCGCTGCTTTCCATCCTGTCTGCACTGACTTACCGGGCAGTCTCAGGGGTTCTCGATGCCGAAAAGCAGGTCAAGGAAACCAGCCGGCGCTGGCAGGATCTCGCCATTTTTTTCGACCAACTGGAGCGGGATGCCTTGCAAACCATAGCGAAGCCGATTCGCGACGGACAGGGTGCCCCCCAGCCGGAATGGAGTCTGCGAACTGCCGAGAGCGCTGGCGATGAGGCCCTTGTGGAATGGACCCGGCTCGGCGATACCGGCGTCCGCAATAGCGATTCCCGTCGTGTGGGCTACCGCCTGAAGGCCGGCAAGCTCGAATATCTGCAGTGGCCGGTGCTTGATCGCGCCCCGTCGACCGTGGCAACGGTGATCCCCATTGCCGAAAAGATTCGTGAAATGCGCTGGCGCTGCCTGACCCAGGATGGGCGCTGGCTCGAATTCTGGCCGATGGCAGGAATGAACGACAAGCTGCCTCGCGCCGTTGAGGTGATCGTCATCCTTGACGATGGCAGTTCAGTGACCCGGCTCATCCCTGTCGGGGCAACATGAAATCGGCACGCGCAAACGCAGGCGGGGCGATCATTGTTGCCCTTTTGGCCGTCGCGCTGGTGACGGCCAGTGCGACCTTTCTGATCCGCAGCCAATCCATGTGGGTGATGCAGACGCAGACGGCGCTGAGCTTGTCGCAAGGCCGGCAATTACTGCTGGCTGGGCTCGACTGGTCGATGTCGATTCTTGCCGACGATGCGCACAACAGCAGCATCGACCACAATCACGAACTCTGGGCCACCCGACTACCCCCATCCAAGGCGGAGGACTGGGAAATTGTCGGCAGCATTGAGGACGCGCAAAGCCGCTTCAACCTGAATAACCTGGTTCGTAATGGCAAACTTAGCCCGCCCGACATGGCGGTTTTCTCCCGCCTGTTGCTGGAAGTGGGAGCGCACCCGCATCTGGCTCAAACGCTGGCGGACAGGATGGACGACGATAGCGAAATCGGCACTTCCGGCAGTGCCGAGGATGGCGAGTACCTCAAACAGATTCCACCGTATCGGGTCGCCAATCGCCCGTTGACCGAACTGGCGAACCTGGCACGGGTCAGCGGTTTTGACGCTGAGATCATTGCCAGACTGAGTCCTTTAGTCACGGTATTGCCGCGCCCGACGCCGGTTAATATCAACACGGCGCCACCCAAGGTTCTGGCCGCCGTCATCCCCGGCTTGACCACAGGTGAAGCGCAAGCCTTGGCCAATAGCCGCGACAATGCGCCATTCAATACCCTGGCCGAATTACAAGCCCGGCTTCCCCGTGGTGATCTGAGGTTTGACGCCAGGGATCTGAGTGTCGGCAGCAATTTTTTTATGGTGACTGGCTTCGCAAAAACCGGAGAGACGAAAGCGGGGCTTGCTGCCCTCGTCAATCGGGAAGGTGCGTCCAGGCCAAGTATTGTCTGGAGGAGAGAGTTATGAGCAGCTTGCGGATATTCGTACCTGCGGCCGAAGGCAGCCGAATCCAGTGGGCGCGCCTGGATGAGGACAACCGGATAACGTCCCAGGGCAGTGAATTGCAGTTGGTGGCCAGCGATAATGACGGCGATGTCGAACTTATCCTTGCGGCCGAGCGTGTACTGCTCATCCCGGCCACGATCAGCGCCGAACAGCGTGCCCGTCTTTCCGACGATAACCTGCCCTGGTTGGCTGAACCCTTTCTGGCTCAGGAAGTTGAGCGCGTGCACATCGTCAAGGGTGACCCGGTCGATCATGGCCGTCTGCCGCTGTGTGCGGTGGAACATGCCTGGCTCGCCGGCATCATCGCCCGTCTGGCCGAAAAACAGATCAAACCGACCCGCATCGTGCCGGAAATCCTGTTGTCCAATTGGACAGAGGGCCATTGGATCGTCGTTCTCAAATCGGGGGGTGGATTCGTCAGAACCGGCCTGTTGCAGGGCTTCCTTCTCGATCAGGCCGGGGAGGGAATGCCACCGACGGTACTGATGCTGGCACTGAAGAAAGGGGCAAGTCCGGAAGAAATTCAGGTCTATTGCGAGGATGGCGTCAGTCCGCCGAATTGCAAGCGCTGGGCGGTTTTGCTCGATGTTCCGGTGCACCTGCGGGGTATTTGGAACTGGACTGAGCCCATTCCAGAGGACAGCCTCGATCTGGCGCGTGGCGCCTATTCTCCACCAGGACGGGGAAGAAACCTGCTGCGTCGGCTCAAACCCACCCTCTGGCTGGCGGCAGGCATCGTGGCACTGAACATCGCTGCGCTGCTGGTCATCACCGGCCTTGGCGTTATGGAAAAGAGCCGCCTCAACGTCGAAATCGAAGCGCAATTGCGGTCCGCCTTTCCGCAAACCACGGTGATTCTTGACCCGATGCTGCAGATGCACCAGAACGTCGATCGTCTGAGCCGAAACGCCGGGATGACGACTCGCAGCGACTTTTTGCCCCTGCTTGCAACCGTCAGCGCGACTTTAGGCAAGGAAATTTCCGGGCGCATTGAAACCCTGCGCTATGAATCCGGCACCTTGGTGCTGGAACTTTCCGCTCCAGATGCGGCTTGGCAGGCCAAACTCAAGGCCGATGTTGCTGCGGCCGGCCTTCTGGCCAAATGGGAAAATCTGCCAGCCAGCGGTAATCTGGCTCGCATTCGACTGAGTATTTCATCATGAACGCCATCCATCGATTTAACGCTAATTGCCATGCGCGCTGGGCAGAACTCCAAAATCGCGAACAGAAGATGATTCTTGCCGGCGCACTGGCGCTGGGGGTGATTCTGCTTGGCTTGTTTGTCATTGCGCCCTGGTTATCGATGCAACGCCAGCTGGATCGCGATTTACCCAGATTGCGTGCCAATCTGGCGCAGATGCAGGTTTTGGCCAACACGGCACGCCAGGCTGTTAGCAAGACGCTGCCTGCTGCAGACCCGGCAGTTGTTGCCAGTGAAATTCGCAACAGCCTGGCGCAATCCGGACTGGCTCCCGATGACCAAAAGATTCAAGCTGACGCTCAGGGACGGCTTCACCTGACTCTGGATAACGCCGACTTTGACACTTTTCTGCTTTGGCTGGACAAAGCGCAGAAGCAACATCATTTGAGCGTTGTTTCGGCAAAGGTGAATCGAACCGGTAGCCCCGGCATGGCGGTGATTGATCTCACCCTGGCATTGCCGGGCAATGCAGCGGAATGAAAAAGCGCCTGTTCGCTTTATTTGCTGCGGCCTATTTGCTGGGTCTGCTGATATTTCTGCCGGCCGCGCTGGTCAATACCCTGTTGCGGCAACAAAGTGACGGGCAACTGTCTTTGCACGAAAGCAGCGGCACCCTATGGGCAGGTCAGGGGCGCTTGTCCTTCCAGGTGCAAGGGGCTGCGCGGCCATTGGGAATGGTTTCCTGGAAAATCTCGCCAGTCCATCTCTTGTTGGCAACATTGCAGATTTCCATTAGCCAGGAACTCGATGGTGCGCAAGGTCAGGCACTGTTGATGGCGAGCCCGCAGACGATTGAACTGCACCAAATCGACGTAGTGCTTCCGGCAGCAGTTTTGTCTACCTTGTCGCCATCCCTGATGGCCCTTGATCCTGGCGGAAATCTGAGGATTCGCTCAGAAAATTTCAAGCAAAATAAAGCACAGGGGATCAGCCGCTTTGATGGGGCAATCGTCATCGACTGGGAGCGGGCCACGCTGCTCCAGGGCAGAGAAGCAGGCACTTACCAGATCAGTATCCGTGGCAATGGCTCTTCACTCGATGGCGAACTGGCAACCCGTGACGGCGCACTGATACTGGATGGACAAGGCAACTGGCGTACCGGATTGCCGTTCAAAATGAATGGCCATGTTCGTCTCTCGCCAGATGCCGATACTTCCCGCGTCATGCCCCTGTTCCGCTCGCTTTGCCCCAATGGCGGAAGCGAGTGCGCGATTTCGGTCGGTTATCTCTGAATTGATTAACCAATAAGGGCCGGCAGAAATGATTCTGCCGGCCCTTTGGATAAATGCCTCAAACTATCCTATTGGCAAGAGGCGGGCGCATTGACATTGCCTGGCACCGAAACGACGTTTGAATCAAATACAAATGCACCGGCTACAAACGCTCCTGCCAACAATCTGCCGCAGGAGGTTGCACCGGTCTTCATCGTGATGCTCGCCGAGGCAAGAATGTTGCCCTGGAACTCAGAGAATGTCCCAAGCGTCGCTGAAGTGCCGGCCTGCCAATAGACATTGGAAGCCTTGGCACCATTGATCAAGAGGATACGTGGATGTACCCCAGGCGTGGCGGCGCCGTCCGCTGTGCCAATTGAACTGCTCGACTGGAAGACAAAGACAGCGTCCGGGTTGTTCTGGGCGTCAAGCGTCAGATCATCCGTGATCAAAATTGACGTCAGGGACTGGTAAACGCCAGGAACAAACAAATTGTCTCCATGTACGAGCGCGCTCCCGGTCAAGGCGCCTAGAGTCGTGCCCGCTGGTAAATTGGTGGCTCCTCCCAGCGAACCGGCGGCTGGTGGCCCAGCTGGCGGAGTTACGCTGAGAAACGCGGCCAACAAATCGGCCTTGACTGCTCCAGAAGTAGCCCCCCCGTCTGGAAACAGGGCGCTGATGACTTGCCCGTTGATGGTCGGAGGTGATCCTCCGCAAAGACCGAAACCGCCGACAGCGTCAATGGCCACAGCG